>NZ_JBFAMT010000013.1:0-189722 GCF_040656635.1 Actinosynnema sp. NPDC049800 | reverse complement strand
GTCGCGTCGGTCGTTCGCGTCCTCATTCCCGGCGATCACGCTTTTCGATCGTCGGGAATCAGGGCGCGAACGACCGACTTCCAGGCGACCGAGCCGCCGTCTGCGGAGCAGCGGCAATGTTTCAGCAGTTCGGCCGGCAGCGGCGCTGGGAGATGCCGTCCAGCAGCACGCCGCGGATGTCCTCCGGCTCCATCGCCTGGTAGGCCTTGCCGCCCGTGGCCTCGGCGATCTGCCGCAACGCGTTCATGTCCGCGTCCGCGCCCAGCCCCACCATGATCATCGGCACCGGCCGCGACGGGTCGGCCTCCTGCTTCAGCGTGGCCAGCAGGCCGGGCAGGTCGATGCTGGAGATGTCGTCGTTGCTGCCGTCCGTGATCAGCGTGACCGAGTTGATCTTGGACGGGTCGTAGGTCTGCTGCACGTGCCGGAACGCGGCCAGCGCCGTCTCGTGCAACGCCGTGCCGCCGCCGACCAGGGCGGGCAGGTTGCCCGCGCCCTTCTGCAGCTGCACCCGCCGCGGCGCGCCGCCGATCGGCTCGCCGAGCGGACCGACCGGCACCAGCTCGATCCAGTCGTTCGGCGGCTTCTTGTTCGTCGAGAACGCCCACAGGCCGATCTCCGAGGTGTCGGGCAGCATGCCCAACGCGGTCAGCGCCGCCTCCCGGGCCGCCTCGACGCGGGTCTGGCCGTTGCTCATCTTCTCGGCCATCGAGCCGGACACGTCCAGCACCGCGAGCAGCCGGGTGTCCAGGCTGACCGCGCCCCACGTGCGCAGCAGCTCGGAGACCTGGTCGGGGTCCGGCGTCTTCAGCACGGCCACGTCGTCGCCGCGCACGCCGTGCTCCTCGTTCGTCCAGCCGCCCGGGGCCTTGCCGTCGGGCGTGCGGAAGCCCGCCTCGGCGAACCGCTGCGCGGTCCGGCCCGTGCGCAACGCCTGCTCGAAGCCCTCCGCGGCCTGCGCGGTGCCCGCCTGCTCGCTCAACCGGCTCACCCGCACCAGGGGGTAGTCGAACGAGACCGTGCCCTCCTTGGGGTAGGAGGCGACGACCCGGCGCGACCCGGCCGTGCGGTTGGCGGACAGCACGGACTGCTCCGAAGCGGTGAACACGGGCGCGTTGTCCGCGCCCTGCACGACCTTGCCGAACGCGTCGCGCACGGACGGCAGGGCGTTGCGGCCGACCCTCAGCAGTGCGCCGATCAGCTCCGGCTTCGGCGTGCCGTCCGGGTTGCCGAGCTGCGCCCGGATGACCGCGAGCGTGGCCAGGCCCTCGGTGGACGTGGTCGGGTCGCTCAGCGTCACCGGCACCCTGGGGTCGACGACCTTCGCCCACGTCACGGGCGTGATCGGCCAGCCGAGCGCGGTCATGGCCTGCTCCGAGCCCGCGATCACCAGCGGCGAGCTCGCCAGCGGGTCGTGGATGTCCAGCCGCGGCGCCTCCGCGCCCTCGTCACCGGCCTGCCGCTGGGTCTCGGCCGCCCACATGGACGAGTCCGGCACCCACAGCGCGGGCGGGTTGATCTGGGCGGTCGGCAGCTCGTTGGCCACGTCGGCGGCGCCGCGCGCCTCGACCTGCACCTGCACGCACTTGCCGTCCACGATCGGCTGGGTCGCCTGGTAGTCGTCGGCCGCGCCGCGCACGACCTCCTCGATCGCCGGGGTCACCGCGATCTTGAGCGGTAGGGTGCCCTTGCACTCGGGTCCGCTGGTGGCTCGCAGCGCCACCACGGTGACGCCCGCGGCGGCGATGACGCCGAGCAGCGCGCCGACGGGCAGGACGACGCGGCGGAGCCGGCCGGGGCGGTCCGGGTTGCGAGCTGACATGCTTCGTACCTTCGGTCGGTGTTCACCCTTTCGGGTGGGCGAGGAACACTCGGTTGGTTGCCGAGGATGACACGGCTCACTCACATGACAAACTCTCGTGTTCTACGTCACTCGAGTGGTCCTCGCGTTGTCGCTACCTGCTAGTGCGGGATGACCCCTCGTGAGTGGTTACGGGATCGAGCCCTCGCCGGTTCACGATCGAGTCAGTCGACCGGCTGAACCTGGTTGACCTGGGATCCGTGTCCGCGGTCACCACGGGAACACCGGACGCCCCTCGCCCGTTGGTCCGGCAAGACGCGACAGGGCCCGCACGCGGAGCGCTTCGCCCGAGCCATGGGCGGTAGTCTGGTCGGACGGGTGTGCCCGTCTACGCCCGTCGACAAGTCAGGGAGGGTCGAGGCCGCCCGCCGGCCGTAAGTGCATGGACCGCAAGCGCCTGCTTCGCAACCCGCTGCTGTGGATCGTGGCGGTGTTGTTGCTCTTTTACGCCTTCAACGTGCTCTTCGACGACAACCGGGGCTACACCCCGATCAAGACGTCCCAGGCACTGCAACAGATCCGGGACGGCCAGGTCAAGGAAGCCACGATCGAGGACAAGGAGCAGCTCCTCAAGCTCACCCTCAACGACGGGGTGACCGTCGAGGGCAGCAACCGCGTGCGCGCCCAGTTCCCGGCGAGCTCGACGGACGAGGTCTTCACCATCCTCGACCAGGCGGGCAACAAGCCCGTCGTGGAGACCAAGGTCACGCAGGACTCGTTCCTGATGCAGATGCTGCTGTACATGATCCCGCTGGGTCTGCTGCTGCTCCTGCTGATGTGGATGATGAACAACTCCCAGGGCGGCGGCAACCGCGTCCTGAACTTCGGCAAGTCCAAGGCCAAGCAGCTGTCCAAGGACATGCCCAAGACGACGTTCAGCGACGTCGCGGGCGCCGAGGAGGCCGTCGAAGAGCTCTACGAGATCAAGGACTTCCTGCAGAACCCGGGCCGCTACCAGGCCCTGGGCGCGAAGATCCCCAAGGGCGTGCTGCTGTACGGCCCGCCCGGCACCGGCAAGACGCTGCTCGCGCGCGCCGTGGCCGGCGAGGCGGGCGTGCCGTTCTACTCGATCTCCGGCTCGGACTTCGTGGAGATGTTCGTCGGCGTCGGCGCCTCGCGCGTCCGCGACCTGTTCGAGCAGGCGAAGCAGAACGCGCCGTGCATCATCTTCGTCGACGAGATCGACGCGGTCGGCCGCCACCGCGGCGCGGGCCTCGGCGGCGGGCACGACGAGCGCGAGCAGACGCTCAACCAGCTGCTGGTGGAGATGGACGGCTTCGACTCGCGCGGCGGGATCATCCTGATCGCGGCGACGAACCGGCCCGACATCCTCGACCCGGCGCTGCTGCGCCCCGGTCGCTTCGACCGGCAGATCCCGGTGTCCGCGCCGGACCTGAAGGGCCGCAAGCAGATCCTGCGCGTGCACGCCAAGGGCAAGCCGTTGGCCCCCGAGGCCGACCTGGACGGCCTGGCCAAGCGCACCGTCGGCTTCTCCGGCGCCGACCTGGCCAACGTGATCAACGAGGCCGCCCTGCTCACCGCGCGCAAGAACGGCACGGTGATCAGCAGCCTCGAGCTGGAAGAGTCGGTGGACCGCGTGATCGGCGGTCCGGCCCGCAAGAGCCGGATCATCTCCGAGAAGGAGAAGAAGATCACCGCCTACCACGAGGCCGGGCACGCCCTGGCCGCGTGGGCGATGCCGGACATCGACCCGGTCTACAAGGTCACGATCCTGGCCCGCGGCCGGACGGGTGGTCACACCCTCTCCGTGCCCGAGGAGGACAAGGACCTGATGACCAGGTCCGAGATGATCGCCCGGCTGGTGTTCGCGCTGGGTGGCCGCTCCGCCGAGGAGCTGGTCTTCCACGAGCCGACCACGGGCGCGTCCAACGACATCGAGCAGGCGACCAAGATCGCCCGCGCGATGGTCACCGAGTACGGCATGTCCGCCCGGCTCGGCGCGGTCAAGTACGGCCAGGAGCAGGGCGAGCCGTTCCTCGGCCGCACGGCGGGCCGGCAGGCCGACTACTCGCTCGAGGTCGCGCACGAGATCGACGAGGAAGTCCGCGAGCTGATCGAGGCCGCGCACACCGAGGCGTACGAGGTGCTCAACACCTACCGCGACGTGCTCGACGCGCTGACGCTGGAGCTGATCGAGAAGGAGACCCTGCACCAGAAGGAACTGGAGCGGATCTTCGCCGCGGTCGAGAAGCGCCCGCGCATCACGAAGTTCAACGACTTCGGCCACCGCACCCCGTCGGACAAGCCGCCGGTCAAGACCCCGGCGGAACTGGCCAAGGAGCGCGGCGAGCCGTGGCCGCCGGCGATCGAGGACACCCTGGACGCCGAACCGCGCGTGCAGGACCAGGTGCCCACGCCGCCGAACGGCCACAACGGCGTGCTGCCCCAGAGCCCGCAGCCGCAGGCCTACCCGCAGCAGCAGCCGCAGCACCCGTCGTCCGGCCCGCCGAACTACGGCGCGCCTCCCGGGTGGACGCCCGCGACGGCGCCCGGCGGCGCACCGCAGCCACCGCAGTGGCGGCCGGAGCCGACGGACGCGGAAGCGGGGAAGCGGTCCTTCGACACGGACCCGGACAACCGCACGTGACCGAGCACGGCACCGCGATCGACCAGACCGGCCTCTCCGTCAACGGGGGGGCCGGTCTCGCGCGCCCACCCTTCGACCAGAAGCGGGCCGAGGCTGCGGTGCGCGAGCTGCTGCTCGCGTGCGGTGAGGACCCGGAGCGCGAAGGGCTGCGCGACACGCCGGCGCGGGTGGCGCGGGCGTACCGGGAGCTGTTCGCCGGCCTGCACACCGACCCGGACGCCGTGCTGGCCAAGACGTTCGACGAGAGCCACGAGGAGTTGGTGCTGATCACCGACATCCCGATGTTCTCGTTCTGCGAGCACCACCTGCTGCCGTTCCACGGCGTCGCGCACGTCGGGTACATCCCGAACGAGCACGGCCGGGTGACCGGGCTGTCGAAGCTGGCCCGGCTGGTCGACCTGTACGCCAAGCGGCCGCAGGTGCAGGAGCGGCTGACGTCGCAGGTGGCGGACGCGCTGATGCGGCGGCTCGACCCGCGCGGCGTGATCGTGGTGGTCGAGGCCGAGCACCTGTGCATGGCCATGCGCGGCGTGCGCAAGCCGGGCTCGCGGACCACGACGTCGGCGGTGCGCGGGTTGCTGCGCGACTCCGCGTCGACGCGGTCGGAGGCGATCGAGCTGATCAAGGGACGTTTGCGGTGAGCGTGCCCAGGCCGGGGCACTGCGTGGTGATGGGCGTGCTCAACGTCACCCCGGACTCGTTCTCCGACGGCGGCCGGTACCTCGACCTGGACGACGCGGTGGCGCACGGCGTGGCGCTGTTCCGCCGCGGCGCCGACCTGATCGACGTCGGCGGCGAGTCGACGCGCCCCGGCGCGGACCGGGTGTCGCCGGAGGTGGAGGCCGCGCGCGTCGCGCCGGTGATCCGGGCGCTGGTCGCGGAGGGCGTGCCGGTCAGCGTGGACACCACGCGGGCCGAGGTGGCGCGGGCGGCGCTGGACGCGGGCGCGTCGATCGTGAACGACGTGTCCGGCGGGCTGGCCGATCCGGCGATGGCGCCGCTGGTGGCGTCGGCGGGCGTGCCGTACGTGCTGATGCACTGGCGCGGGCACAGCAGGCGGATGGACCGGCTGGCCGTGTACGACGACGTGGTGTGCGAGGTGCGCGACGAGCTGTGCCGCCAGGTGGACGCCGCCCTGGCCGCCGGTGTGGCGTCGGACGACATCATCCTCGACCCCGGGCTGGGTTTCGCGAAGGACGCCACGCACAACTGGCAGCTGCTGCACGGCCTCGGCTCGTTGCTGGAGCTGGGTTTCCCGGTGCTGGTCGGCGCGTCGCGCAAGCGGTTCCTCGGCGCCCTGCTCGGCGACCGGGCGCCGGACGGCCGGGAGGACGCGACGGCGGCGGTGTCGGCGCTGGCCGCGTTCGTCGGCGCGTGGGGCGTGCGGGTGCACGACGTGGACCGGTCGTTGGACGCGGTGGCCGTGGCGCGGGCGTGGAGGCGGGGACGTGCCGACTGACCCGGGTGGCTCGGCGGAGGTGGGCGGGACTTCCGACCGGATCTCGTTGCGCGGCCTGCGGGTGCGCGGGTTCCACGGCGTGTTCGAGCACGAGAAGCGCGACGGGCAGGACTTCCTGGTCGACGTCACGGTGTGGCTCGACCTGTCGCGCGCGGCGGCCACGGACGACCTGCGGGAGACGCTGCACTACGGCGAGCTGGCCGAGCGCGCGGCGGCGATCGTGGCCGGTGGGCCGTACGACCTGATCGAGACGGTGGCGGGCAAGGTGGCCGACGAGGTGATGACCGACCTGCGGGTGCGGGCGACCGAGGTGACCGTGCACAAGCCGTCGGCCCCGATCCCGCTGGCGTTCGAGGACGTCGCCGTGACGATCCGGCGCACGCGTGACTAGGGCGGTGCTGTCGCTCGGCTCGAACCTGGGCGACCGGCTCGGCTACCTGCGGCTCGCGGTGGCCGGGTTCGCCGACGTGCTGGTGGCGGCGTCGCCGGTGTACGAGACCGCGCCGTGGGGCGTGACCGACCAGCCCGACTTCCTCAACGCGGTGCTGATCGTCTCCGGTGACGTGGACGAGTGGGGCTGGCTGCGGCGGGGGCAGGCGGTGGAGCGGGCCGCCGGGAGGGTCAGGGAGCTGCGGTGGGGCCCGCGCACGCTGGACGTGGACGTCGTGACGGTGGACGGCGTGCGGTCGTCGGACCCGGAACTGCTGCTGCCGCACCCCGGCGCGCACGACCGCGCGTCCGTGCTGGCGCCGTGGCTGGACGTGGAGCCGGACGCGGTCGTGCCGGGGCACGGCCCGGCGCGCGACCTGCTCGCCGGTCTCGACCTCGGCGGCGTCACCCGACGGGATGATCTCCACCTGAGGTGATCAGCGCTGCGGTGTCCGCGAAGCGGGGTTAGCGTGGGCGCGGAGGTGGCGCGATGAGCAACGCGGTCACTTACGACGCCGCACGGCGGCGGATCATCAGCCTCGTCACCGGCGGCGATCCCGACGCGCCGGTCGGGGCGTGCCCGGGGTGGACGGTCCGGGACGTGGTCGCGCACCTGGCCGGTGGGCTCGGCGACTTCACCGAGCGGCGGTTCGAGGGCGTCGACGACGGCTCGTGGGGCGAGCGGCAGGTGCACGACCGCCGCGGCCGCACGCTGGGCGAGCTGCTGGTCGAGTGGGAGCGGAACTTCCAGATCGCCGAAGGGCTGTTCGACTCGCCGATGGGCGCCGTGCTGATCGCCGAGATCATCTCCCACGAGCACGACATCCGCACCGCGCTGGGGCAGCCGGGCGAGCGGGACAACGTGGCCGTGCGGGCGGCGTTGACGCGGCCGTTGCAGGACCTGGACAAGCGGCTGCGGGCCAAGCACCTGCCCGCGCTGCGGATCACCTTGGAGCACGGCGACCGGGTCGTCGGCGAGGGTGAGCCGGCGGGCGCGCTGCGGACGTCGTCGTTCGAACTCCTGCGCGTGCTGGGCGGGCGGCGTGACGACGAGCAGGTCCGCGCGCTGGACTGGGACACCGATCCCGGGCCGTGGCTGGCGGAGCTGTCGCTGTTCGGCAGGCGCGACACCGCGTTGGTCGAGTAGTCGGGGACGATGGAGGGGTGAGGTTCACCAAACCCCGTGACCTGCTCGCCGCCGGACTCGTCGCGGGCCTGCTCGCGCACCTGCTGATCAGGCTCGCCTACGACACGCTGCCGCCGCTGCCGACGTTCGCCGGGTTCACCCTGCTGGTGATCGCGGTGGTCAACCTGTGGCTGGCGTTCTCGCTGCGCGCCCGCATCCTGCGCAAGCCGGGCGCGCGGCCCGTGGAGCCGTTGACCGCGGCGCGGGCGGTGGCGTTCGCCAAGGCGTCGTCGCTGCTCGGCGCGATCATGCTGGGCGCGTGGGCGGGTGTGCTGGCGTACGTGCTGCCGGCGCGCGGCGAGTTCGAGGCGGCCGACCACGACGTGCTCAGCGCGAGCGTCGGCGCCGGCTGCGCGGCGCTGCTCATCGCCGCCGCGTTGTGGCTGGAGCGGTGCTGCAAGACGCCCGACGACCCGCATCTCGATCAATAGATACGGACGCCGAGGTCTCAATCGGGTAACTGACCGGTACGGTAGACGCCATGACCGGGCGAGGCGCGTCGGAAGATGACGAGCAGCAAGATCACGGTCGTGGCTCTGGGCGACTACTGCTGGTAGCGGCATTGACGCTCGCACTGGGTGCCGCGGCGGTGTTGGTGCTGAGCGACAACGCCCGCTGGCTGCGGCTGGCCGTGGTCGCCGCGCTGTGGGCGGCGCTGGTCGGCGCGTTCCTCGCGGCCCGCTACCGCAAGCAGGTCTCCGAGCGCGAGGACGAGGTGGCCGACCTCCAGTCGGTCTACGAGCTCGAGCTGGAGCGCGAGATCGCCGCCCGGCGCGAGTACGAGCTGGAGGTCGAGGCCGAGACCCGCAAGCGGGTGCGGGAGGAGGCCAAGGACGACCTCGACGCGCTGCGCGGCGAGCTGCGCGCCCTGCGGGAGAACCTGGAGGCCCTGCTCGGCGGCGAGGTGCTGGTCGAGCGGGTGGCGCTGCGCGCCGAGTCGACCCGGATGCGCGCCCTGTCCGACCAGTCGCGGTTGATGGCGGTGGGTGACCAGCGGATCATCAACGCCGGTCCAGCCGTGCCGGTGACGAAGAAGACCGCGGAGACGCCGCAGGTGGAGCGGGTCGAGCGGACCGAGCTGATCGAGCGGGTCAACGTCGACACCGCGCGCAAGGACCAGGTTCGGCGTCCCGAACCGACCCGCCCCGAGCCCGCGCGGCGCGAGCAGGCGCAGCCGGTGCGCCGTGAGCCCGCCCGCGCGGCGGCCCAGGCCCGCCCGACGCCGCCGGTGGTGGTGCGGCGGGAGGCGGCCAAGCAGGAGCCGACGGAGCGCGTGAGCCGGGACGTGGCGGCGCGGTTGGCCCCGCCGGCGGCCCCGGCCGGTCGGCCCGCCGAGCCGTCGAAGACCGAGCACACCGTGCAGCGGCGCAGCCGGGTGGCCGACCGGACCGAGATGATCAGCCGGGACGCGTTGGCCGAGGAGCCCGTGCGGCGGCCCGAGGGCCCCGGCGCCGCCGTGCGGCGGACGGGTGAGCAGCGGGCCGTGCCGAGGACCGAGTCGACCGGCGAGCAGCGCTCCGTGCCCGCGGAACCCCGCCGACCGTCGACCGCTCGGGTGGAGCTGACCGGCGAGCACCGCCCGGTGGAGGCGCGCAGGCCCGCGGCGCGGGCCGACGTGACCGGTGAGCACCGCCCGGTCGAACCCGGCCGCCGGCCGGGGGCGCGGCCGGACCTGACGGGCGAGCACCGGCCCGTCGGCCGTCCCGAGCAGACCGGTGAGCAGCGGACCGTCGCCGGTGGTGAGGCCGGTCGTCGGATCGGCACGACCGGTGAGCAGCGGGCGGTGGGCCGTCCCGACCCGGTGCGCCGACCCGTGACGCGGGCCGAGCTGACCGGTGAGCACGTCCCGGTGGCGGCGCAGGTGGAGGACGACGCGCGTCGGTCGCGCCGTGCGGCCGAGCTGACCGGCGGGCACCGCCCGGTGGCCTCGCCGGAGTCGATCGGCGGTCGTTCGGCGGATTCCGCGTCGGCCTCCGTGACGCCCGAGGGCCGTCGCCGGGCCGCCGAGCCCGCGGCCGAGCCGGGTGGCAGGCGGCGGGCCGAGGAGCGCTGGGACTCGTGGGAGGACACCCCGAAGCCGGCCGGCAGGCGCAGCGCGCCGGAACCCGCCGAGCCCGCCGGGGCGCACGCGGACGGCAAGTCGGTCAGCGAGCTGCTCGCCGCGTTCGGCGGCGGCGACTCGCCGCGCCGCCGTCGTCGCCGCGAGGACTAGCTACTTGTCGATGTCGCCGACGACCACGGCGAACGACCCGAGCACCGCGGGCAGGTCGGCCACCTTCGTGCCGGGCAGCAGCGCGGACAGGGCCTGCACGTTGTTGAACGACGGCGTGCGCAGCTTCAGCCGCCACGGCGTCTTCTCGCCCCGGGACGCGAGGTGCACCCCGGACGTGCCCAACGGCGCCTCGACCCACGTGTAGACCGAGCCCTCGGGCGCCTTGACCGCCTTGGGCAGGCGCAGGTTCACCGGGCCGGTCGGCAGGTGGTCCAGGCACTGGTTCGCCAGCGCGACGGACTGGCGGACCTCGTCCACCAGGCCGCGGACGCGGGCCAGCGCGTCGCCCTCGGTGCGGACCACCGGGCGCACGTCCAGGTTGCGGTAGCCGGGCAGCGGGTCGTCGCGGCGCAGGTCGAAGTCCACACCGGACGCCCGGCCGATCGGACCGGTGACGCCGTACGCGAGCGCGGCGTCGCGGTCGAGCACACCGAGGCCCGCCAAGCCCTCCGGCGCCTCACCGGGGTCCACAGTGGACAGCACCTCGCGCACGCGGCCGGTCCAGCCGGCGGGCACGTCCTCGCGCAGGCCGCCGATCCGGTTGGCCATGAAGTGGATCCGGCCGCCGGAGGCCTCCTCCAGCACGGCCTGCACGGCGTCGCGGTCGCGGGCGCCGGTGAGCGGCGCGAGGAACACCAGGTGCGCCATGATCCGGTTGAGCTCGCACAGCAGGACCCGCAGCGCCTGGGCGCGCGGTGGGACGTCCATGCCGGTCATGCGTTCGACGGCCAGCGCGACGGCCAGCTCGTTGCAGAAGGCGGCGAGCCAGTCGTGCCGGTTGGCGAGGGTGAGCACCTGCCGGTAGTCGCGGACCTCGAACAGCTTCTCCGCGCCCCGGTGCAGGTGGCCGACCAGGGGCGCGGCGGCGGTGATGACCTCGTCGTCGCGGACCGCCAGGCGCAACCGGTACGCGCCGTGCGCCGACGGGTGCAGGGGGCCGAGGTCGACCACCCGGTCCACGCCGAGGTGGCGTGCACCGGCGCCCACGCCAACGGTGATCTCCACCCGGTCATCGTCGCACGGCCGGACCGCTGTCCGGGTGCCACGGGCTAGCTAGTCGCGGGTGATCGCGAACAGGAAGCACCCGTGCGACGTGCTGCGGACCTGGATCGCGGCCACGTCCGGGTCGTCGAGCAGCGCGGCGACGCGGTCGGCGAGGTGCTCCGGGTCGGCGATCTCGCCACCGTGGATGCGGCCTTCGGCGGTGTAGGCGCGCAGGGTCCGCGGCGCGTGGCGGAACGCTTCGGGGAACGCCGCCGTGGTCGCCGGCCCGTCGCACGGCTCGGCGTGCGCGAACACCGGGCCGAGTTCCTCGTACGGCCCGGCGCCCCAGGCGGGGGTGTGGCGGAAGAGGACCACCGGCTCGCCCGGCCCGGCCTTGCGCAGGCAGCAGCGCAGCGGCGCGCCGGGCGACTCGGCGTGCCACTCATGGTGCGCGTCGGAGCCCGCGAGCGCGCGGGCTCGGTCCAGCACGTCGTCCGACAGGGCGTGGATTCTCATGCGCTCGACCTTCGCCCGGCCCGGTCGCCGCCGCCGGCGGTCTTCGGCCGTCGCGTCCGGCGGTCACCAGACCGGGCGGATGCCTTCCGCGTCGGCGGCGGCGAGGTAGGTCTGCAGGGCTTCGCGCACGACGGCCAGCCGTTCCGCGCCCACGACGGAGGCGAACTCGTCCTCCAGCTCCGACCAGAGCGCGTCGGCGAACCGGAGGTAGGCCTGGCCCTTGCCGGTGAGGGTCAGCGCCTGGGCGCGGCGGTCGGTCGGGTGGGGCGTCCGCCGGACGTAGCCCCAGTCGACCAGCTCGGCCACGGTCTTGGTCGCGGCCTGCTTGGAGACGCCCAGGTGGGCGGCCAGGTCGACGGCGGTGGCGGAGGGTTGGGCGGCGAGGTAGCGGAAGACGTAGCCGTGCGCCGGGCGCAGTGGTTCGAGGTCGCGATCGGCCAGCCGTTCGTGGAAGCGGTCGGTCATCGCGCGGAACGTTCTGGCGAACAGCATCGACACGGGTTCCACGGTCGCCTAGTCTGCAACTAGACAACTTGGTTGACCAGTTTGGAGAGCGATGTTCGAGCGCCACGGCTTCCTGTTCCACCCCCACGCGTCCCCGTCCCACGGCGGCAGCACGCAGATCGCCCTGTGGACCGTCGAGGTGCCCGCGGACGCGAAGAGCGAACGGCACCAGGTCGACAAGGAGGAGGTGTTCCACGTGCTGGAGGGCCACGTGACCGTCAACGACGTCGAGGCGGGCCCCGGCGACACGGTCGTGGTGCCGCCGCACGTGGAGTTCCAGCTGGTCGGCGGGCCGGCCAAGGTCCTGGTCGCCACGTCGGTCGGGATCACCGGCCTGGTCGGGGACCAGCGCATCACCCCGCCCTGGGCGTCGTAGGGCTCAGGGTCGCCACGGGGGCAGGGGCGGGAGCAGGGACGACACCGGCACGTCGACGCCGTGCAGGAGCCAGCCGAACGAGCCCAACCCGCCCTCGGCCCGCAGCTCGGCGATCCGCGACGCCCGCGCGGCCGCGCCCAGCCAGTCGGGCTCACCGGGCGGCACCGTGCCGACCAGGCCCAACGCGGCCAGCGCGTCCCGCTGTGAGACCAGCACCCACTCACCGCCGGCCGCCTCGGCGCACGCGTCCAGCGCCACGTGCGCCGTCAGGTCGCACGTGCCGTCGAACACCGGCTCCACCCGGCGCCCACCCCGGTACGCGGCGAACGTGCCCGCCGCGTACCGGCCCGCCGCCCGGTCGGCCCGCACGTGCCCGTAGTCCACCGCCAACGCCGCGCCGTGCGCCACCCGCGACACCGCGTCCGCCCACGCCACGTCCCGCGGCTGCCCGATCTCGGCCCGCTCCCCCTCGCCCACCGGCCACCACCGCCGCAGCCAGGGGTGCGACGACGGGCCCGTGACCAGCGGACAGGGCACCGCGTCCAGCCACTCGTGTCCCACCAGCAACCCGCACACCGAGTCCGGCAGCGCCGACGTCCACCGCACCCCCGGCACCGACCGCGCGGGCCCCACGTCCACCGCCGTCACCACCAGCCGTGCCGCCAGCGCACCCGACGCCGTGGACCGCACCGCGCCGGCCAGCTCACCGCCGCCGGCGCCCACGTCCACGAAATCCAGCCGCGGTGGCCTGCCGAGCGCGAAGTCCACCCGATCGAGCAGTTCGAGCAGCGCTTCGGCCAGCTCAGGACCCACCAGCGGCGCGGTGCGGAAGTGGTCCGCCGGGACCTCGCCACGCGTGAAGAACCCGGTCGGCCCGTACAGCGCCGCCCGCCACAGGGCTTCCGACTCCACCACCGGTCAAGTGTCCCTTTAAGGTTTCCCACCGTGACCACTCCCGCCCGCAAGCGCGTCGACCAGCAGCGCTGGACCGTCCTGCTCCCGGTCCTGGGCCTGATCGCGTTGGGCGTGTGCGGCCTGGTCCTGCTCGGCCTCGGCACGTCGCAGACCGGCCTGCTGCCGATCATGGTCGGCGCGGTGGCCGCGCTGCTGCCCGTCCTCGCGGTGATCGGCGCCTACCTGTGGGTCGACCGCTGGGAGCCGGAGCCCGCGAAGATCCTGCTGCTGGCGTTCCTCTGGGGCGCGTGCGGCGCGACGATCACCTCCCTGGTGTTCAACCAGAGCGCGCACGTGCTGGGCCAGCTCATCAACGGCGGCGACGGCAGCACGTTCGCCGCCGTGGTCGGCGCGCCGATCACCGAGGAGGCCGCGAAGGCCGCGTTCATCGTGGTGCTGTTCCTGCGCCGCCGCCAGGAGTTCGACGGCGTGGTGGACGGCGTGGTGTACGCGGGCGTGACGGCCGCGGGCTTCGCGTTCACCGAGAACATCTGGTACTTCGCCCGGGTCTTCTCCGACAGCGGGTTCGGCGACCTGAGCAGCGGCGTGATCGCGCTGTTCATCCTGCGCGGGGTGCTCTCTCCGTTCGCGCACCCGCTGTTCACGTCGATGACCGGCATCGGGATCGGCATCGCGGCCATGACCACGAGCCGGAACGTGCGGATCGCCGCGCCGGTCCTGGGCTACCTCGGCGCGGCCGGCCTGCACTCGCTGTGGAACTTCTCCACCACCGTCGGCACCGGCTCGACGTTCATCAACCTGTACTTCCTGATCATGGTGCCGATCTTCGCCGGCATGGTGCTGATGGTCGTCTGGCAGCGCCGCCGCGAGCAGCGGATCGTCGCGGGCCAGCTGCCCGCCATGGCCGCCAACAAGTGGATCGCCTCCAGCGAGGTCACCCTGCTGGCGAGCCTGCAGGGCCGCAGCCGGTGGCGGCGCACGGTGCGGCGGCGCGTCGGCGACCAGGCGGCCAAGGCCGTCGCGGGCTACCAGGTCGCCGCCACCGAACTGGCGTTCCTGCGCCACCGCATGGCCAACGGCACCGCGGGCCACGACGCGGAGGAACGTCACGAGAAGCTGCTCGCCGCCCTCGTCGCCGCACGTCAGGCCGCGGTGGACGCGCCGGGCGCGCTGAAGGCCGCGGGTGGCGTTCGTCGCAGTTGACGGCCCGCCGCACGACACCGGATTACGCTCGCGGCCGTCGTCCGGTACCCGAGCATCGGGACTGGAACGCCGCGGTGAAGGAGTACGTCGCATGGACGCGACCCCCCGCCCCGCGCGGTTGGCCGTGGGAGTGATCTCGGCCGGCCGGGTGGGTTCGGTGCTGGGCGCCGCGCTGTCCCGGGCGGGACACGTCGTGAGCGCCGTCTCCGCCGTTTCCCGCGACTCGCTGCGCCGCGCCGAAGAGCTGCTGCCCGACGCGCCCGTGCTGTCACCGCCCGAGGTGGCCGCCACCGCCGACCTGGTGCTGCTCGCCGTGCCCGACGACGAGCTGCCGGGCCTCGTCCGCGGCCTCGTCGCCACCGGTTCGCTGCGCGCCGGGCAGATCGTCGTGCACACCAGCGGCGCGCAGGGCGTGGACGTGCTGCGGCCCGCCGCCGAGCTCGGCGCGCTGTGCGTGGCCCTGCACCCCGTGATGACGTTCACCGGCCGGGCGGAGGACGTGCAGCGGGTGAACGCCTGCTCCGTCGGCGTCACGGCGGCCGACGACGACGAGATCGCGTGGCACGTCGGCGAGGCGCTGGTGGTGGAGATGTCCGCCGAACCGGTGCGCGTGCCCGAGGCCGCCCGCCCGCTCTACCACGCCGCCCTCGCGCACGGCGCCAACCACCTGATCACGCTGGTCGCCGACTGCGCGGACCTGTTGCGCGGCGCGGGCATCCAGGACGCCGAGCGGATGCTGGGCCCGCTGCTGTCCGCCGCCCTGGACAACGCCCTGCGGCACGGCGACCGCGCCCTCACCGGCCCCGTGGCGCGCGGCGACGCGGGCACCGTGGCCAAGCACCTGGCGGTGCTCTCGGACACCGAGGCGCTGCCCGCGTACCGAATCCTCGCGCTCCGCACCGCGGCCCGCGCCCAGGCCGCCGGGCTGCTCAAGCCCGAACTCGCGTCCGACGTCCGCACCACTCTTGAGGGACAAGCATGACCAAGCCGCTCACCAAGGACGACTACACGCCGAACGACGTGACGGTGCACCGCGACCCGGAACGGCTGCGCCGCGTCACGAGGGCGTTGAAGGCGGCCGGCCGCAACATCGCCCTGGTGCCGACCATGGGCGCGCTGCACGCGGGTCACCGCAAGCTGATCCGCGAAGCGCAGGTCATGCAGAACACCGTGGTCGTCGTCTCCCTCTTCGTGAACCCGACCCAGTTCGGCCCGAACGAGGACTTCGACCGCTACCCGCGCAGCTTCGACTCCGATGTGGACATCTGCCGCGAGGAGCGCGTCGGGCTGGTGTTCGCGCCGTCCGTGGAGGACATGTACCCGCCGGGTGGCACGGTCACGGTGAACCCCGGCCCGCTCGGCGACGAGCTGGAGGGCAGGACCCGCCCCGGCCACTTCGCCGGCGTGCTGTCCGTGGTCGCCAAGCTGTTCAACATCGTGCAGCCGACCTACGCGGTGTTCGGCGAGAAGGACTACCAGCAGCTCACGCTGATCCACCGGATGGCGCGCGACCTGAACTTCCCGCTGGACGTGGTCGGCGTGCCGACCGTGCGCGAGCCGGACGGCCTGGCGCTGTCCTCGCGCAACCGCTACCTGTCCGACGAGGAGCGCTCCGCCGCGACCGCGTTGTCCGCCGCCCTGGTGGCGGGCGCGTACGTCAGCGGCCAGGGCGCGGACGCCGTGCTCAAGGCCGCGGGCGACACGCTCGCGGCCGCGCCCGGCGTCGACCTCGACTACCTGGAGCTGCGCGCGCCCGACCTGGGCCCGGCGCCGGAGAACGGCGACGCCCGCCTGCTCGTGGCCGCCCGCGTCGGCTCCACCCGACTGATCGACAACGCCGCCGTGCTGCTCGGCACCGGTGACGAGTAAGGGGACCGCCATGTTCCGCACCATGCTCAAGTCGAAGATCCACCGGGCCACCGTCACGCAGGCCGACCTGCACTACGTCGGCTCGGTCACGGTGGACGAGGACCTGATGGAGGCCGCCGACCTGCTGGCCGGCGAGCAGGTCGCGATCGTGGACGTCACCAACGGCGCGCGCCTGGAGACCTACGTCATCCCGGGCGAGCGCGGCACCGGCGTGATCGGCATCAACGGCGCGGCGGCGCACCTGGTCAAGCCGGGCGACCTGGTGATCCTGATCGCCTACGGGCAGATGGACGACGCCGAGGCGCGGGTGTACGAACCCAAGGTGGTCTTCGTCGACGCCGACAACAAGGTCGTCGAGCTCGGCGCGGACCCGGCGCACGCGCCGGCGGGCTCGGGCCTGGTGAACGGTTCCGCGACCGCGCTGCCGGAGCCGGTGGCGGCGGAGACCGAGGACGCGGCGGCGCTGGACGCGTTGATCCAGGCCGAGGACTAGGGGGAACCGCTGTGCTGCTCGCCATCGACGTCGGCAACACCAACATCGTGCTGGGCCTGTACGACGGCACGGGTGATTCCGCCGCGCTGATCCGGGACTGGCGGATGCGCACCGACGCGCGGATGACCGCCGACGAGCTGGCGCTGACGATGCGCGGCCTGCTCGGCGAGTACGCGGACAAGATCACCGGCATCTCGGCGCTGTCCACCGTGCCCGCGGTTCTGCGCGAGCTGCGCGTGATGCTGGGCCGGTACTACTCGGGCGTGCCGAAGGTGCTGGTGGAGCCGGGCGTGCGGACCGGCGTGCCGCTGCTGGTGGACAACCCCAAGGAGGTCGGCTCCGACCGGGTGATCAACACGCTGGCCGCGCACCACCTGCACAGCACGGCGTGCGTGGTGGTCGACTTCGGCACGTCCACGAACCTGGACGTGATCTCGGCGAAGGGCGAGTTCCTCGGCGGCGCGCTGGCGCCGGGCATCGAGATCTCCGTCGACGCGCTGGCGGCCCGCGCCGCGCAGCTGCGCAAGGTCGAGCTGGTGCGGCCGCGGTCGGTGATCGGCAAGAACACCGTGGAGTGCCTGCAGTCCGGCATCGTCTACGGGTTCGTCGGCCAGGTGGACGGCCTGGTGCGCCGCATCGTGGACGAGCTCCAGCTCAGCGAGCCCGGCCCGGTCACGGTCATCGCGACCGGCGGCCTCGCGCCCTTGGTGGTGACCGAGTCGGCCACCATCCAGGCGCACGTGCCGGACCTCACGCTGCTGGGCCTGCGCCTGGTGTTCGAGCGCAACCGCGTTTGATCGCCGCTGCTCCGCGGACGGCGGCGAGGTCGCCCGGAAGTCGATCGTCCGCGGGGCGGACGGCGGCGACCTCGGCGGCGTTCAGGCCCTCCGCAGGCGCTTCGCGTAGGTGGTCAGCGGGAAGTCGAACTCGCCCTCGGCGGTCTCCGGGCGGGACTTGAGGAACGCGAGCACCCGCGCGTTCATCGCGGCCCGCTCCTCCTCCGGGATCACCAACGCGTGCGAGTGCGTGTTGAGCGTCGCCACCAGGGACTCGGCGGTGCGCCGGTGCACGTGCGGGAAGACCCGGGTGGCCAGGTCGGTGAACGGCTCGTGCTCCGTCGTCGGGGCGAAGGCCAGCTCGTCCTGCGCGCTGACGGTGGACTGGGTGGCCCGGACGAACTCCGCCATCCACGGCACCGAGTCGTCGTAGTCGTTCCACAGCGCCGCCAGCACACCGCCCGGCCGCAGCACGCGGGCGATCTCCGGCATCGCCCGCGCCTGGTCGAACCAGTGGAACGCCTGGCCGACCACGACCGCGTCCACCGTGCCGTCCGGCAGCGGGATCCGCTCCGCGCTGCCGGGCAACGCGCGCGCCGCGCCGTGGTGCCGCACCAGCTCCGAGAGCATCGCCTCGTCGGGCTCCACCGCCGTCACGTGGTGGCCCTCGGCGAGCAGCCCGCCGGTCAGCTTGCCCGTGCCCGCACCCAGGTCGAGCACCTGGTGCGGCCCCTCACCCAAGGGCTCCAGCGCCCAGCGGACGGCCTCGGCGGGGTAGTCCGGTCGGTGTTCCGCGTACGCCGAGGCGTGCGCTCCGAAGGAGTTCGCCCGCCTGGCCCGCAAGTCATCTCCCGTCACCCGCCAGAGCCTAGTGAGATCCGGTTCGATTTCCCGAGTGGTCTTTCCGTACTCTTCGTCTTGTGAGTGAGCAGCCAGCGACCGGTTCCGCGACCAGCGACGACGATCTCCCCGAGCAGCTGAGGGTGCGCCGGGAGAAGCGGGCGCGACTGCTGGAACGCGGCGTCGACCCGTATCCGGTCGAAGTACCGCGCACGCACACGTTGCGCGAGGTGCGCGAAGCGCATCAGGGACTGGAACCGGACACCGCGACCGGTGATGTGGTCGGTGTGACGGGCCGGGTCATGTTCATCCGCAACACCGGCAAGTTGTGCTTCGCCACGCTGCGCGAGGGCGACGGCACCGAACTGCAGGCGATGCTGAGCCTGAACGGCGTCGGCGAGCAGTCGCTCGGCGAATGGAAGTCCGAGGTCGACTTGGGCGACCACGTATTCGTGCACGGCGAGGTCATCACGTCCCGCCGCGGCGAACTGTCGGTGATGGCGGACCAGTGGTCCCTGGCGGCGAAGGCGTTGCGCCCGTTGCCGGTCGCGCACAAGGAACTCGCCGAGGAAACCCGCATTCGCCAGCGGTACGTGGATCTGATCCTGCGCGAGCAGGCCCGGAACACGGTGCGCAACCGGGCCGCGGTGGTGCGCTCGTTGCGGGAGTCGTTCCACCGGCGCGGTTTCATCGAAGTCGAGACCCCGATGTTGCAGACGTTGCAGGGTGGCGCGAGCGCCCGGCCGTTCGTGACCCGGTCGAACGCGCTCGACATCGACCTGTTCCTGCGGATCGCGCCCGAGCTGTACCTCAAGCGGTGCGTGGTGGGCGGTATCGAGAAGGTCTTCGAGATCAACCGCAACTTCCGCAACGAGGGCATGGACTCGTCGCATTCGCCGGAGTTCTCCATGCTGGAGTACTACGAGGCGTACGCCACCTACGACACGAACGCGGTGCTGACCCGGGAGCTGATCCAGGAAGCCGCGATGGCGATCGCCGGTTCGCACGTGGTGACCCTGGTCGACGGCACCGAGTACGACCTCGGCGGCGAGTGGACCACGTTGAGCATGTACGACTCGTTGTCCGGAGCGGCGGGCGAGGAAGTCACGCCCGAAACCTCTTCGGAGCGGTTGCTGGAGCTGGCCGACAAGCACGGCCTGGACACGGACCCCAAGCTGGGGCACGGCAAGCTGGTCGAGGAGCTGTGGGAGCACCTGGTCGGCGACACCCTGCACGCGCCCACGTTTGTGCGCGATTTCCCGCTGGAGACCTCGCCGCTCACCCGTCAGCACCGCACCCGGCCGGGTGTGGCCGAAAAGTGGGACCTGTACGTGCGCGGTTTCGAGTTGGCCACGGGATACTCGGAACTGGTGGACCCGGTGGTCGAGCGCGAGCGGTTGGAAGCCCAGGCCCGCCTGGGGGCCACCGGTGACGCCGAGGCGATGCCGGTCGACGAAGACTTTCTGCGATCACTGGAGTACGGAATGCCACCGAGCGGCGGTGTGGGAATGGGCATCGACCGGCTGCTGATGGCGCTCACCGGTCTCGGTATCCGGGAGACGATCCTGTTCCCCCTCGTGCGCCCGGAATGAGTAACTTCTCGGACTCCAGGCGGCGCATTCCTCCAGTTGTGCGCTAACCTGCACTCGCCAATGCTTTAGGTCGCGGTCGGGGAACACCGCGCATTCGAGTCCAGGAGGATACGCATGGCGCAGAAGGTCACCGTGACCCTGGTCGATGACCTGGACGGTGGGAAGGCGGAGGAGACGGTCGGCTTCGGATTGGACGGCGTGTCCTACGAGATCGACCTTTCCGCGAGCAATGCGGGCAGGCTCCGCGACGCTCTCGCCGACTTCGTCGCCAGTGCCCGCAAGGCGGGCGGCCGCAAGCGCGGCCCGGGTCGTCCGGCCGGTGTGAAGGCGGCTCGTCCGGCTTCGGCGGATCGCGAGCAGAACCAGGCCATTCGGGAGTGGGCGCGCAAGCAGGGGATGAAGGTCTCCGATCGCGGGCGCATCCCGGCCGAGGTGCTGGAGGCTTACCACCAGCAGGGCTGACGCGAGTTGTGCGGGTGGCGCAGGCCACCGCAATTACGTCAATCGACGAAGGGGCGCCGGATTCCTCCGGCGCCCCTGGTTGTTTTTCGGGACTCGTGAGCGGAGTTGTGAAGATCGATTGTGCGGTTCGGGCCACCGCACTCAGGTGATCACGACTCGACCGTTCGGCGGCACGGAGCGTGCTCGGCGGTGATCGGACCGTGTTCGGTTAGGCTTACCTCACCGAAGGTCGGGTCGCCGGGGGAGGAGCAAGCGCCGTGGCCCTCCACCCCACCCGCCTGGCCCTGCTCGTCGGTCTCCTGGCCCTGGTCGCGCTCGCCAGCGTCGCCATCGGCGCGAAGGACATCCCGATCGCCGACGTCTGGCACGCGTTGACCGCGCCGACGGGGCTGGAGAACGACCTCGTCGTCCGTGAGCTGAGGGTGCCGCGCACGCTGCTCGGCATCGCGGTCGGGGTCGCGCTGGGCGTCGGCGGCGCGCTGATGCAGGGCCACACCCGCAACCCGCTGGCCGACCCGGGCATCCTCGGCGTCACGCAGGGCGCGGCGTTCGCGGTGGTGCTGTCGATCTTCACGCTGGGGGTGACCAGCCTCCACGGGTACGTGTGGTTCGCGTTCGGCGGCGCGCTCGTGGCCAGCGTCGTGGTGTTCCTGCTGGGGTCGGGGCGCAGCGGGCCGACGCCGGTCACGTTGGCGCTGGCGGGCGCGGCGGTGAGCGCGCTCATGCACGGCCTGGTGTCCGCGATCGTGCTGCTGGACCGGCAGAGCCTGGACGCGTTCCGGTTCTGGCAGGTCGGGGGCATCGCCGGGCGCGACCTCGTCGTGCTGGGTCAGGTGCTGCCGTTCCTGGTGCTCGGGCTCGTGCTGGCGGCGGCCAACGCGCCGGGGCTCAACGCGCTGGCGCTGGGTGACGACGTGGCCCGGTCGCTGGGGCAGCGGGTGGCGGCGACCCGGGTCGTCGGCGTGGTCGCGACGACGTTGCTGGTGGGCGGCGCGGTGGCGGTGTGCGGGCCGATCGGGTTCCTCGGGCTCGTCGTGCCGCACGCGGCGCGGGCGCTGACCGGGCCGGACTACCGGTGGCTGCTGCCGTTCTCGGCGGTGATCGGCGCGATCGTGCTGCTGGTCGCGGACGTCGTGGGACGGGTCGTGACGAGGCCGGGCGAGCTGGAGGTCGGCGTGGTGATGGCGCTGGTCGGCGCGCCGTTCTTCATCGCCCTCGTGCGGCGGCGGAAGCTGGTGAAGCTGTGAGCGGTGTGGTGGCCAAGGCGCCCCCGGGTTTCCGGGTCGGACCCGTGTCGGGGCCGCTGCGGTGGCGGCCGCTCGCCGTGGTGGTCGTCGGGCTGGCGCTGGTGGTGCTCGCGGGTGCGGTGAGCGTTGCCCGCGGCGACTTCCCGATCCCGCTGGGGCAGGTGTTCGACGTGCTGCTGGGCGGCGGGCAGCGGGGGCAGCGGTTCATCGTGCTCGACCTGCGGCTGCCGCGGGCGTTGACCGCGGTGTTCGTCGGCGCGGCCCTGGGGGTGGCGGGCGCGGTGTTCCAGTCGATCGCGCGCAACCCGCTGGCGAGCCCGGACATCCTCGGCGTGACGTGGGGCGCGGGGGCCGGTGCGGTCACCGTGATCACGTTCGCCGGGTCGATGGGCGCGGTCGGCGGGACCACGGCGACGGTCGGCGTGCCGCTGGCGGCGCTGGGCGGCGGTCTGCTGGCCGGGCTGCTGGTCTACGGGCTGGCCTGGCGGCGGGGGATCGAGGGGTTCCGGCTGGTGCTGGTCGGCATCGGCGTGTCGGCCGTGACCGGCAACTTCACCCACTACCTGCTGACCGTCGGCGACGTGACCGACGCGGCGCGGGTGATGGTGTGGATCACCGGGAGCCTGAACGGGCGCGGGTGGGAGCACGTCGTGCCGGTCGGGCTGGCGCTGGCGGTGCTGATCCCGGCGGCCCTGGTCGGCTCCCGGCTGCTGGGCGCGCTGCAGTTCGACGACGACACCGTGCGCGGGCTCGGCGTGCGGCTCAACGGCGCGCGCAGCGTGATGCTGCTGATCGCGGTCGTGCTGGCGGCCGTGGCCACGGCGTCGGCCGGTCCGGTGGCGTTCGTGGCGCTGGCGTCGCCGCAGATCGCGCTGCGGGTGGCCGGGACCGCCACGCCGCCGCTGCTGGGGTCGGCCGTGGTCGGCGGGCTGCTGGTGGTGGTGTCGGACCTGGTCGCGCGGCTCGCGTTCGGCGGGTTCGAGCTGCCGGTCGGCGTGGTGACGGCGGTGCTCGGCGCCCCCTATCTGATGTACCTGCTCGTCCGCAGTCGCCGGGAGGCACGGGTATGACCGCTGTTCGGCTGCAGGCGCAGTCGCTGTCCGTGGGGTACGGGGAGCGGCTGGTGGTGTCCGGGCTGGACCTGGACGTGCTGTCCGGTTCGGTGACGGCGGTGATCGGGCCCAACGGGTGCGGCAAGTCGACGTTGCTGCGCGCCCTGGGGCGGCTGCTGCCCGCGCGTTCGGGCGCGGTGGTGCTGGACGGCAAGCGGATCGACCGGACGCCGACCCGCGAGGTGGCGAAGGTGCTGGCGATGCTGCCGCAGTCGCCGCAGGCGCCCGAGGGGCTGACCGTGGCCGAGCTGGTCGCGCGCGGGCGGCACCCGCACCAGGCGTGGTACCGGCAGTGGTCGCCGGAGGACGAGGCGGCGGTGGCCTCGGCCCTGGAGATGACCGCCATGGCCGCGCTGGCCGACCGGACCGTGGACGAGCTGTCCGGCGGGCAGCGGCAGCGGGCGTGGATCTCGATGGCGCTGGCGCAGGGCACGGACCTGCTGCTGCTCGACGAGCCGACGACCTACCTGGACCTGGCGCACCAGATCGACGTGCTGGACCTCGTGCGCCGGCTGCACCGGGACTTCGGCCGGACCGTGGTGATGGTCCTGCACGACCTGAACCTGGCCGCCCGTTACGCGGACCGCCTGGTCGCGATGAAGGACGGCCGGATCGTGGTGGCCGGCACGCCGTCCGACGTGCTGACCGAGCCGAACCTGCTGGACGTCTTCGGCCTGTCCGCCCGCGTCATCCCCGATCCCGTCTCCCACACCCCACTGGTCATCCCCATCGGCCACCACCACTGACCCGCGTGTCCGCACGCGCGTTCCGGGCGTAGGGCACGCGCGGGGTCAGCAGGTGCGGGGGCAGGTGGCGCAGGCGGTGGCGTCGGGCAGCACGAAGTGGAAGCAGCAGCTCTCGCGGCGGCGGGTCCAGCCCGTGTCCGTGGCCTTCAGGGTGGACGCCGAGGTGAACGGGTCGAGCTTGGCCGGCAGCAGCAGCGCCGAGTCCATCACGCCGGCCGTCTCGTCGCCGCACAGCTGGCCCGCCGTCCACGCCGCGCTGTCCAGGGCGTCCGTGGCCGCCGCCCACAGCATCCGCCGCCCCAGCCGCACGGTCGGCCCGAAGGCGCCCACGAACTGCGCGCTGTGCGCCGCGAACCGGGCCCTCAGCAACGCCGCCAGCGCCGTCTCGTCGGCCACCACGGTCGCCGCCGGGTGGTCGGCCTCCGGGTCGTCCGGCAGGCACGCGAACTCGTCGTTCAGCAACGCCACCCCGACCACGTGCGGCCGACCACCGGCCGCCACCTTGATCGCCACGTCGGCCGGCCGCAGCGACGGCACCCGCCGCGCGGTGTGGAACAGCAGCCCGCCCAGCACGCCGACGACGTTGAGGTACCAGCTCATGACGTACCCGGCGGTAGTGCGCTCGGGCGCCTCGCCGTGCTGCTCCCGCAGCCACTCCGCCAGCGCCTTGCGCCACGCGTCGAACCGCTCCGGCTCGCCGGTGAACTCCGAGCACAGGACCCAGTCGCCACGCTCGGCCGGCAGCCCGAACCGCGCCTCGAAGCCCTCGTACAGCGAGACCTGCGCGAGCGACCGCGCGACGGGGGTCGTCACGTCGCACACCGTGGTCCGCGCCGGTACGGTCATGTCCAGAAGGTCCTCGTCGGTTCGAGACGGTCGCGTGGGTTGAGGCTTGCCTAACCTTACCGAGGTTCGCCTAACTTGCACCGCCTCGGTGACCCCGGTCACCCCGGATGTCGCCGAACGGCTGAATGTTCGCGCTCAGCGGACAACGCCCGTTCCGTGGAATCTCGCTGGCAGATCACGCGTTGATACCGATGTCAGAGATCCCCGAAGACGGCTGCCTGCGATCGGGAACTGAGAGTGTCGGGGCTGACGACTACAGTGGTCCCACGGTGCCGCGCTCTCCAACGGTCAGCCAGACGGTCGGCCAGGGGTGAGCCCGAGGACCGCCGGCGCAGCAGTCAGGGAGTGCGAATGTTCGAAAGGTTCACCGACCGCGCGAGGCGGGTGGTTGTCCTGGCCCAAGAAGAGGCCCGGATGCTCAACCACAACTACATCGGCACCGAGCACATCCTCCTGGGGTTGATCCACGAGGGTGAAGGTGTCGCCGCCAAGGCGCTGGAGTCGTTGGGGATCGCGCTGGAGGGCGTCCGCCAGCAGGTCGAAGAGATCATCGGCCAGGGTCAGCAGGCCCCATCCGGCCACATCCCCTTCACCCCGCGCGCCAAGAAGGTGCTCGAGCTGTCACTGCGCGAAGCGCTGCAGCTCGGACACAACTACATCGGCACGGAGCACATCCTGCTCGGCCTGATCCGCGAGGGCGAGGGCGTCGCCGCGCAGGTGCTGGTCAAGCTCGGCGCGGACCTCAACCGGGTGCGCCAGCAGGTCCTCCAGCTCCTGTCCGGCTACTCCGGCGGCAAGGAGCCGGCCGAGTCCGGCGGCCGCGGTGAGGGCACCCCGTCCTCGTCCCTGGTCCTCGACCAGTTCGGGCGCAACCTGACCGCCAGCGCGCGGGAGGGCAAGCTCGACCCGGTGATCGGGCGCACCAAGGAGATCGAGCGGGTCATGCAGGTGCTGTCCCGCCGCACCAAGAACAACCCGGTCCTGATCGGCGAGCCCGGCGTGGGCAAGACCGCCGTCGTCGAGGGCCTGGCCCAGATGGTGGTCAAGGGCGAGGTGCCCGAGACGCTGAAGGACAAGCAGCTCTACACGCTGGACCTGGGTTCGCTGGTCGCGGGCTCGCGCTACCGCGGTGACTTCGAAGAGCGCCTGAAGAAGGTGCTCAAGGAGATCCGCACGCGCGGCGACATCATCCTGTTCATCGACGAGATCCACACCCTGGTGGGCGCCGGCGCCGCCGAGGGCGCGATCGACGCCGCGTCGATCCTCAAGCCCATGCTGGCCCGCGGCGAGCTCCAGACCATCGGCGCGACCACCCTCGACGAGTACCGCAAGTACGTCGAGAAGGACCCCGCCCTCGAGCGCCGGTTCCAGCCGATCCAGGTCGGCGAGCCGTCGCTGGAGCACACGATCGAGATCCTCAAGGGTCTGCGGGACCGGTACGAGGCGCACCACCGCGTCTCGATCACCGACTCCGCGCTGGTCGCCGCCGCCACGCTGGCCGACCGGTACATCAACGACCGGTTCCTGCCGGACAAGGCGATCGACCTCATCGACGAGGCGGGCGCGCGGATGCGCATCCGCCGGATGACCGCGCCGCCGGACCTGCGCGAGTTCGACGAGAAGATCGCCGACGTGCGCCGGGACAAGGAGTCCGCGATCGACGCGCAGGACTTCGAGCGCGCCGCGAAGCTCCGCGACCAGGAGAAGACGCTGCTGGGCCAGAAGGCCGAGCGGGAGAAGCAGTGGAAGGACGGCGACCTCGACGTCGTCGCCGAGGTGGACGACGAGCAGATCGCCGAGGTGCTGGCGAACTGGACCGGCATCCCCGTGTTCAAGCTCACCGAGGAGGAGACCACGCGTCTGCTCCGCATGGAGGACGAGCTGCACAAGCGGATCATCGGCCAGGTCGACGCCGTCAAGGCGGTCAGCCAGGCGATCCGCCGCACGCGGGCGGGTCTGAAGGACCCGAAGCGCCCGTCGGGCTCGTTCATCTTCGCCGGCCCGTCCGGTGTGGGTAAGACCGAGCTGTCGAAGGCGCTGGCGAACTTCCTGTTCGGCGAGGACGACGCCCTCATCCAGATCGACATGGGCGAGTTCCACGACCGCTACACGGCGTCGCGCCTGTTCGGTGCCCCTCCCGGCTACGTCGGCTACGAAGAGGGCGGCCAGCTCACCGAGAAGGTGCGCCGCAAGCCGTTCTCCGTGGTGCTGTTCGACGAGATCGAGAAGGCTCACCAGGAGGTCTACAACACGCTGCTCCAGGTGTTGGAGGACGGCCGCCTGACCGACGGTCAGGGCCGGACGGTGGACTTCAAGAACACCGTCATCATCTTCACGTCCAACCTGGGCACGTCGGACATCAGCAAGGCCGTCGGCTTGGGCTTCACCTCGGGTCAGGACACCGCGTCCAACTACGAGCGCATGAAGAACAAGGTCAACGACGAGCTGAAGAAGCACTTCCGGCCCGAGTTCCTCAACCGCATCGACGACATCATCGTCTTCCACCAGCTCACGCAGGACGAGATCATCAAGATGGTGGACCTGATGATCGCCCGCGTCGAGCAGCAGTTGAAGAACAAGGACATGGCGATCGAGCTCACGGATCGCGCGAAGAGGCTGCTGGCCAAGCGCGGGTTCGACCCCGTGCTGGGCGCCCGGCCGCTGCGCCGCACGATCCAGCGCGAGATCGAGGACCAGCTGTCGGAGAAGATCCTGTTCGGAGAGATCCAGGCCGGCCAGATCATCATCACCGACGTCGAGGGCTGGGACGGCGAGTCCGAGGCCGACGACAAGGCGCACTTCACCTTCCGCGGCGAGACCAAGCCGCTGCAGGTGCCGGACGCCCCGCCGGTCGACCTGGCCGCCTCCGGTGGCGACTCGGGCGGCGACTCGGACTCCGAGTCCGCCTGATGTGACGATCGACCGAAACGCCCCCCGGGTTCGCCCGGGGGGCGTTTCGCTTTCCGGACGGCCAGCGGACGGCTGGTGGACGGCTGGCGGAAGGGTTCGGTGGGGTCCGTCGGGGGCCGTGGGACGGGGCAGGGATCGGCGCAGAGATCGGTGCCAGGATCCGCGCAGGTCCGCCGGTCGATGCAAACCCCCGGCCGTCAGTGCAGGTCCGCCGGGGCGGGTGCAGATCCACGGCCGTCAATGCAATTTTGCAGTTGTTGGTGCAGGTCAGTGCCAGGTCAATGCGGGTTGGTGCAGGGTTCGGTGCCGGTCTGCGGCCGTTAATGCAGGTTTGCAGATCCAGGTGCAGATCGGTGCGGGGTTGGTGCAGGTCTGCGGCGGGTCAGTGCAGGGTGCCGGCGGTGACGTGCAGGTCGGTGGACGTGGCCAGCGACGTGCGGACGATCAGCTCCAGCGCCCGCGCCGTGGTGGCGACGGGCAGGCTGGGGTGGCCGCCCGCCTCGGCCTGCTCCGGCGAGAACGGCACGTGCACGAACCCGCCGCGCACGTGCGGGTGCTCGGTCGCGATCAGGTGCATGAGGCCGTAGAACACGTGGTTGCACACGAACGTGCCGGCCGAGTGCGACACCGACGCCGGGATGCCCTCGGCCGCCACCGCCGCCACGCACGCCTTCACCGGCAGCCCGGTGAAGTACGCCGCCGGCCCTCCTCGCACCACGGGCTCGTCGATGGGCTGTGCACCCGCGTTGTCCGGGATCCGGGCGTCGTCCAGGTTCACCGCGACGCGCTCCGGCGTGATCCCGACCCGCCCACCCGCCTGGCCGACGCACACGACCAGGTCGGGGCGATGCGCGGCGAGCGCGTCCCGCAGCACGGCGATCGACTCGTCGAACACGCACGGCAGGCGCAACTTCGTCAGACGGTAACCGTCCGGTCGCACGGCGTCGACCGCGTCCCACGACGGGTTGGTGACCTCCCCGCCGAACGGCTCGAACCCCGTCAGCAAAACTTCCACTCAGGCAGACTAGATCGCGTGGTCGACATCGAGGAACGCCGCACCAGGCGCAAGGGGACGACGTTCTTGCTGGTGGTGGCGGCCATCGCCTTCCTGCTCGCGGCGCTCACCCGGCTGCTCGGCATCGACGGCACGCGGTACATGGTCGCGACGACCGCCCTGACGCCCTACTTCACCGCCGCAGGCGTGGTCCTGGGCGCGCTGGCGCTGCTGCTGCGGCGCTGGGCGGTCGGCACGGTGACGTTGCTGGTCGCGGTGGTGCTGGTGGCGGCGGTCGCGCCGCGGGCGTTCCCCGACTCACGGCCGGTCGGCGTCGGCCAGGAGGTCACCGTGATGGCGGCGAACCTGCTGGTCGGCATGGCCGACGCGGAGGCGGTCGTGGCGGCGGTGCGGGCGCACGACGTCGACGTGCTCACGCTGCAGGAGCTGACCCCGGAGATGGTGCGCGACTTCGAGCGCGCGGGCCTGGACGAGGTGCTGCCCTACCGGCACTTCCTCGACGAGCCGGGCGGCTCCGGGTCCGGCATCGCGTCGCGCTACCCGGTGTTCCCCCGCACGCTCACGCCGCCCAGCACGTTGCGCCAGGCGGGCGCGCTGGTCGACGTGCCCGGCGAGGACATCGAGGTGCTGTCCGTGCACCCGCTGCCGCCGGTGGTCGACGCCGGGCCGGAGAGCTGGCAGCGCGACATGGCGGGCCTGCCGGAACGGGAGCTGGACGGGCCGGTGCGCGTGCTCGCGGGCGACTTCAACGCCACCCTGGACCACGTGGGCCTGCGCCGGCTGCTCAACACCGGTTACGCGGACGCCGCCGACCAGGTCGGCGCGGGCATGAACCCGACCTGGCCGGCCGGCGCGCTGTGGCCGCCGCCGGTGGCCATCGACCACGTGCTGGTCGACGAGCGGTGCCCGGTGGAGGAGTTCACCGTGGTCGACATCCCCGGCTCGGACCACCGGGCCGTCCTCACCCGATTCGTCGTGCCAACTCGGTGATCGCCGCCAGCGCGCCCATCGGCAACGACACACCACGCCCGTGCCGCACCTCCGGCTCGCGCGGGTTGATCCTGATCAACGCGCCCGACGCGGCACTGGCCAGCTCCGCCTGACGCCGCACGGTCGGCACCGCGACACCCGCGCCTAGTTCCAGCACGGCGAGGTTCCGGTGCGCGCGCCGCCACTGGGCGAGCCCGTCCAACGCCTTCTGCGACGGCCCGCCGAGCCACGACCAGTCGCCGAACATGAGGATGTTCGGCCTCGCCAGCCCGCCGCAGTTGCGGCACGACGGCAGCGGCCCGGTCGCGCGCATCGACTCGGGGTCCACGTCCACCACGACGTCGTCGGCGGGCCACACGTCGTCCGTGCACGGCTCCACGCACTGCAGGTGGTGGATCGACCCGTGCACCTCGGCCACGTCGGCGAACCCGGCCCGCTGGAACTGGCCGTCCACGTTCGACGTGAACACCCGCGCGCCCCACTCGCGCAGCACGCGGAACCCGTCGTGCGGCATCGTGCGCCGGTACAGGTCGAGCCGGTGCCCGTAGAAGCCCCAGGCGAGCGTCGGGTCCTCCACGAAGTGCACCGGGTCGGCCAGTTCCTCGAACCGCAGCCCCAGCCGCTCGTAGGGCGGGTACGCCTGCCAGAAGCCGGCCGCGCCGCGGAAGTCGGGCAGGCCGGAGTCGACGCCCATCCCCGCGCCCGCGCACACCAGCACCGCGTCGGCGGAGGAGATCAGCTCCGCCGCGCGGTCGAGCGCCTCGTTCACCGCCGGGATGCCACTTCCGGGGGAGTCACTTCTTCGCTTGGGAGCTGAGCACGACCTCGAACTCCAGCAGGTCGGACCCGGTGCCGACCGGCTTGGCGCGCTCGCCCGAGTGCGCCTCCTTGGCCCGGCCGCCCATCCAGTTCTGGAAGTCCTCTTCGGTCTCCCACTGCGTGACCACGAAGTACCGCTCGTCGCCCTTGACCGGCCGCAGGAGCTGGAAGCCGAGGAAACCGGGCTCGGAGTCCACCGCGCCCAGCCGCGCGGCGAACCGCTTCTCCAGCTCCGGGCCCGAGCCGTCGGGCACGTGGATCGCATTGATCTTCACAACAGCCATGCCCCGACGTTACTGCGCCGCGGCCGGTTCCGTCTCGTGGCGGGCGCGGTGCGCGCGGACCTTGTGCCTGTTGCCGCACCGCTCCATCGAGCACCAGCGGCGGTTGCCCGCCCGGGACGCGTCCACGAACAGCAGTCCGCAGTCGGCCGCCGAGCACGCCCGCACGCCGCCGTGCGCGACGAGCTCGACCGCGTCACGGGCCGCCGCGCCGAGCACCTGCGTGCCGGTGATCGGCCGGGCCCAGGTGAGCGCCCGCGTGCGGGGGTCGACGACCGGCCGGGGCGTCTCGGCGGTGGCCGCGTTCAGCACCTCCAGGCCCTCCGCCGGCAGGTCGGCGCCCTCGGCCAACGCCCGCGCCACTCCCCAGAACGCGTCACGCAGCCGCTTCACCGCGACCAGCTCGGCTTCGGTGACGCGCACGTCGGCCGCGGTGAACGGCGCGGTCGCGGCCAGGCGCGAGTCGACCAGCCACGCGGCCAGGTCGTCCGGCCGGTGCAGCGCCTCGAACACGCGCAGTTCGCCTGGACCGCCGCTGACCAGGAGTTCCATCGCGAAGCTGCCGGGGTCGAAGCGGAAGCTCTGCCCGTCCGGGCGGGTCAGCGTCCTCGTCCAGGTGGCCATGTAACCACTGTAGCCAGTTTCACCGGCCGGTCCGGCGAGTCACCGGCGCAGCGGACCCGGGTACAGGAACTCGTCGGCGGGCGCCTCGTCGCCGCGGAACCACGCGGTGAAGAACGCGTCCAGGTCCTGCCCCGACACCTGCTCCGCGTGCGCCTCGAACTCCGGCCACGACGCGTTGCCGCCCCGGTTCGCGGCCGTCCAGTCCTTGACCACGCGGTCGAAGGCGGGGTCGCCGATCTGGCGGCGCAACGCGTGCAGGGCGAGCTGCCCCTTGTCGTAGACGCCGCGGAACTCGTTGCCGCGGCCCATGTCGTAGAGCTTGCGGCCCCAGTACGTCTCGCGGTCGGCGACCCGCTCGACCTCGGCGAGGTAGCGGTCGTCCAGGTCGACGCCCTGCTTGGCCTCCGCCCACAGCCACTGGGCGTAGGAGGCGAAGCACTCGTTCAGGCAGATGTCGGCCCAGTTCTCCAGGCTCACCGAGTCGCCGAACCACTGGTGCGCCTGCTCGTGCACCACGGTGTCGAGGTCGGCCCAGCCCGCGTAGATGGGCCGGGTCTGGGTCTCCAGCGAGAAGCCGATGTCGTCGGCCAGGAAGATCCCGCCCGCCGAGGAGAACGGGTAGGGCCCGAACTTCTCCGACAGGAACGCGAGCACCTCCGGCAGCCGCTCCTGGTGCTGCCTGCCGCCCTCCGCGCCCGGCGCGTAGGCGTCCACCACGGGCGTGCCGTCGGGCAGCGTGGACCGCTCGACGGTCCACCGGTCGATCGCGATCGTGGTCAGGTAGGTGGCCATCGGCTGCTCGGCGACCCAGCGGAACGACGTCCAGCCGTCGGCGGTGGTGGAGCCGCCCTCGACGCCATTGGAGATCACCGACCAGCCCTCCGGCACGCGGGCGGTCAGCGCGAACGACGCCTTGTCGCGCGGGGTGTCGTTGGCGGGGAACCAGGTGGTCGCCGAGTGCGGCTCGCCCGCCGCGAACGCGCCGCCGGACGCGGAGACCTGCCAGCCGCTGCGGCCCAGCGCGCGGTCCTCGAACAGGGTCGGCACGCCGCCGTACCGGACGGTGGTGGTGAACTCCTCGCCGTCGGCCAGGGGCGCTCCGGGAGTGACGACCAGCTCGTGGTCGCCCTCCTGGCGGTAGTCGGCCGCCTGATCGCGCACGTCGACGCCGGAGACCTCCAGCGCGTACAGGTCGAGGTTGAACCGGGACAGGTCGGCGGTCGCCCTGGCGGTGATCCTCGCGACCCCGTCCAGCCGCTTCGTCGCCGGGTCGTAGGTGACCGACACGTCGTACGCGCTGACGTCGTAGCCGGTGTTGCCGTCCTGCGGGTAGTACGCGTCACCCGCGCCGTCGCCGCCCTCGGCGTTCACCACGGAGGGGGTGGTCGCGGGCGGCGGCGTCGGCGTCGCGCCCGGCTGGTCCCTCGGCAGCCTGGCCACCACGATCCCGGCCACCACCAGCACCACGATGACGACGATCAGGTACGGGCGCGCCTTGGGACTGATGGCCATGCCGACATGATGCACGCATGAGCGTTGCGGAGTTCGGGGGATCGGGGCAGGGCATCCTGCTGCTCCACGGCCTGATGAGCCGGGCGAGCACGTGGTGGACGGTCGCGCAGTGGCTCAAGCCGTACGGGCGGGTGGTCGCCCCGGACGCGCGGGGGCACGGCCGCAACCCGGTGCGGGGGCCGTACCGGACGGAGGACTTCGTCGCCGACGCCGCCGAGGTGATCGAGCGGCACGACCTCGCGCCCGCCGTGGTGATCGGGCACTCGATGGGCGGGCTGCACGCGTGGGCGCTCGCCGCGACCCGGCCCGACCTGGTGCGCGCGGTCGTGGCCGAGGACGTGGTGCCGGACAACCGCGGCCGCACGGTCGACGAGTGGAAGTGGTACTTCGACTCGTGGCCGCCCGCGTTCGAGTCCCTGGCGCACGTCCGGACGGTCGTGGACGTGCCGCGGGTGGAGGAGATGTTCGAGGAGCGCGAGGACGGCTGGCACCTCATCGCGCACCTGCCCGACCTGTACGAGATCGCCTCCGAGTGGGGCGAGCGGGCGTACTGGGATCACGTGGACGCGATCCGGTGCCCGACGCTCGTGGTCGAGGCGGGTCGCGGCGGGCTGCGGGCCGGGCAGATGGCCGAGGTGGCGCGGCGGACCGGGGGGACGCACCTGGTGGTGCCGGAGTCCGGGCACGTCGTGCACGACGAGGCGCCGGAGGTCTACCGGGGCGCGGTGGAGGCGTTCCTGAGCGGGTCGATCGACCCCGTCTGAGTGTCCACGATCGCCATCTCGCGGGTCTTGGCGCGGATCGGCGTGATCGGGTGCAGCTCGGCGAACGCGGCCTTCACCTCGGCGTCCTCGCCGTCGACCAGCGTGCAGTGCGGCACCCAGCTGCCCGGCAGGTGCCGGCTGTTCGGGTGCTTCACGCGGCCCGCGAGGACGTCGTGCACGGCCGAGTGCACGGCCAGCAGCTCGGCGTCGACGACCGCGCCGAGCTGCAGCGTGTTCTCCGTGGCGCTGAGGGTGTGCAGCCAGACGTCGGGCAGCCACAGCCGGGACAGGTCCTCGCGCAGCTCGGCGCGCACCTTCGGCCCGATCGTGCCCGCCGCCGCGTACGTCAGGTGCGGCGGCAGCTGCGACCTCGCGCCGATCCGCCGCCACAGGGACCGCACGGCCTGGTCGGCCTCGGCGTCGAAGAACACCACGAGCACGTGCACGGTCAGTGCTCCCCGGGCAGCGCGAACAGGCCCTCGTCGGTCTGCTCGACCAGGCCGTCGACGAGCAGCGAGTGCAGGCACCGGTCCCGCTGGCCCGCGTCCGACCAGACCACGTCGAGCCGGGTCTTCGCCACGGGTTCGCTGGTGCCGCGCAGCACGTCCAGCAGCAGGCCGCGCACCTGCCGGTCGGTGCCCGCGAACTTCTGCACGACCTTCGCCGGGCCGTCGTACGCGGGACGGCCGTTGAGCTGCCACGCGCACGCGGCGAACACGGGGCAGTCGGCGCACTTGGGCGCGCGGGCCGTGCAGACGAGCGCGCCCAGCTCCATCAGGGCGGCGGAGTAGACCGCGGCGCGCGCCTTTTCTTCGGGGAGGAGGGCTTCGACGTCCTTCATGTCCTTGGTGGTGGACGGCGGACCGGCGTCGCCCGCGCCGTGCACGGCCCGTGCCACGACGCGGCGGACGTTCGTGTCGACCACCGGGCACCGCTGCCCGTAGGCGAACGCCGCGACGGCCCGTGCCGTGTACGCGCCGATGCCCGGCAGGGCCAGGAGGGTGTCCACGTCGCTCGGGACGACGTCGTCGTGCAGCTCGGCGATGGCCTGCGCGGCGGCGTGCAGCCGGAGGGCGCGGCGCGGGTAGCCCAGCTTGCCCCAGGCCCGCAGCACCTCGCCCTGGGTCGCCGCGGCCATCGCCGACGGCGTCGGCCAGCGGGCCAGCCACTCGTGCCAGATCGGTTCGACCCGCGCGACGGGGGTCTGCTGCAACATGATCTCGCTGACCAGCACGCCCCACGCCGTGCACTCCGGCCGTCGCCAGGGCAGGTCGCGGGCGGTGTCGGCGAACCAGTCGAGGAGGAGCTCGGCGTCCAGGCTCATAGCGACGCACAGTCTTCCACGACCGGTTCGCCGCCCGGTCACACGACTTCGGTCAGCTCTCCGGTGTGCACGTCGTAGACGAAGCCGCGCACCTGGTCGCGGTGCGGGAGGAAGGCGCTGTGCCGGACCCGGTTCATCGAGCCGCGCACGCTGTCCTTCACCTCGCGGAACGCCTCCACCGACCACGTGGGGCGCAGGCCGGAGTCCTGCTCCAGCTCGTCCTTGAACTCGTCCTCGGTGACCAGTTGCAGGCCGCAGTTCGTGTGGTGCACCAGCAGCACCTCGCGGGTGCCGAGCTTGCGCTGGCTCAGCGCCAGCGAGCGGATCATGTCGTCGGTCACCACACCGCCGGCGTTGCGCAGCACGTGCGCCTCACCCTGCTGGAGGCCGAAGATCTCGAACACCCGGATGCGGGAGTCCATGCAGGTCAGGATGGCCACGTTCATCGAAGGTCGCGGCGAGGAACGGTCGCCGGGAACGATGTTGCCCAATTCGGCGTTGCGGCGCAGCAGCTCGTCGATCGCGGTCATCGCACACCTCCCGTGTTCCCTCGGATTGGAACCCGGCTCCCGCATGGCGGGCAAGTGGATCGGGGCGAACCTCACGTTCACCTCATCGGAGGACCGATGCCTCCCGGGCAATTCCAGGTGACCCGGCTACCTTCGACGGCGTGACCGAGCACACAGGCCCGCACCCGCGGTCGGTGTACTGGCGGCGCCGCGCGCTGGCGGTCGCCGGGTCGGTGGTCGCGCTGGTGCTCGTGGTCTGGCTGGTCGGCGTGCTGGTCGGGCGCGGTGACCCGGCGCCGGTGGCCGCCCAGCCGTCGTCCCGCCCGCCGGAGCCGCCCGCGACGCCCGTGGTCGCCTCGTCGTCCTCGACGACACCCCCTCCGCCGCCCGCGTCCCCTCCTCCCACCCTGCCGCCGGGTCCGCCACCGCCGTGCGACGACGCGCAGGTGGCCGTGGTGGCCGAGGTGGACCAGCCCTCCGCTCCCGCCGGGCAGCCCGTGGGGTTCACGATCGCCATCTCCAACACCGGCCCGCTGCCGTGCGCGAAGGAGATCGGGCGGCAGGTGCGCGAGCTGGTCGTGACGAGCGTGGACGGCGCGACGCGGCTGTGGTCGAGCAACGACTGCTTCGCCACCCGGGGGTCCGAGGTGCGCGTGATGCAGCCGGGGGAGCGGTTCAGCTACGGCCTGCGGTGGACGGGCGGCACGTCGGAGCCGGGGTGCCGCAAGCACTCCAGGCTGGGCGCGGGCGACTACCTGCTCACCGCGGTGGTGGCGGGCAAGGCGAGCAACCCGGTGATCTTCCGCGTGACGTGAGGTCGGGGCCGCGGCTGAATCCGGTGACGACGGTCAGGTGGACGGGCGGTTGGCCCGCTCTTCGTCCTGGATGCGGCGCAACTGCCGTCGGTACTCCTCCAGCAGTGCGGCCTCGCCTGCCTCGCCGGTGGCTTCACGTTTGTTGTTGATCACTACGGTCGCGGCGAACGCCGCTCGGGCGACCGGCCGGCGGAGCAATCTTTCCACGTCGATGTTCTGAATCCACTCGTTGCCCGCGGCGGTGGCCCGTCCTTCACCTGTGTACACCGACCACTTCGATTCCGAATCGGAGTGCGCGGCTCGCGCGGAAAGCCTTTCGAGGAGACGCAGGAGTTTGCCGAGCAGGCCCGTGCCGAGGTCGTATCCCGACCTGTCGCGTAACCCGTCGCCCGGCATGGACGGAGTATGGGGTAAGTCCGGGTCCGGGTCAATGCGCTGGTCGCTGGTCAAACTCATCGGTGACCGTCCCATCCGGTGTTTTCGCCCGTGTCCCGCGAGGCGAGCCAGTAGTAGCTGTACGTCCGTGTCACCCAGACGAATGAAGAAACTGTGAAGTTCAGCAATGCCAAGGATGCGAGCAGTTGCCACCAGGTGCTGTCGATCAGCATCAGTTCGAACGTCGACTTCCTGGTCATCTCGTCCGCCGTCTGCGCCATGTACAGACCGCTCGCCAGCAGCGAGATGATGATCGTGGTCAGCGACGATGCGCGTGAGGCCAAGGTGCCGCCGAGCAGTTGGCCCGCGCCTTTGTCGAAGCCCACGAAGGCCGCGGCCAGCGCGGGGAACGCGAGGACGAGCGCCGGGAAGTCGCTGTCGAACGTCTTGTTGGCCGCCGAGATCACCACGCCCGCGATGTAGATCAACGCGAAGCTCGCGAGTGCCGCCATCATCGTCGGGGCCATGGATCCGGGCGGGGTCTCGTGGAAGCGCATCCGCACCCGCAGGTTGTCGGCGAGGTCGGCCGGGATGGACCGGAGGTACAGGTGCAGGTACCCCTGGCCGAGGCGCTTGCGGAAGCGCTTGTAGGGATCGGAGGGCTTGCGCGCCTCGTTGCGAGAGCTGAACCGGCCGTTGCCGTTGATCAACTCCTGTTCGCCGAGGTGCATGCCGTCCGGGGCGAACACGTTGAGGTGGTAGGAGCGGGCCAGCGCGGCGTTGTTCAGCTGGATCTCGAGGCTGATGGGTCGGGTGCCCAGCAGCATCCGGGCGCGGTCGCGGAGGTATCGGGCGAGCTGCCTGACCGGGGCGCGGACGAGGTGCGGGATGATGTACCGCTGGTAGGTCACGATGGCCCGGCCGCCTTGGAACACGTCGTGCGGCAGCACTACGACAATGGCGTAGTTGCCGGCCATCTTCGTGATCAGGCCGACGGTCAGCCTGAGCAGCTCCACTTCGTCGTCGGCCTGTCCGGGCTGGTCGTCCTTCAGTCTCGTCGCGATCCGCTCGATGTCGGAAACGCACTGCGCGAGATCCTTCGCCTGGGCGGATTCGATCCGGCCACGCCGGGCGATGTGGCCGAACGCCGTGGAGGTGATGGCGTCCAGCCGGTCGCGGTCGGCCGGGCTCACCTTGAGCTTGGGCGCCGCGAGCAGTGCCCGGAGCATGCTGGCCATGAGGACGAGGTACTCGTGATAGGTCAACGTGGCCGCCGTGTCGTCCCCGTTGATCCGCAGCACGAGGTGGTCCTGCAGCGATCCCTTCGGAGGGGTCATCAGTGGGTAGATGACGTCGACGTCCTCGTTGCCCTTGCCCCTATTGCCCTCATCCTCGTCGTCCTTGTCGTCGTCCTTGACGGCGGTGGACTTCACCGTCGTGGAGACGGACTGGTGGAGGACCCGCCGGATCGGCCGGATCTCCTCGATGATGCGGCTCCGGGTCGCTTTCGGGTTGATCAGCGAGTCGACGAACATCGGCAGCTGCGCTTCGGAGAGGGAGCTGCTGAACTCGCTCTTCTCATCCCGGAACCGCTCGTAGTCGGCGTCCACGACCTGGATGTCGGACTTGAACCGCTTGCGAGTGGGCAGGAATTGGAAGATGTAGACGTGGCACGCGGTCGAGGAGATGAGCATGAATAACGAGAAACCGAGGTATGCGTGCCAATGCGACTCCGCGTACTGCCATGACCCGCTGGCCGTCACGACAACCGAGGAAAAGGACAGGACCATGGTGACGACGAACGCGAAGCGGAGGGCACCGCGTTCGTGCAAGCGCTTCTTCTCGCCCGGGTCGAGGACGTCTTCGGCGGCATCCGTGTCGATCGCGGCGCTCATCGCCCGCCCCCGCCGTCCGTGTCACGATGATCGCGACTCATGCTGCCTCCCGGCCCGACACCATTGTCCTTGCGCTCGCTCCGACGACCTAGCTCCGCTCGGTGGAACCTCGCCGGTACTATCGGTGACATACCCGCGGTGTTACTCGTATGCACGGTGGTGACCGGAACGGCCCATTCCGCATTTCTCGGATAGGTGACTAATGCTATTCCGTCGCCATTCGGAATCATGCCGATTCGGTGAGTGGCGCTCACGTCCCACGTCCGGTCCCCGACGGACGTTCCTCGTCGCAAACGGAAGCAGGGGTCCCCGTGCGGGGACCCCTGCGTGGTGTTCGAGGGCGGTGTCAGGCCGGACGTGCGGTCACGGGCCGAACCAGCGTTCCTCCGCCGTCCCGCGCGGTGGGGCGGCGGTGGTGCCGTGGATCAGTTCGGTGGACAGGGTGACGGCTCGGGGGCGCGTGCGCTCGGCCGAGTCGAGCAGCAGCTTGCCCGCCGCGCGGCCCTTTTCCAGGACCGGCTGGCGCACCGTGGTCAGCCCGGCCTGCTCCGCCTCGCGGATGCCGTCGAAACCGGTGACGGTGATGTCGACCGGCACGCGCAGGCCGCGCCGCTGGACCTCCGCCATCGCGCCCAGGGCCAGTATGTCCGACGTGCAGATCAACGCGGTGATCTGCGGGTCGCGCTCCAGCACCTGCGCCGCCGCCGAGGCGCCCGACGCCATGGTGTGGTCGAACCGCTCCGCCACCGGCACGGTCGCCCAGTCCACGCCGACCGACGCGAACGCCTGCGCCAATCCGGCCAACCGGGCCCGCTGCACGTGGAAGTGCGCCGCCTGCTGCCGCTCCGGCACGACGAAGTCGTCGTTGCGGTCACGGGCCAGCCGCATGCACACCACGCCGACCCGCCGATGCCCCAACGAGATCAGGTGCTGCGCCAGCGCGTGCATGGCCGCCTGGTCGTCGATCCCGACGCGGTCGACGTTGCCGAGATCGGGCTGGTCGCACACGACCGTCGGCACGGGCCGCTCGAGCACCGCCGCCAGGTGCGGGTCGTCGTCGGGCACGGAGTACACCACGAAACCGTCCACCCCGGCCCGGTGCACGGCCGCCACGTCCTCGCGCTCGGGGTTCGCCGGCACGAGCAGCAGCCCGGTGCCGGCGTCCTCGCACGCGAGCGCCAATCCCTCCAGGAACCCGATCGCCGCCGGGTCGCGGAACGCGTAGGACAGGTTCTCGGTGAGCAGCAGGCCCACCGCACCGGCCTTCCTCGTCCGCAGTGAACGGGCCACGGGGTCGGGCCCCGGGTACCCGAGTCGTCTCGCTGTCTCCAACACCCGGCGTCGCAGCTCTGGCGAGAGCTGGTCGGGACGGTTGTACGCGTTGGACACCGTTGTCCGGGAAACACCCAGCTCCGCCGCCAGTGAGGCGAGCGTCGCGGGGCGTCGCACATGCATCGACCGCGCCATGAAGTGACCGTAACGGTTCAGAACCATTTGCAGAAGTGGGGGTGACCGGCGTCCCTCTAAATCGTCATCAGTGCAGCTGGGGGTGGGTTACCTCAGGGTACAGTGGTCTAAACCAATAGGGGCTCAGCGGACGACTCGCGCACGACCAACCGCGGTCGGAAAACACGCGTGTAATTGCCCGCCGGACGTCGTCGCCGATCGGGGTCGAGCCGGTGCACCAGCTCGTCGACGGCCGCCGCCGCCATCTCCTCGATCGGCTGCGCCAGCGTGGTCAACGACGGCGAGCAGTACGACGCCAGCGGGATGTCGTCGAACCCCACCACGGACAGGTCCCGCGGCACGGTCAGCCCGCGCCGGTGCGCCTCCCGCAGCACGCCGATCGCCATGTGGTCGGACGAGCAGATCACCGCCGTCGGCCGCACGGTGTCCAGCAGCGTCGCCACCGCCTCCGCCCCGCCCTCCGGCCCGAACGGCGCGTGCGCCACGAAGTCGGACGTCGCGGGCAGCCCGTCCTCCTCCAGCGCCGCCGCCCACCCGGCCCGCTTGAGCCGCGACGGCAGCGCCCGCGCCGGCCCCGACACGAACCCGATCCGCCGGTGGCCCAGCTCGACCAGGTGCCGGGTCGCCGCGTACCCCGCGTGCTGCTCGTCCACGGTCACGTCCGGCACGTCCAGCGACGGCGTCGCCCCGTTGAGGAACACCATGTGCACGCCGTCGGCCAGCAGCTTCGCGTAGTACGACGGCCGCGGCGCCTGGCCGAGCGGCACCTCGACGTTGGTGATCTCCGGCGACACGAACACCATGCCCTCGACGCCGCGCGCGAGGAGCATCCGCACGTACTCCTCCTCGCCCATCGCACCCGCGCCGGTGGCCCGCGTGTTGCACAGCAGCGACGAGTACCCCAGCCGCGCGGCCCGCACCTCCAGCGCCTCGGCGAACGCCGGGAACACGGGGTTCGACAGCTCGGGCACGAGCAGGCCGATCACGCCGGTGCGCTGCAGCGCGCCCAGCCCGCGCGGGGTGTAAGGCATTTCCGCAAGCACCGCGAGCACCCGCTGGCGCGTCTCGTCGTTCACGCCCGCCCGGCGGTTGAGCACCCGGCTGACCGTGGAGATGCTCACCCCGGCTGCCCTGGCGATCTCGGACAGACCGGACACCGTGCCTCCTCGCAGACTTGTGGGTGACGTGCAGCCTGCCGTCAGCGGCAAATTTTTGCAACGCCCACCTTGGTTTCCGTCGGCCGGACCGGGCCGTTACGGCTTGGTTACGTCAAGACCCTTGACCCGGCCCTGGTCGGCGGGATGAAATCCGCGTCAACAATTTCGCAAGTTCTTGCAAGAGCCTTCATCACGGTGGAGGCCCGCAGGAGGGACGACAGCAACGATGCGACGTACCACCCTCGTGACCGCAGTGGCGGCCGTTTCCGCCCTCGTCCTCACCGCGTGCGGTGGTGGCGACGGCGGATCGGCGTCCGGCGACTCCGGCGAGATCACCTTCTGGGACACCAGCGGCCCGAACGAGGGCCCGGCGTTCGCCGCGATCGCGCAGGAGTGCGCGACCAAGGGCGGCTACAAGGTCAAGACCGAGACCGTGCCCTTCGACGCGGCCCTGAACAACTACAAGACCGCCGCGCAGGGCGGCCAGGGCCCGGACGTCTTCCGCGCCGAGGTCGCGTGGGTGTCGCAGCTGGCCAAGCTCGGCTACGTCGCCGACCTGGCCGGCACGGACCTGGTCAAGGACACGTCCGACTTCCTGGACACGCCGCTGGGCTCCACCAAGTACGACGGCAAGACCTACGGCGTCCCCCAGGTCACCGACTCGCTGGCGCTGTTCTACAACAAGAAGCTGCTGGCCGACGCCGGTGTCGAGCCGCCGAAGACGTGGGACGAGGTCAAGGCCGCCGCGGCCAAGCTGGGCGGCGAGAAGACCATCTTCGTCAACAACGACGCCTACTACGCGCTGCCGTTCATCTACGGCGAGGGCGGCGACCTGGTCGACGCCGACGCGAAGAAGATCGTGGTCAACTCCGCGGACAACGTGAAGGCGCTGGAGACCGCGAAGGGCCTGCTGGACGCCAAGGCCGCGTCCACCGCGCTCGACCCGACCAACTCCTACAACAACATGCAGGCCGCGTTCACCTCGGGCGAGGTCGCCATGGTGGTCAACGGCCCGTGGTCGGTCGCCGACTACCTCAAGGGCGCCGCGTTCGCCGACCCCGCCAACCTGGGCATCGCGCCCGTCCCCGGCGCCACCGCCGGCAAGGGCTCCGCGCCGGTCGGCGGCCACGACTACGTGATCCGCCAGGGCACCAAGGCCAAGGACTCCTCGGTCAAGTTCATCGCCTGCATGAGCAGCACCGAGTCGCAGGCGCGCATCGCCAAGGAACTGGGCCTGCTGCCCACCCGCAAGTCGGCCTACGAGAACGCCGACGTGAAGGCCAACGCGGTCGTGTCCTCGTTCGAGCCGGTCGTCACCGCCGCCCACCCGCGGGCGTGGATCCCCGAGGGCGGCGAGCTGTTCGACCCGCTGAAGATCGCCTACGCCGACGTGCTGGCGGGCAAGAAGGACGCCAAGACGGCGCTGGACGAGGTGGCCAAGAAGTACAAGGACACCGTCCTGCCCGAGTACACCGTCGGCTGACCATCCCTCGCGGCGCCCGGCCCGAACGCGGGCCGGGCGCCGCGGGGCAGCGAAGGGAGACTTCGGTGCGCAGGTTCCTGGACCGGCACTGGTACGCGTACGCGATGGTGCTGCCGGTCGTGGTGGTCATCGCGGTGTTGGTGCTGTTCCCGCTCGCCCAGGGCGTGTTCTTCACCTTCACCGACATCAACGAGGGCAACATCGCCAACCCGATCCTCGACCGGCCGGCGACCTACGTCTCCGTTGGCCTCGACAACTACCTGAACGTCCTGTCCGGCGACGCCAGCTACGGCGCGTTCTGGTCGACGCTGGTGCGCACGCTGGTGTGGACGTTCGGCTGCGTGTTCTTCCACTACACGATCGGCCTCGGCCTCGCGCTGCTGCTCAACCGGGAGGTGCGCGGCCGGGCGGCGTACCGGGTGCTGCTGATCCTGCCGTGGGCCGTGCCCGCGTTCATCAGCGCGTTCGCGTGGAAGTACATGTTCAACGCGCAGTACGGGATCATCAACCAGTTCCTGCGCTTCCTCGGCCTGGACGACCCGCCGGTGTGGCTCGGCCAGTCCGACTGGGCGCTGGTCGCGGTGATCATCGTCAACGTGTGGCTCGGCGTGCCGTTCATGATGGTGGCGCTGCTGGGCGGGCTCCAGTCGATCCCCGGCGACCTCTACGAGGCAGCCGAGGTGGACGGGGCGACGGCGTGGCAGCGGTTCCGCAACGTGACGCTGCCCGGCCTGCGGTCGGTGTCCAGCACGGTGGTGCTGCTGGGCATCATCTGGACGTTCAACATGTTCGCGATCATCTACCTGATCACCGGGCCGAACCCGAACACCCGGATCCTGGTGACCTACGCGTTCGAGCGGTTCTTCTCCGGCGCGTCCCGCGACTTCGCGGTGGCGTCGACCTACGGCGTGCTGATCCTGTCCGTGCTGCTCGTGTTCGCGGGCGTGTACCGGCGTGCGCTGCGCAAGCAAGGCGAGGTGTGGTGATGACGGTCGAAGCCGCTTCGTTGAAGGCGGTCCCGCGGGCCCGGGCGCCCAAGCGCTCGCAGCGGTCGCCCCTGGCCAGCGTCGGGCTGCACGCCGCGCTGGTGGTGGCGTCGCTCATCGCGGTGTTCCCGGTGTTCTGGGTGCTGGTGACGTCGTTCAAGCCGGACGCCAAGGCCGTGGAGACCACGCCGAAGCTGGTCAACGACTCCAGCCTGGACAACTACGGGCGCATCCTGGCGGGGGAGAAGGGCGACTTCCTCGCGTGGTTCGGCAACTCGGTGCTGATCGCGCTGATGACCACGGTGCTGGCGGTGTTCCTGTCGGCGACGACGGGCTACGCGGCGTCGCGGTTCCGGTTCCCGGGCAAGCGGTCGCTGATGCTGTCGTTCCTGGTCGTGCAGATGTTCCCGTTCGCGGTGCTGATCGTGCCGCTGTACAACATCCTGCTGGCGCTCGGGCTGCAGGGGACGTCGCTCGGCCTGGTGCTCGTCTACTGCACGACCGCCGTGCCGTTCTGCACGTACATGCTGAAGGGCTACTTCGACACCATCCCGACCGACATCGACGAGGCGGGGCGGGTGGACGGCCTGTCGCCGTTCGGCGTGTTCTGGCGGCTGGTGCTGCCCCTGGCCCGGCCGGGGCTGGCCGTGACGGCGTTCTACGCGTTCCTGACGGCGTGGGGCGAGGTGGCGTTCGCGTCGGCGTTCCTGTCGGCGGCGGACGAGTCGAAGACGCTGGCCGTGGGGCTGCAGGTGTTCGTCCAGCAGAACCGGACCGAGTGGGGCCACCTGGCGGCCGCCTCGATCCTGGTCGCGATCCCCGCGATCGTGGTGTTCTACCTGGTGCAGAAGTTCCTGGTGACGGGCCTGTCGTCGGGCGCGGTGAAGGGCTGATGCCGACGGGGGCCTCCGCCTCGTCGCGGAGGCCCTCCCATCACACCTCGATGACCTCGACCAACTCCTCCAGGCCGACGAAGTCCTTCGGGTTGCGGGTGTAGAGCGGCAGGTCGTTGGACGAGGCGATGGCGGCGATCATCAGGTCGAACTTGCGCGACCGGGGGTCGCGGCCGGCTGCGATCGTCAGGCCGACCAGGCTGCCGAACCGAGCGGACGCCCGTCGGTCGAAGGGCAGCGGGTAGTAACCCGCGATCGCGGCACGCAACCGCTTGCCGCGATCGTCGCGGGCTGTCGCCTCCTTCGCCAGCGCGACGCCCTGCTGCAGTTCCGCCAAGGTGATGGTGGTCAGTTCGAAGCGCTCCGGGAGTTCCATCCGGTCGACCTTCGCCAGGTCGATGTAAACCTTGGTGTCGAGGACACCGGCCGGTCGACGTTCAGCCACGCCGACGCTCCCACGGGTCGTCGTCGCCGAGGCGGTCCTCGTTGCCCCAGAACTCGTCCGCCTCCGCGCGCATCTCCGCGTAGTCGACCGGCGGCAGGTCCTTGACCACGGCGATGACCTCGTCGGTGTTCAAGGGCTGCCGGTACGTCGGGGGGCGCAGTTCGGCGACCTCGGTGCCGTCGCGGGTGACGTGATAGGTCTCGCCAGCCTCGACTGCTTCCATGATTTGAGCGGGGTTCTGGTCGAACTCCCGTTGATCGATGACCTTCATGGCGGAGAGGTTAGGGAGCCGGCGCACCCCGCGCCAGCGGCAATACCGCTGGTCAAAGGCCTGGTCCGGACGCCTCGATCGGGTGATCGCCGGCCCACCGGACCCGGTAGACGGCGGGCATCGGCATGGTCTTCAGGAAGGCCCAGTCGACGGCGTGACCGGCTGCCAGCAGGGTACGTGCGGCGAACGTGCCGTGCGTCCCGATGAGCACCACGCCACCGTCGTGCTCCTCGACCACCGCGGTCAACGCCCGCCGCACCCGGTCGCCGAGCGCGGTCAGGCTCTCGCCACCCGGTCGAGCGAAGTCCGGGTGCTCCCAGCTGTGCGCGTAGTGTCGCGCGTAGTCGGGCGTCGGTGGGATGCCCGAGTCCCACTCCCGCAGGTCCCACCTGGTCTCGACGGTCATGCCCAGGGCGTCGGCGGTCGGCTGCACGGTCTGAACGGCCCGCGGGTAAGGGCTCGACAGGACTGCCGTCGGACGCAGCGCCAGCAGCTCTTCCACCAGCTCACGCGCCTGGACCAGCCCCGACTCGCGCAACGGCCGGGCCAGCTCGTCCGGTCCGCCTGGGGTGGGTGCGACGGAGGTCGCGTGACGGACGAGCACCAGGGAAGCGGCCATGTTCCACCAGTACCAGGCGCTGAACCGATGCGGAACTAGACCAATTCACCCGTTCCCGTAAGCGCTTGCAATCCCTAGCGTTGCGGCAAAGCTCGGGTAGTGAAAGGTGCGTGGCATGGCTGAGGTCGCCTACGTCAAGGCTTCGCGGATCTTCTCCGGCAACCCGCCGGTCCGCGCGGTCGACGAGTTGTCGTTGGACGTCACCGACGGCGAGTTCCTGGTCCTGGTCGGTCCGTCCGGCTCCGGCAAGTCGACCGCGCTGCGGATGCTCGCGGGTCTGGAGGACGTGGACGAGGGCGCCATCCACATCGGCGGCAAGGACGTCACCAACGTCCCGCCCAAGGGCCGTGACATCGCGATGGTGTTCCAGTCCTACGCGCTGTACCCGCACATGACGGTCGCGGAGAACATGGGCTTCGCGCTCAAGCTGCGCGGCGTCAACAAGACCGAGATCCGGGAGAAGGTCGCCGAGGCGGCCAAGATGCTGGACCTCGAGAAGTACCTGGACCGCAAGCCGAAGGCGCTCTCCGGCGGCCAGCGGCAGCGCGTCGCGATGGGCCGCGCGATCGTCCGCGAGCCCTCCGTGTTCCTCATGGACGAGCCGCTGTCCAACCTGGACGCGAAGCTCCGCGTGGAGACCCGCGCGAACATCGCCGCCCTCCAGGCCCGCCTGGACACCACCACGATCTACGTCACGCACGACCAGGTCGAGGCCATGACCATGGGCCACCGGGTCGCCGTGCTCAAGGACGGCCTGCTCCAGCAGTGCGACACCCCGCGCGCGCTGTACGACAAGCCGGCCAACGCGTTCGTCGCCGGCTTCATGGGCTCGCCCGCGATGAACCTCAAGACCGTGCCGCTGACGTCGGAGGGCGCGAAGCTCGACGGCATCGTGGTGCCGCTGGAGCGCCGCGCGCTGGACAAGGCGGCGGGCGAGGGCCTGTCCGAGGTCACGTTCGGCATCCGGCCCGAGTCGCTGGCCCTGGTCAGCTCCTCGGAGCAGGGCATGGACATGACCGTCGAGCTGGTCGAGGAGCTGGGCGCGGACGCGCTCATGCACGGCTCGGTCCGCATCGGCGACGTGCCCGAGCGGTTCGTGGTCCGCGTCGACGGCCGCACGCCGCCCACCCTGGGCCAGACCGTCAAGGTCGCGGTGCGTGACGCCGGTGAGGTCCACCTGTTCCACCCGGAGTCCGGCCACCGCCTGACCGACTGACGATCTTCGAGCCCCAGGGGCCACCTCCCGTGCCGCGGTGAGGTGGCCCCTGTGGTGCGTAAAACACCCGGTCGGTGGGCGTGTCGGTAGCGGAGCGTTCTAAACTGAACTCGACAACGGTTTCCATTGCCTATGTGTCCGCCTGTCGAGGAGTGCTCTGATGACTGTCCGCAACGTGTTGCTCGGCGCGGTGGCCGCCGCGACCGCCGTCGCCCTCACCGCTTGCGGTGCCCAGGACACCCCCGCCGCGAACGACGGCACGATCAAGGTCGTCGCCTCCACCAACGTGTGGGGCAGCGTGGTCAAGGCCGTCGGCGGCGACGCCGTGCAGGTCAGCGCCATCATCGACGACCCGTCCGGCGACCCGCACTCCTACGAGAGCAAGCCGTCCGACCTGGCCGCGGTCCGCGACGCCAAGCTCGTCATCTTCAACGGCGGCGGCTACGACGACTTCTTCGCCACCCTGCTCGGCCCCGAGATCGAGGGCGCGAAGAAGATCGAGGCGTTCCCGGTGTCCGGCAAGGCCTCCGGGCACGAGGAGCCGGAGCCCTCGGGCGAGCCGGAGGGCGAGGAGCACCACGACCACGCCGTCAACGAGCACGTCTGGTACGACTTCGAGACCGTCCGCAAGGTCGCCGACCAGGCCGCGGCCGACCTCGGCGCGATCGCGCCGGACAAGAAGTCGACCTTCGAGGCCAACGCGAAGGACTTCACCGCCAAGCTGACCGAGCTGGAGCAGCGCGTCGAGGGCAAGGGCGCGGGCAAGAAGGTGGTGGCGACCGAGCCGGTGGCGCACTACCTGCTCGACACCGCGGGCGTCGAGGACGTCACGCCGGAGTCCTTCAGCGAGGCCGTGGAGAACGAGACCGACATCCCCGCCGCCGCGCTCGCCGACGTCACCCGGCTGATCGAGCAGAAGCAGGTCGCCGCGCTGGTCAACAACGCGCAGACGGAGAACGCGGGCACCCGGCAGGTCGTCGACCAGGCCAAGACCGCGGGCGTGCCGATCGCCGAGGTGACCGAGACGCTGCCGGAAGGCGTCACGGGTTACCTTGATTGGATGACGAAGCAGGTCGACTCGCTGGTGGGAGCGCTCGCGGCATGACGGCTCAGGTGGCGGACAGGTCCACGCGCGCGGCGGTCGCGCTGCGCGGCGCGCGGCTGTCCTACGGCGACCGCGTGCTGTGGGACGGGTTGGACCTGGACGTCGCCCCCGGCGAGTTCGTGGCCGTGCTCGGGCCCAACGGCTCGGGCAAGACCAGCCTCATCCGGGTGCTGCTCGGCCTGCAACCGCTGTCCGCGGGCACGGTCCACGTCGCGGGCGGCAACCGGCGCATCGGTTACATCCCGCAGCAGCGGGCGATCGACTCGAGCCTCGCGCTGCGCGGCCGCGACCTGGTCGGGTTCGGCCTGGACGGGCACGGCTGGGGCATCGGCTGGCGCACCCGCCGCGAACGCCGGGCCAGGGTGGACGCGGCGCTGGAGTCCGTCGGCGCGACGAGGTACGCCGACGAGCCCGTCGGCCTGCTCTCCGGTGGCGAGCAGCAGCGGCTGCGGGTGGCGCAGGCCCTGGTCGGCGACCCCGAGGTGCTGCTGTGCGACGAGCCGCTGCTCTCGCTCGACCTCGCGCACCAGCGCGTGGTCAGCGACCTGATCGACGCCCGGCGCCGGTCCGCGGGCACGGCCGTGCTGTTCGTGACCCACGAGATCAACCCGATCCTGCCGCTGGTCGACCGGGTGCTGTACCTGGTCGAGGGCCGGTTCCGGATCGGCGCGCCCGCCGAGGTGATGACCTCGCGGACGCTGACCGAGCTGTACCGCACGAACGTCGAGGTGGTCCGCGTGCGCGACCAGATCCACGTGGTCGGCGCGCAGCACGTGTGCGAGGACGAGCCGCACCACGTGGCGGGGTGAAGGGCTGATGGAGAACTTCTTCGACGTCGCGCAGACGCTGGACCTGCTGCGGTACGTCCAGCCGATGCTCGTCGCGGGCGCCGTGCTCGGGCTGGTGGCGGGGCTGCTCGGCCCGCTCGTGGTGACCCGCAAGATGGCGTTCGCCGTGCACGGCACGAGCGAGCTCGCGTTCACCGGCGGCGCGGCGGCCCTGCTGCTCGGCATCGGCGTCGGGTACGGCGCGCTGGCCGGGTCGGTCGTCGCCGCGCTGCTGCTGGGGCTGCTCAGCACGCGCGACTCGGACCGCGACTCGGTGATCGGCGCGATCCTGGCGTTCGGCCTCGGCCTGGGCGTGCTGTTCCTGGCCCTCTACAACGGGCGTGCGGCGAACAAGTTCGGCCTGCTGACCGGTCAGGTGGTCAGCGTCGGCTCGACCGACCTGTGGCTGCTCATCGGCGCGTCGGTGGCCGTGCTGGCGGTGCTGGCGGTCATCTACCGGCCGCTGCACTTCGCCAGCGTGGACGCCGCCGTGGCCGTGGCGCGCGGCGTGCCCGTGCGGGCCCTGTCGGTGGTGTTCGCGGTGCTGGTGGGCGTGGCGACGGCGTTGAGCGTGCAGCTGGTGGGCGCGCTGCTCGTGCTGTCGCTGATGATCACGCCCGCGGCGGCGGCGACCAGGGTCACCGCGAGCCCGCTGCGGGCCACCGTGCTGGCCGTGGTGTTCGCCGAGGTGTCCGTGCTGGGCGGGATGATCCTGTCGCTCGCGCCCGGCATGCCGGTGAGCGCGTTCGTCACCGCGGTCTCGTTCCTGATCTACCTGGTCTGCCGGCTGATGAGCGGCAAGCGGGAAAGGGTCCAGTAGCACGTTTGGAACGCGCCGCGAGTGGGTAAGCCCGGGTGGAGGGGGCACCGGAGGCCCGATCGCGGGGCGCGGGCCGCGCGGAGACGACGGGTGCCATGCGAAGCACGACGACCACGTCGGCCGACCACCGCGGTCGCGGTGGCGGGCACGGCTGTGCCCTCGGGCAGGCCCTGCGCCGTCACGCCCGCCACGCCCGCGTGCCGAACGGTCGGGCCCGAGAGGTGGGGGACTTACGCGGTCCGGGTGACCTCGGCGGCCCCCGCCTGGTCCCCGGCGTCCTCCGCCACGGGCTGGTCGCCCCGCGGCGCGGGCAGCAGCCGGATCTCGCCACCGGCGACCCGCACCTGGTTGCGCCCGTTCTCCTTGGCCGCGTAGAGCGCCGCGTCGGCGAAGTGCTGGGCGTCCTGGAGGCAGTCGCCGTTGTCCGGCAGCACGGCCACGCCGATGGACGCCGAGATGGCCCGCACGTCCGGCCCGTCCGCCGTCAACGGCAGGTTCCGGCCGCGCAGGGTGACGGTGTTGCGGTGCTTGTCGGTGGTCATCACGGACATCTCGCCGATCGCCTCGCGCACCCGTTCGGCGATGGCCGTGCCCTGGGCCAGGCCCGTGTCGGCGAGCACGACGACGAACTCCTCGCCGCCGTCGCGCCCGGCCACGTCGCCCGGCCGCAGCTTCTCCCGCAGGATCCGGCCCACCTCGGCCAGCACCGCGTTGCCCGCCGGGTGGCCCCAGGTGTCGTTGATCCGCTTGAAGTGGTCCAGGTCGATGGCCAGCACGGTCACCGGCTGGTTGTCGTGGCGGCACCGGTCGGTGAGCCTGCTCCCGTACTCGGCGAGGCCGTTGGTGTTGAGCAGCCCGGTCCGGTAGTCGGTGTGCGCGTCCTCGGCCAGCCGCGCCTGCAGCTGCTCCTGCTCGCGCAGCAGCCGCTCGAGGTGCGCCCGCCGCTGCGCGGCGTGGTAGAGCAGCGAGTTCACCAGGATCACCGGGAAGACCAGCAGCAGCGGACCCACCCAGTGGGTGGTCATCAGCATGCCGAGCATCGCGCCCGCGCCGAGCGTGCTCAGCTCCAGCATGTTGTCCGCGCGCGAGCCCAGGAACTCCTGGATGCGGGTGTGCGGGGTGACGATCTTCAACGCGACGGCGATGTTCATGCCCTGCGCGCCCCAGTTGACCACCCCGGCCACGATGAGCACGAGCACGAGGCCCAGGTCGGTCGGGATGCTGCCGGTGGCCAGCAGCGACGTCCCGGACAGGTGCACCACGGCCCAGGCCAGCATGGTGCCGCCGAGGATGCTCGCGGAGCTGAACACGAACCGGTACGGCTGGCGCCGCGCGATCGGCTGGATCAGGATCCGCATCCAGACCGTGGCCAGCACGGCCAGCGCGCCGGGCAGCGCGATGGCGGCGGCGAACGTCCAGACCGACGTCAGGTCGATGTGCGGACCGGCCGACTCGTTGCGCCGCGACTCTTCGGCCCGCCGAACGATCATCAGGTGCACGGTGATGGCGAACATCACCGCGCAGAATCTGAGCCAGTCGGCGTTCGAGACCGAGTCGAGGCCGGTGAGCAGCCAAATGGCGGCAGCCGCTACCGCCGATTCGATGAAGAAGAAGTACGCCAGCGCGGCCGGTCGCAAGCTCCACAGATCCCAGTTGCGAATCGAGGGCCGGCCGACTGCCCCAGAGGGCTTCTGGTCAGTCAAACTGTTCTTCACCACGACCCCCTACCCTCTGCCCGGCGCCGCGTGGCGAACGCCGTTCGCAGCGGCACGTCCGTGCCCGAGATGCGCACTGAGGAGGTGTTCGCCATGCGCAACCGCGACATGTGAGCCGCTCCCTCCATCCCGGACCGAATGTTCACCGTACGTGCCCGCGGGCTAGCGGGCCGCAGCCGAGGGGTCCTTCATGTTTGACAATCGCGATATGTGATGAGTCCGTTTCAGATCGCCACCGCTTTCGGATCGTTCCGGGTGCGGGCCCGTCGCCAGGCTACGGTCGCCTGCGTGGCGAGCAACAGCCCGATGCCGCCTGCACCCGCGATCGTCGCGGTCACCGAGCCGATCGAGTGCGCCACGACACCGGCCAACGCCATCCCGCCGCCCTGCGACGAGCGCAGAGCGGCACGGCCGATGCCGTACGCGCGACCGCGGTAGGCGTCGGGCAGGATGCGCATCCACGCCGAGCGAGCGGGCGTGTGGTACGCGCCGGCCATACCGGCGATCACCAGTAGTGCGATGGTCCAGGTCAGGTTCGGGTGCAACGCGAACATGACCAGAGGGGCCAAGGACAGTATGGCGAGCGGGCCGATCAGCCGCTCGCGCTTCGCCGGATCGCGCACCAACCGGAACAGCACGGCCACGCCGAGGACGTTGGCGGCGGGCTCGATGGCCAGGATCAGGCCCACGGCCCACACCGCGTCCAGACTCGCCGCCAGGGGCACGGCGAGTCCCTCCGGGACCATGGCGAGGCCGGCGAGCAGGCGCATGCCCATCAGGCTGCGCAGCCGCGGTTCCGTGACCAGGAGCGTGAACGCTCCCTTCGGGCCTTCGGGATCCCGTTTCGCGCCGCGCGGGTCGGCGGCCGGCCGGTGCTTGACCGACAGCTGCACCAGGATCGCCACCCACACGAACGAGGCCGCGTCGATCGCGAGCGCGACGCCCGCGCCGGCGTTCGTGACGAGGAAGCCCGCGGCGGCCAGGCCGACCATCTGGGCGACGTCCACCGACGTGCCGAACAGCGCCACGCCGTCGTCGTAGCGCTTGTCCGGCAGCACGTGGGGCAGGCTCGCCTCCTGCGCCGCCAGGAACGGCGAAGAGATCATCAGCACGAGGACCAGCAGCACGATCATCAGCCACAGCGGCGCGCCGGGAATGGCCATCAGGCCGACCAGGGCGGCTTGCAGCCACGCGCACCACACCATCACCGTGCGGCGGGGGAACCGGTCCGCGACCCAGCCGAGCAGCGGTCCGGAGACCAGCGGCGGGAACAGCGTCAACGACCACGTGAGGGCGGTCCACGCGGCGGACTGGGTGCGCTCGAACACCAACAGGGAGAGCGCGACCGCCGCGAGTTGATCGCCCACGGTGGACACCGTCGAGCCGATCCACATGCCGCGGAACTCGCGGTTGCCCACGAGCGCGCGGATGGTCCCCCCGGAAGTCACAACTCCCCCAGGTTGGTCGGCCCCGATGAGTGAGTCACGTTACCCCCACCCGAAGTAACAATTCCCTCGGTTAGCACGGTAGAAGCTGCCGGATGTGCAATCTCTGTCCTACCACACTGTGTACCCGAACGGAGCAGGTCGGTTACATAAAGTAGTTACAACGGCGAAAAATCGCCCACTTATTCTTGACAGTTGACGGTAGGTGACACGGCGTGAGCAATCCTCGCCTACCCTACGTCGACCGCGACCTCCATTGGGCACGGAGGGCTGGTCCGACCGGGCCAGCGCGTTCCTGCGGTCGCCGACGGCGCCGGGCCGGTTGGTGAGTCAATTGTTGAACATCGCCCGCTTGTCGATCTTCGCAACCGGTGGTGGGGCGATCTTCAGAACTGGTAGTAGAGGAACGGGCTGAACGTGCCGCTGGCGACGAGGATCGCCGCGTAGCCGACGCCGACCGTCATCAGCGAGACCCTGGCCGCGGTGGCGATCTTGTCCCGGGAAGACTCCAGGTAAGGCCCGCTCACCGGGTGATCGGGCATTGCGACAATCGCCAGCGCGAGCACCAGCAGCACAATGCGCTGATTGGTCGCCGCGGCCGCGACGGCGTCGGTCAACCCGCCGAAATCCGGCAACAACATGTGGCCGATGATTGTGAACGCCGTACCGAGATCGGCGGATCGGAAGAACACCCAGCCGATTACCACCAGCAGCATGGTCAGGACCCGTCGGGCAATTCGGGTGCGGGTGGCGGCCGGCGCCGAATCCCAGCCGAATCGGCGCTCCAGCACGAGCAGCGCGCCGTGGAACAAACCCCACACCAGGAACGTCCAGTTGGCGCCGTGCCAGAAACCGGTCAGCACGAAAACGATCGACAGGTTCCGGTAGGTCTGCACCACGCCGCCGCGGTTGCCGCCGAGCGGGATGTAGACGTAGTCGCGGAACCAGCGCGACAGCGACATGTGCCAGCGGCGCCAGAAGTCGGTGATCGTGACCGACGAGTACGGGCGGGCGAAGTTCTCCGGCAGCCGGAAGCCCAGCATCCGGCCGAGGCCGATGGCCATGTCGGAGTAGCCGGAGAAGTCGAAGTACAGCTGGAGCGTGTAGCCGATCGCGCCGAGCCAGGCGATGGACGTGGTCATCTCGTCGGCCGGGGTGGCGAAGCAGGCGTCGACCATCGGCGCGAGCGAGTCGGCGATGATCACCTTCTTGCACAGGCCGAGGGCGAACCGGGGGAAGCCGGCGGCGACGTCGTCCCAGCGGTGCAGGCGGGGCTGCGGCAGCTGGTCGGCGATCTCGCGGAACCGCACGATCGGACCGGCGACCAGTTGCGGGAACATCGCGATGTAGGTGACGAAGGCGACCGGCTCGCGCAGGGCCGGCCGTTCGCCGCGGTACACGTCGACCACGTACGAGATGTGGTGGAACGTGTAGAAGGAGATGCCGATCGGGAGCGCGAGCTCGACCACCGGCAGGTCGGCGCCCACGACGGCGGCGATGTCGTGCAGCTGCCCGGTGGCGAACCCGGCGTACTTCCAGATCAGCAGCACGCCGAGGTTGAGCGCGATCGAGCCGACCAGGACCAGGCGGCGATCGCCCGGCGCGCCCGGCTCCAGCCGCCGCCCGGCCAGGTAGTTGACCACCATGCAGGCGAGCAGCAGCAGCGTCGTGCCGCCCGCGCCGGAGACGTAGAACAGCAGGCTCGCCACGGCGACCACGCCGTTGCGCCAGTTCCTGGGCGTGACGAGGACGGTCGCGAGCACGACCGGGAGGAAGAACCACAGGAACAGCGGGCTGGCGAAGGACATCGCCGCAGACCCTATCCGCCGGTCACGCCCCGGCGGTCCGGATCACCCAACAAACGGTGCACCTCACACCGCGCCCGTGGGTCGAGGTTCAAGAAGAGCAAAAGAGAAGAGAGTCCTCGCCGGACGGGCAGATCAGCAGGATGACGTCCGGGTGGGTGGGTATGCGCCGGGCTCGTCGTGGGTCGGGTTTCGTGTCATCCCGCCGACCTCCACAAGGGCGGGATGACACGAAGCCCTTCTGTTGGGAAGGGCGTGGGTGCAGGTGAGGGGGTGTGGGTGCTAGGCGCGGGTGTCGAGGCGGCGGCGGCGGGCGACTTCGGCCAGGACGACGCCGGCGGCGACGGAGGCGTTCAGCGATTCCACGCCGGCCGACATGGGGATGGAGACCGTTTGGTCGCACGTCTCCTTGACGAGGCGGGAGAGGCCGCGGCCCTCGGAGCCGACGACGACGACCAGTGGGCCGGTGGCCAGGTCGAGGCCGTCCACGTCGACGTCGCCGTCCGCGTCGAGGCCGATGATCATCAGCCCGGCGTCCGCCCACTCCTTGAGCTGGCGGGTCAGGTTCGTCGCCACGGCGATCGGCATCTTGGCCGCGGTGCCCGCGCTGGTCCGCCACGCGACGGCGGTGATGCCCGCCGAACGGCGTTGCGGCAGGACGACGCCGTGGGCGCCGAAGGCCGCTGCCGAGCGCACGACCGCGCCCAGGTTGCGGGGGTCGGTCACGCCGTCCAGCGCCACCAGCAACGGCGGCACGCCGGACTCGTTCGCGATCTTGAGCAGCTCACGGGGCTCGGCGTACTCGTAGGGCGGCACCTGGAGGCCGAGGCCCTGGTGCATCGCGCCGCCGGTGATCCGGTCCAGCTCTCCGCGCTGCACCTCCAGCACGGAGATGCCGCGCGTGGCCGCCAGCTGCACGGCCTCGGCGACCCGGTCGTCCGCGTCGATGCCCAGCGCCACGTACAGCGCCGTCGCCGGGATGTCGGCGCGCAGGCACTCGACCACCGGGTTGCGACCGGCCACGGTCTCGGGGCCGTTCTCGGCGGCCTTGCGCCGCTGCGAGCGCACCTGCTCGGCCTTCGCCGCCGCGGTCGCCCGCTTGTAGGCGGGGTGGTTCGGTCGTTCGGTCGCCTTCGGCGTGGGGCCCTTGCCCTGCAGGCCCTTCGACTTCTGCCCGCCGGAACCGACGACCGCGCCCTTCTTGGAGCCGGGGTTGCGCATGGCGCCCCGGCGCTTGGAGTTACCAGCCACGAGCTCAGTCGTCCTTCAACGTCCACAACGGACCGTCGGGGGTGTCCTCGACGGCGATACCGGCCAGCAGCAGGTGATCGCGCAGCGCGTCCGCGCGCGCGAAGTCCCTGTCCTTGCGGGCCTGCGACCGCTCTTCGAGCAGCCGTTCCACCAGCACGCCCAACGCGCGCCCGCCCGTGCCGCCGGCCGCGGCGTCGTGCCACAGCGGCGACAACGGGTCCAACCCGAGCACGCCGGTCATCGCCCGCACCGACTCGGCGGCGGCACGCGCGCCCAGGTCGTCACCCGACTCCAGGGCCGTGTTGCCCTCGCGCACCCGCTTGTGGATGGCGGCCAACGCGCCCGGCGTGCCCATGTCGTCGTCCATCGACGCCACGAACGCGGGCGACAGCTCGCCGTCCGCGCCCACGGCGCCCGTGCGCTCGACCACGCGCCGCAGGAACGACTCGACGCGGCGGTAGGCCGACACCGACTCGTCCAACGCCTCGGGCGAGTACTCGATCGTCGACCGGTAGTGCGGGCCGACCAGGTAGTAGCGGAGTTCGGGGGCGCGGACGCGCTCCAGCATCGCCGGGATCGACACCGTGTTGCCCAGCGACTTCGACATCTTCTCGCCGCTGAGCGTCACCCAGGCGTTGTGCATCCAGTACCGGGAGAAGCCGTCGCCGGCCGCGCGCGACTGCGCCTGCTCGTTCTCGTGGTGCGGGAAGATCAGGTCGATGCCGCCGCCGTGGATGTCGAACGTCCCGCCGAGGTACGCGGTCGCCATCGCCGAGCACTCCAGGTGCCAGCCCGGCCGGCCCGGGCCCCACGGCGTCGGCCACGACGGCTCGCCCGGCTTCGCCGCCTTCCACAGCGTGAAGTCGCGCGCGTCGCGCTTGCCCGTCGCGGCGGACTCGCCCTGGTGCACCTCGTCGAGCTTCTGCCCCGACAGCGCCCCGTACTCGGGGAACGACGTCACGGAGAAGTACACGTCGCCGTCGGAGGCGTACGCGTGGCCCTTCTCGATCAGCCGCTCCATCAGCTCGACCATCTGCGTGACGTGGCCCGTCGCGCGAGGGGAGTAGGACGCGGGCAGGCAGCCCAGCGCGTCGTAGGCGTCGTCGAAGGCCCGTTCGTGCTGGTAGGCCCACTCCCACCACTCGGCGTCGTGCTCGGCGGCCTTGGCGAGGATCTTGTCGTCGATGTCGGTGACGTTGCGCACCAGCCGCACGGTCGAGCCGTCACGGGCCAGCCAGCGCCGCAGCACGTCGAAGTTGAGGCCGCTGCGCACGTGCCCGATGTGCGGAACGCCCTGCACCGTGGCCCCGCACACGTAGATCGACGCCGTTCCGCTGACCTGCGGGACGAACTCCCGCATGGACCGGGTCGCGGTGTCGAAGAGGTGGAGGCTCACGTGAAGATGGTACGGGCGGTGACCAGTCGGGGTTGGATCGCCCGGTCAAAGGTGCTTGCGGAGGACCTGCAGCAGGGCGTCCGGACGGCTGCCGGTCGGGAGCGGGTCGACGATCTCGACCTGGCACCCGATCGCCGCCGCGCCGCCGTCGGCCTCGGGGCTGTCGCCGATCATGAGCGCCTCGGTGGGGTGCACGCCCAGGCGGTCGCAGGCGATGCGGAACAGCTTGGGGTCCGGTTTGACGAAGCCCTCCTGGTAGGAGAGCACGAACTCGTCCACCCGGTTCTCGACGCCGTGCCGGGCGAAGACCGCGGCGATGTCCCACGCGATGTTGCTGACGACCGCGGTCGGCAGCTCGGTGCCCAGCGCCTGCGCGGTGTCCGGGTACGGCTGCCAGAACGGCGGGCTGCACAGGTCGGCGTAGAACTGGGCCGGGTCCTTCGCACCCGCCTTCGCCAGCACGGCGAGGTGCATCTCGCGGTGCGAGTCGGGGTCGAGGTCACGCCGTTCCCACTGCGCGGGGTCGATGTCCAGCCCCTCCGCCAGGCCGACGGGCGCGGTGAGCGCCCGCATCAGCTCGGCGTGGGCGGCCAGCGAGTCGTGCTCCAAGCGGAACAGGGTGCCGGAGAAGTCGAAGAGCACGGCGCGGATCGTCACGGAAAACACGCTACGTGGTCGGGACATCGGAGGTCTCGGGAGCGCGACGAAGCGAGACCAGCCTCACTGCCGGCTCAGGCGGCGTTGCCGGTGACCTTCGTCGGGGTCAGGCGGAGCACCACGCGGACCTTGCCGGGCGCGTCGGCGGGGTAGTCCTGGCCCACGTACTTGTGCGACAAGTCGTTGGCCAGGGTGCGGCCGGCATCCACGACGATCGTCACGGTGCCGCGCACCTCCGCGTAAACCTCCGGGTCGGCGTGGCTCCACACGCTCACGCTGGCCCGCGCGTCACGGCGGAGGTTGCGCTCCTTCACCCGGTCGCGCAACGTCGAGAACAGCAGGTCGTCGCCGTCCCGGGTGACCCACACCACCGATGTCTGCGGGCTGCCGTCCGGGTTGATCGTGGCGAGGACGGCGTAGTTCCGCTCGTCGACCAGGGCACGCGTCGCCGCGCTGAGGGTGATCGGCACGCGGGTCAGGCTAGTGGGACGAGCAGCGCGGTGGCCACGGCGGCGATGCCCTCGCCGCGCCCGGTCAGGCCGAGGCCGTCGGTGGTCGTGCCGCTGACCGACACCGGGCCGCCGACCGCTTCCGACAGCACCTTCTGTGCCTCGTCACGGCGCTTGCCGATCTTGGGCGCGTTGCCGATGACCTGCACGGCGGCGTTGCCGACGCGGAAGCCCGCCTCCTCGACCAGGCGACGTGCCTCGGCCAGGAACTCCACGCCGTGCCGCCCGGACCAGCGCGGGTCGCTCGTGCCGAACACCGCGCCGAGGTCGCCGAGGCCGGCGGCGGACAGCAGCGCGTCGCACAGCGCGTGCGCGGCCACGTCGCCGTCCGAGTGGCCGGCGCAGCCGTCCGCGTCGTCCCAGCGCAGGCCGGCCAGCCAGCACTCGCGGCCGCGTTCCACTTGGTGGACGTCCGTGCCGATGCCCACTCTGGGGATCACGGTGCTCCTCGGGTGCCGACCAGCAGCGCCTCGGCCACGGCCAGGTCGAACTTGGTGGTGATCTTCATGGCGTCGGGGTGGCCGGGCACGGTGACGACCGGCACGCCGAGCCGTTCGACCAGGCCCGCGTCGTCCGTGGCGTCCGAGCCTGCCTCGTGCGCGCGCAGCAGCACGGCCGCGTCGAAGCCCTGCGGGGTCTGCACGACGCGCAGCGCGGCGCGGTCCGGTGTGGCGAGCACCACGCCGTCGGCGTCGACCTGCTTGACCGTGTCCACGACCGGCAGCACGGGGATGACGGCCGGGTGACCTGCGGCGACGGCGTCCACCACGGCGCTGACGACGGCGGGCGGCGTGAAGGCGCGGGCCGCGTCGTGAACGAGCACGATAGAAGTGTCGGGGATCTCACGCAGGGCGTAAGTTAGGGCCAGGCGCACCGAGTCCGACCTCTCGGCGCCACCGGCCACGACGTGCACCGCCCCGTCGGCTGGGGCCAACGGGGCGGTGACGGTACTCACAACGTCCACATCGGACGGCGGTGCGGCGATCACGACGTGCCGCACGCGACCGGAGTCGAACAGGCCGCGCACCGCACGCACGAGCAGCGGAACGCCGTCGACCGGCACGAGCGCCTTGGGCATGCCATAGCCCAGCCGCTCACCCCGGCCCGCCGCGGGCACGAGCGCGACCACACCCATGTTCGCGGTTTCCGAGATGGTGGGTGGAACGATCAGGACGCGGTAGCCAGGACCTCGTCGAGGAGGACCTCAGCCTTGTCCTCGTCGGTGCCCTCGGCCAGCGCCAGTTCGCTAACCAGTATCTGTCGAGCCTTCGCCAGCATCCGCTTCTCACCAGCGGACAGTCCGCGATCCTTCTCGCGCCGCCAGAGGTCGCGCACCACTTCGGCCACCTTGTTCACGTCACCGGACGCGAGCTTCTCGAGGTTGGCCTTGTACCGCCGGGACCAGTTGGTCGGCTCCTCCGTGTGGGGAGCACGCAAGACCTCGAAGACCTTGTCAAGACCCTCCTGGCCGACGACGTCACGAACGCCCACGATCTCGGCGTTGTCGGCGGGGACGCGAACCGTGAGGTCGCCCTGGGCAACCTTGAGGACGAGGTACTTCTTCTCCTCGCCCTTGATCACACGGGTCTCGATTGCTTCGATGAGAGCGGCACCGTGGTGCGGGTAGACGACGGTCTCTCCGACCTTGAAAACCATGTGTCCTCTGCCCCTTTCGCTAACCCCATCCTAACACGCCGAGCAATCCCCTCATCGGCCTGTTGAGATCAGTTAGCGCTGGTCAGGGCCGCGTGGGGGGTTGACAAATCACCCGGTCGCATGCAACGCCCGTGGTCGATCTTGCTCCACTGTGGACGTGCGGGCGGGGGCCGCGGCCCGCTGTGGGGCACCACATGCCGCAGGTCCGGGGGCACCCGGTTAGGCTCCTGGACTGGTGGTCGGGCCCGCTACTACCGGGTACGACCCGCCTCGTCAGCACACCGGGAAGGGATCCGAGCAGCCGTGGGTCGCGCACTCCAGAAGTCACCAGCGCCGCGCCGCCTGGCCGTCGTGGCCGCCCTGGCGACCGGCCTCGGCTTGGTCGCCGCAGGTTGCAGCGCAGGTCAGGTCACGCAGACGGACACCCAGGTGGCCGTCGTCAACGGGGCCAACGGGCAGGTGGGAGACATCGCCGTCCGTGACGCGCAGTTCCTGTTCCCGGCGGCGCACGGGGCGTACGAGGAAGGCGACGACGCGCCGATCACCGTCGTGATCGTCAACAACGGCACCGGTGTGGACAAGCTGCTGGGCGTGACCAGCGAGTTCTCCGCGCCGGCCGAGATCACCGGCGACGCGCGGCTGGAGCCGGGGTCGGCCATCCTCGCCGAGGCCGACCAGGACGACGCGGGCGGCCACGCCACGACGACGACCAAGGCGGCGTCCTCGTCCGCGCCTTCGTCCGACTCGCACGAGCCGTCGGACTCGCACGAGCCTTCCGACTCGCACGCGTCGACCACCACGACCACCACGCCGTCCGGCACGGGTTCGGTGACGACGACCACGACGGGCACGCCGACGTCCGGCAGCGGCACGTCCGTGTCGAGCCCGCCGACGACGGGCACCAAGCTGCCGTCCTCCGCCGACCCGACGGAGCCGGGTGTGGTGAAGATCGTGCTGAAGGGGCTGAAGAAGCCGCTGCGGCCGGGCGAGACGATCCGGGTCACGTTCCTGTTCGAGCAGGCCGGTGAGGTGACCTTGGAGCTGCCGATCGGCGCCACCACCGAACCGCGGGTGGACGCTCCCTCGGAGCACTGAGCCGCGCTGACACGCCGCGAGCTGCGCAGGGGTCCCCGGTCAGGGGACCCCTGTTGTTGTTTCGAAGAACAAAAGAGTCCTCGCCGGACGGGCAGATCAGCAGGATGACCCCTCGTTCAGCGGTCAAGCGCCGGGTCCGTTGTCGGTCCGGGTTTCGTGTCATCCCACCGACCTCCCTCCGGGCTACCACACGTATCAAGGGGGCAGCCATCAGTGGACGGGCAGGCAGAGGACGCACAGCCCCCTTGACACGCGCGGTAGGGCAAAGCCAGGTCGGCGGGATGACACGAAGCCCTCCTTGAGGGAAGCCGCCAGTACGAAGCCCTCCTTGAGGGAAAGCTGCCAGTGACGGTGGGTGTCGGAGGGGGCGGATAGCCTCCCGGTCGTGGCGAAGACAGCACGGGTGGCCAAGGCGACGTACCGGTGCGCCGAGTGCGGGCACGAGGTGGCCAAGTGGGTCGGGCGGTGCCCGGAGTGCCAGGCCTGGGGCACGGTGGAGGAGCGGGGGGTCTCCGCGGCTCCCCGGTTCCTCGCGGGCACGCCGAGCAGTGAGGCGCGGCCCATCGCGCAGGTCGACATCGAGTCCGCGCGGGCCGTCTCGACCGGTGTCCTGGAGTTGGACCGGGTGCTCGGCGGCGGGCTCGTGCCGGGCGCGGTGGTGCTGTTGGCCGGTGAGCCCGGGGTCGGGAAGTCGACCCTGCTGCTGGAGGTCGCGCACCAGTGGGCGCTGTCGGTCGGCCGCTGCCTCTACGTCACCGGCGAGGAGTCGGCCGGGCAGGTGCGGTTGCGGGCGGACCGGACCGGCAACCTGCACGACGAGATCTACCTGGCCGCCGAGAGCGACATCTCCGCCGTCCTCGGCCAGGTGGACGTCGTCAAGCCGAGCATGCTCATCGTGGACTCCGTGCAGACCATGTCCTCACCGGCGGTGGACGGGGCGCCCGGCGGGGTCAGCCAGGTCCGCGCCGTCACGGCCGGCCTGATCGCGGTCGCCAAGGAACGCGGGCTGCCCGTCGTGCTGGTCGGCCACGTGACCAAGGACGGCTCGGTCGCCGGGCCGCGCGTGCTGGAGCACCTGGTGGACGTGGTGCTGCAGTTCGAGGGTGACCGGCACTCGACGTTGCGGCTGCTCAGGGGCGTGAAGAACCGGTTCGGGCCGGCCGACGAGGTCGGCTGCTTCGAGCTGCGCGACGACGGCATCGCGGGCGTGCCCGACCCGTCCGGCCTGTTCCTGCACCGCCGCGACCAGGCCGTCTCCGGCACCGCCGTCACGGTTGTCGTGGAGGGCAAGCGACCGATGCTGGGCGAGGTGCAGGCGCTGGTCACGCCGACCGCCCTGCCCGCCCCGCGGCGCGCGGTCAGCGGTCTCGACTCGGCCCGCCTCGCCATGGTCCTCGCGGTGCTGGAGAAGCGCGGCCGGGTCGGGCTGGGCAACAAGGACGTCTTCACGGCCACCGTCGGCGGCATGCGGCTCGTCGAGCCCGCCGTGGACCTCGCGGTCGCCCTGGCGGTCGCCTCGGCGGCCACCGACCTGCCCCTGCCGCACGACCTCGTCGTGGTCGGCGAGGTCGGCCTGTCGGGCGAGCTGCGCCGCGTCAACGGCGTCGGCCGCCGCCTCACCGAGGCCGCCCGGCTCGGCTTCACCAAGGCCCTCGTGCCACCGGACGCGGGCCCCCTGCCACAGGGCACGCGCGCGCTCGTCGCCAACGACCTGCACGAGGCGCTGAACCTGCTCAAGCTCCTGAAATAGCGGAACGGCGCCCCCGACGTGCAGGGGGCGCCGTTCTCGCGCGAGCTGTTACTTCGTGGCCGCCAGCAGCTGGGCGCAGCGGATCAGGCCCAGGTGGCTGTACGCCTGCGGGTGGTTGCCCAGGGAGCGCTCCGCGATCGGGTCGTACTCCTCGGGCAGCAGGCCGGTGGGGCCGGCCGCGTCGACCATCTGCGCGAACAGCTCCTCGGCCTCCGTGCGCCGCCCGGTGAGCAGGTAGGACTCGATCATCCACGCCGCGCACAGGTGGAAGCCGCCCTCGTCGCCGGGCAGGCCGTCGTCACGCCGGTACCGGTACACCGTGGAACCGGACCGGAGCTCGGCCTCGATCGCGGTCACGGTGGCCTGGAACCGGTCGTCGGTCGGGTCGATCAACCCCGACAGCCCGACGTGCAGCGACGCCGCGTCCAGGTCGTCGCCGTCGTAGGCGGTGGTGAACGACTGCGCTTCCTCGCTCCACCCGTGCTTGAGCACGTCGTTGGAGATGGTGTCGCGCAGCACCGGCCACGACGGGTCGATCTCGCGCCCGTACGCCTCTGCCAGCTTCACCGCCCGGTCCAGCGTCACCCAGCACATGACCTTGGAGTACACGTGGTGGCGCGGCGCGTGCCGCTCCTCCCAGATGCCGTGGTCGGGCTCGTGCCAGCGGCGGGCGACCGCCTCGGCCATCGCCTGCACCATCAGCCAGTCCTTGTCGGTCAACGAGCCGCGCGCGGCGGCCAGCTGCACGACCAGGTCCACCACGGGGCCGAACACGTCCAGCTGCACCTGCTGGTTGGCGAGGTTGCCGACGCGCACCGGCCGCGACCCGGCGTACCCGGGCAGCGTGTCGATGACGGCCTCCGCGCCGAGCATGGTGCCCTGCAGCGTGTACAGCGGGTGCAGCCGCTCCGGGCCGGGCAGGGTCGACAGCACCCCGTGCACCCAGCCCAGGAACGCCTCCGCCTCGCCGAGCGACCCGACCGACACCAGGGCCTGCGCGGTCAGCGCCGCGTCGCGCAGCCAGCAGTACCGGTAGTCCCAGTTGCGGATGCCGCCCAGCTCCTCGGGCAGCGAGGTGGTGGCGGCGGCCATGATCGCGCCGGTGTCGTGGTGCACCAGGCCCTTCAACGTCAACGCCGACCGCAGCACCAGCTCCGACTCGACCTGGGGCAGCTTGAGCGTCGCGGCCCAGTCCGACCAGAACGCGCCGGCCCGTGCCCGCCGCTCCGGCTCGCCGAGCGTGGCCTCGGACAGGTCGTCCGTGCCGCAGCGCAGCTCGAGCAGGATCGGCGCACCCTCTCGGGGGCGCACGACGGCCGTCGCGGTCTCCTGGATGCCGTCGGAGGTGATCTGCCAGTCCACGCCGGGCGAGCGCAGCACCATCGGGTCCGAGGTGCCGACGACCCGCAGGCCGTCGCGCTCGCGCAGCAGCCGCACCGGCACCTGGCCGAACTCCGGCCGCGGCGCGAACGTGATCACCGCGTTGGTCGAGCCGGAGACGCGCCGCACCAGGTCGGTGCGGTGCGAGGCCAGGTCGTGGTCGAGGTAGTCGGTGACGAGCAGCCGCGACCAGCGGGTCTCCACGATCATCGTGCCCGGCACGTACCGCTGGCCCAGGGGCAGCGAGCCGTGCTCCGGTTTGATCGAGAAGTGGCCCGCGGCGGGCCCGCCGAGCAGGTCGGCGAACACCGCCGCCGAGTCCGGCTCCGGGTGGCACAGCCAGTTCAGCCGCGCGTCCGGGGTCAGCAGCGCGACCGACCGCTCGTTGGCGAGCATGGTCAGCCGCTCGATCGGCACGGCCTGGTCGCCGTGCAGCCACGCCCGCCGTTCCTCCAGCAGGAACGCCAGCACCGTGGCCACGTCGACGCTGTCGCCGACGTAGTACTCGGCCAGCGACTCGCCGTCGCCGACCTTGATGCCGACGTCGGGCCCGCTCAGCCGGGCAAACGCTTTCTCGTCGGTCACGTCGTCACCGACGAACACGGCCGCGGTCGCCGACGCGCGGTGCCGCAGGACGTCCAGGGCGTGGCCCTTGTCCGTCTGCACCACGGCCAGCTCGATCACGGCCTTGCCCTCGGTGACCTGCACACCGTCCCAAGTGGCCGGTCCGGTGCGCACGGCGTGGAGAACCCGCTCCCCCACGGCGGGGTCGGCACGGCGGACGTGCACCGCGATGCTCGCGGGCTTCACTTCGAGGCCGACGCCTTCGTGGCCGGCGACGACTCCTTCCAACTCTGTTTCCAGGCGACGGTGCAGTTGTTTCGCGTCAGCGTCCAGCGCGTGCACGAAACCGACGTCGAACTCGGAACCGTGCGAACCCACCAGGTGCACCTCGGACGGCAGGCGCGACAGCGTCGCCAGGTCGCGCAGCGCGCGCCCGGAGATCACCGCGGCCGTCGTCTCGTGCAGACCGGCCAGGGAGCGCAACGCGCCCACCGACTCGGGCAGCGGGCGGGCGTCCTCTGGGTTGGCCACGATCGGAGCCAATGTCCCGTCGTAGTCGCAGGCGACCAGCAGGCGCGGTGTGCGTGCCAACTGCACGATCGCACGACGAAGTTCGGCGGGGAGGGCCTCGGCGGTCAACGCCCCTCCTCAATGCTCGGTGGGACAAGGTCGGTGATATTCGGTCTGAACTGATTCAGATTCAGATCGTGGACTGCGTGCCCAAGGCATCAAGGAACGATCGAGCCCAGCGGTCGACGTCATGCGTGAGGACTTGGCGGCGCAGCGCGCGCATCCTACGGCGGCCTTCGGCCGGATCCAGCGTGAGGGCGGCTTCCAACGCGTTCTTCACACCGTCCAGGTCGTGGGGGTTGACGAGGAACGCGCTCGTGAGTTCGGCCGCCGCGCCCGCGAATTCGGAGAGCACCAGCGCGCCGCCGAGGTCGTAGCGCGTGGCGACGTACTCCTTGCAGACGAGGTTCATCCCGTCGCGCACCGGGGTCACGACCATGACGTCCGCGGCGGTCATGAACGCCGTCAGCTCGCGCCGGTTGACCGATTGGTGCAGGTAGTGGACCACGGGGTGGCCCACGGTCGAGAACTCGCCGTTGATCCGGCCGACGGCCTGCTCGATCTCGCCCCGCATCTGCTTGTAGTGCTCGACGCGCTCGCGGCTGGGCGTGGCGAGCTGCACCATGGTCACCTCGCCGGGGTCGACGCGGCCGTCGGCGAGGAGTTCGTGCAACGCGCGCAGCCGCACGTCGATGCCCTTGGTGTAGTCGAGGCGGTCCACACCGAGCAGGATCTTCTTCGGATTCCCGAGGTCTTCGCGAATTTGTTTCGCATGTTTTTGGACTTCTTTGTCGCGCGCGAGCGCGTCGAGTCCCGCCGAGTCGATGGAGATCGGAAATGCCCCGACCCGCACGGTGCGGTCCCCGACCTGCACGACACCGGGCCTGGTGCGCACGCCGACCGCGCCGCGGCTCGGCTCCAGGCCGACCAGGCGGCGGGCCAGCCAGAGGAAGTTCTGCGCGCCGCCGGGCCGGTGGAAGCCGACCAGGTCCGCGCCCAGCAGGCCGCGGATGATCTCCGTGCGCCACGGCAGCTGCATGAACAGCTCCACCGGCGGGAACGGGATGTGCAGGAAGAAGCCGATCCGCAGGTCCGGGCGCAGCTCGCGCAGCATGGCGGGCACCAGCTGCAGCTGGTAGTCCTGCACCCAGACCGTCGCGCCCTGGGCGGCGACCTTCGCGGTCACGTCGGCGAACCGCTGGTTGACCCGCACGTAGGCGTTCCACCAGCGCCGGTGGAAGGCGGGCGGCGCGACCACGTCGTGGTAGAGCGGCCACAGCGTGCCGTTGGAGAAGCCCTCGTAGTAGTCGGCGACCTCGGTCGCGCTCAACGCCACGGGGTGCAGTTGGAGGCCGTCCTCCTCGAACGCGTCCACCTCGGCGTCGGCGATGCCGGGCCAGCCGACCCAGGCCCCGCTGTGCGTGCGCAGGAACGGCTCCAGGGCGGTGACCAGGCCACCGGGGCTGTGCTTCCAGCGTTGCGTGCCATCGGGCAGGCGCTCCAGGTCAACCGGTAGGCGGTTGGCCACGACCAGGAAATCCGCGCCGTTCTCGCCAATGCTGCTCACCGGGTAGCGCCTCCTAAGGGATTCGTCTCGCCCACCGTCGAGGTTAGTGGGAACGCGCAGGTTGGATGCCCTGTCGTCACCCCCGTCACACTGTGTTGACTTGACGAAAGCCCGTCAGGTGGGCGATCTCACGTGGAAACGCCGTGTTCAGCCGCTCAGCGACGGGAACGGGCGGCCAACCGGCCGAGGCCGGTGCGCACGGGTCGCCCCAGATGTTCACCCAGGACGACGCCGCTCGCGAGCGCGAGGGCGGTGCCGGCGGCCAGCACGAGCGTCGACAGGCCGGCCGCGTCACCCTCGGCGGTGAGCTGGTAGAGGCCCCGGTAGGTGGTCCAGCCGGGCAGCAGCGGCACCACGCCCGCCACCGCGACGAGCAGCGGCGGCGTGCCCAGCCGGCGGTAGATGATCTTGCCGATGAAGCCGACCGCGGTGGCCGCGACGACCGCGGACGTGATGGCGTTCGTGCCGGTGAGGACGAGCAGCCCGTAACCGGCCGTGCCCACCGCGCCGGCGACGGCGGCCATCGGCAGCGCCCGGACCGGCGCGTAGCTGGCCAGGGCGAAGAACGCGGAGGTGGCCGCGCCGGCCGCGAACTGCGTCGGCACCTCGGAGATCAGCGGCGGCAGCGGGTCGGCGATGCTCGTCTGGACGCCGAGCTGCACGCCGGCGCGCAGGGTCAGCGTGATGCCCGCGACGAGGCCCGCGGTGAGCAGCGTGATCTCCACCGTGCGGCCGGCGGCGGTGACGTGGTAGCCGGTGATGGCGTCCTGCACCGTGCCGACCAGCGACAACCCGGACAGCAGCACCACGATCCCGGTGGCGATCAACAATGACGGCCGCGCCGTGGGCAGCAGGTCCGTCGCGTACATCGCCACCGCCACCGAGGTGGCCAGGGCGCCGCCGACCACCTGCTGGAAGAAGAACGGCAGCCCGCGCCGGTTGAGGACCCGGCCGACCCGGTCGATCAGCGCGGTGACGACGGCCGCCGTCGCCGCCAGCAACGGCCCGCCCCCGACCAGGAACGCCACCGCCGCCGCCATGCCCGCCCACGCCACCGTGGCCACCCAACGGGGGTACGGGTGATCGGCCCGGCTGATCCGCTCGATCTCGGCGGACGCGTCCGGCGCCGTGATGCCGTCGGAGGTGATCCGCCGGATCAGGTCCTCGACGGCGGCGAGCCGGGTGTAGTCGACGCTGCGGCCGCGCACCACGCGCATGGTCGTCACGGGCGCGGCTTCCGTGCCCCGGTGGCACGAGACGGTGATCGAGGTGTAGATCACGTCGACCTCGGTGTTCGGCAGGCCGTACGCGGTGGTGACCGCCAGGATGGTGGCCGTCACGTCGGCCACGCCCGCCCCGCCGGCCATCTGCGCCTCGCCGACGCGCAGCGCCAGGTCGAGTACCAGGTGGACGGTCGAATCGTCCGGAGGGGACGGACCCTCGACCGGTCGTGCCTGCTCCGCGTGCTGGAACCGCCGGCGCCACAGCCGCACCCGGCGTCACCTCCTCGCTCGTCCGATCGCCACGCCCGACCGTGTCACATTCGAGGCTGTGTCATGCGCCACCCCTGGAAGGGGTACCTGGACCAGGTGAGTCGATCACTGTGCGTTCAATACTGTTGATACCGCTGGCCAGCGGTTTTGCGGGTCGCCAGGGCCACCCGGACGGTACCCGCGACCTCCGGACGGACCAACGCGGGGCCACCGTGAGCAGACCGTTCGCCGCAGGTGGCACCCCCTGCGGGCGCTTACGATGTTCCAGGCCTCCGGGCCGCGCCGGTGTAGCTCAACTGGCAGAGCACTCGCCTTGTAAGCGAAAGGTTGCGGGTTCAAGTCCCGCCACCGGCTCAGCACCGACTGCCCCCCCTGACCGGGAAAGCCCTGGTCAGGGGGGCAGTTTCATGATCATAGCGGGTCCGGGTCGTGCTCCGGCCCGCGGCTGGACCGCACCGCTGGAACGCGGTCGCGGCCCGCGCCCGGCAGGCACGGGCCGCGACCGCGTGCGCGGGTTACTCGCGGTCGGTGATGACCTGGTAGGCCACGCCGCCGTGGTCCTCGCCCTCGACGAACTGGACGAGGTTCGTCAGGTACTCGCCAGGGGCCTCGGGGGTGAAGGTCAGTTCCGCGGTGAACCGCTCACCGGGCTGCAGCGGCACGCCGAGCAGCGCCGCCCGCTTCGGGTCGAGCTGGAACGCGGTCTCGCCGACCTGCTTCACGCCCTCGGCCTGGCCGCCGCCGGCGCGCCAGCGCTCGAACAGGCGCGGGCCGAGGTCGATCACCACGGCGCCCGCCACCGGCTTCTCGCCGGTCAGCACGAGGTCGGTCTTGACCTCCCGCTCGGTCGCGTTGCCCAGGGTGAACCAGGACCTCACCGGCTGGAACACCTTGCCCCGCACGGTCTGGAAGTTCTTCCACGCGATGTTGTTGTTGTTCTTGGTGTTCAGCGCGGTGTTCGGGCCCTCGGCGAACGTCATCGGGTCCGTCGCCGACACCCAGCGCGCGAGGAGGCAGAAGTGGCCCGGCCCCGGGACGTTCGTCCACGGGATCTTCGCCACGGTCCCGCCCGCGGGCACGGACAGCGACTGCTGGCCGATGGCGATCCAGTCGCCGTTGGTGACGTTGTTCCACGTCGTGCCGCCGCCGGCGGGCGTGCGGTAGACCTTGAGCGTGCCGGTGCTCGTGCCGAGGCCGGAGTTGTTGTTCAGCCGCACGTGGACGAAGTTCGTCGCGCCGACGACCGGCTGGATGCCCGCGCAGTCCGCGGTGGTCGGGCAGACCTTGATGTCCGGGCTGTTCCACACCGTGCCGTTCGGGTTCGGCTCGGCGCCGGTGTCGGTCACCTGGTCGCGGATCACCACGTCGGTCTGCCGGCAGTCCGACAGGAGCTTGCGGATCGCGTCCGCCGTGCCCACGCCCGTGGACGTCGCCTGCGTGAACACGCCACCGGTCGTGGAGGCGTAGTTCTGCATGATCGGCGTGATCACGGGGGTGTAGGTGGCCGACGTCGGCACGTACACCGGCGAGATCTTGATGCCCTTGCCGAGCGCGTCGTTCGCCCGCTGCGCGGCGTTGGCGACGTCCACGGCCGCGTGCACGTTGTCGAACCCGCCGGGGCGGGCGTCGGTCACCAGCACGACGAACTTCATCGCGTTCGACCGCCACGTGCCGCCGAAGTCGACGTTCTGCGGACGGCCGGCCGCAGGCAGGTTGTTCACGACCGTGTTCAAGGCCTCGTCGGACGCCTCGGGCTCGCTGGCGCCCGCGCCGGCGGCGAGCGTGTTGGTGACGTAGCTGGTCACCGCCGCCGCGTTGCCGGGCGCGAGGGTGTTGTGGACGGTGATGTTGTCCTTGAACGTGACCAGGCCGAGCCGGTAGTCGCCGCCGGACGCCGCGACGACGTCGTTCACGATGGCGTTGATGCCGGTCTTCAGGTTGGCGATGGCCCCGCCCATGCTGCCGGTGTCGTCGAGGACGAACGCGACGTCGAGGGGGCCGCACGGTGCGGCCGCGGCGGGTGCGGCCGCGGCCGGTGAGGTGAACTGGACCGCCGAGGCGATCAGGGCGGCGACGGCTGACAGCGTGCCGCGTCTGAGTGAGCGACGCATGGGATCTCTTTCCGCTCGCGCGTCCGGGCGCGGGGCCCGGGAGCCCGGACGCCGATGTCCGGGCACATGAGGCGGATGATCGGGCGATCGGCGGAATACGGGCCGAGCAGAGCAACTTCGTCCGGTTTTCCGACCGGCAAACGGAAGCCGGGCGTGCCAAGGTGGGGAGGTGGCCCACCTTCCAGCCGCCTCGCGGTACGACCGGATGACCTACCGGCGGTGCGGGCGCAGCGGGCTCAAACTGCCCGCCGTGTCGCTCGGCCTCTGGCACAACTTCGGCGACGACCGGCCCTACGAGACGGGCCGGGCGATCGTGCGGCGGGCGTTCGACCTCGGCGTGACGCACTTCGACCTGGCCAACAACTACGGCCCGCCGTACGGCTCGGCCGAGGTCAACTTCGGCCGGATGCTCGCCGACGACCTGCGGCCCCACCGCGACGAGCTGGTGATCTCCACCAAGGCGGGCTACGACATGTGGCCCGGCCCCTACGGCGAGTGGGGCTCGCGCAAGTACCTGCTGTCGTCGTTGGACCAGTCGCTGTCCCGGCTCGGCCTCGACTACGTGGACATCTTCTACTCGCACCGGTTCGACCCGGACACCCCACTGGAGGAGACGGTCGGCGCGCTGGTCAGCGCGGTGCAGCAGGGCAAGGCTCTCTACGTCGGCATCTCGTCCTACTCGGCGACGAAGACCCGTGAGGCGGCCGAACTGCTGCGCGCGGCGGGCGTGCCGCTGCTGATCCACCAGCCCTCGTACTCGATGCTCAACCGGTGGATCGAGAACGACCTGCTGGACGCGCTGGGCGAGCTGGGCGTCGGCTGCATCGCGTTCTCGCCGCTGGCGCAGGGGATGTTGACCGACAAGTACCTGGACGGCGTGCCGGAGGGCTCGCGGGCCACGCAGGGCAAGTCGTTGAGCGCGGAGTGGTTGAGCGAGGCCACCCTGGCGCACGTGCGGGCGCTGAACGAGGTCGCGGCGTCGCGCGGCCAGACGTTGGCCCAGCTCGCGCTCACCTGGGCGCTGCGCGACGAGCGGGTCACGTCGGTGCTGGTCGGGGCGAGCAGCGTCGGTCAGCTGGAGTCGAACGTGGCGGCGCTGGACGGCCCGCCGCTCACCGACGACGAGATCGAGCGGATCGACGTGCACGCGGTCGACTCGGGCATCGACCTGTGGGCGGAGTCGTCCAACGCCGGTTAGCGGGGCAGGGTCACGGTGAAGGCGGTGGCGCCCGGTCGGCTGGTCAGCTCCACCGTGCCGCCGTGCGCGGCGACCAGGGAGTGCACCACCGCCAGCCCCAGGCCGCTGCCGCCGCGATCACGCGTGCGCGAGTCGTCCACCCGGTAGAACCGGTCGAAGATGCGGGACTGGTCGGCGGGCGGGATGCCGGGGCCGGTGTCGCCGACCCGGAGCACGGCCGATTCGCCCCGCACCTCGACGGAGAGCGAGACCGCCGTGCCGGCCGGGGTGTGCACGGCGGCGTTGGTGAGCAGGTTGTCCACCACCTGCCGCAACCGCAGCGGGTCGAACGCCGAGGGCACCGGCTCGTCCGGCGCCGTCAGCGTCAGCGGGTGGGTCGGCCGGGCCGCGCGGAACGCGTCCGCCGCCTCCCGCGCCAGCGCCGCCAGGTCGCCGTCGGCCACCCGCAACGGCGTCTCCACCTCCGCCGAGTCCAGCCGGGCGAGCAGCAGCAGGTCGTCCAGCAGCACGCTCATCCGCGCCGCCTCCGACCGCAGCTTCTCCAGGTGCGCCTCGCGCTCCTCCGGCGCGTTCGCCGCCGCGTACCGGAACAGGTCGGCGTAACCCCGGATCGACGTCAACGGCGTGCGCAGCTCGTGCGACGCGTCCGCGATGAACCGCCGCAGCCGCTGCTCCGCGGCGGTGCGCGCGGCCAGCGACGTGTCGATGTGCTCCAGCATCGTGTTGAACGCCGTGCGCAGCTCCTCGACCTCCGCGCCGCCGTCGCCGCCCTCCGCGCGCACCGGCAGCCGGGCCGAGTCGGTCAGGTCGTGCGACGTGATGTCGTGCGCGGTCCGGGCCATGTCGCTCAACGGCTGCAACCCGCGCCGCAGCACCGCCCGCCCGATCACCACGAACGCGACCAGCGCGAGCAGGAACGTGGCCACCTCCACGATCACCAGCTGCCGCACGGTCGTGGTGATGTCGTCCATCGGCGCCGCGCTGACCAGCACCACGCCGTCGGACACCGCGCACCCGCGCAGCCGGTACGTGCCGTCGCCGCGCAGGTACTCCGTCCGGTACACCGGTTCGCGCCCGTCGACCTGCAACGCGACCTCGGTGAACTCGGCGTTGTCGGCGGGCAGGTCGTCGCGGTTCTTCGGCGTGGCCGTGCCGTCGCGCACCTCGTAGACGACCGAGTACCAGCCGTAGGCCGCGCCCTTGAGCGTGCCGTTCTTGGCGAAGTCCTTCTTCAGCGAGACCTGGGTCGTCTCCATCTGCGCGTCGAGCCGGCGTTCCAGGTACTCCTGCATGCTCCGCGCCATCACCGTGCCGACGACCGCGAACACCGCCAGCGCCAGCGCGCCGAGGCCCAGCGCCAGGCGCGTGCCCAGGCGCAGGCGCCGACGCGTCACTCCGCGGCTCGCCGCAGCGCGTAACCCACGCCGCGCACGGTGTGGATCAGCGGCTCGCCGCCGTCGTCCAGCTTGCGCCGCAGGTGCGAGACGACCAGCTCGACCACGTTGGACCGGCCGCCGAAGTCGTACTCCCACACGTGGTCGAGGATCTGCGCCTTGGTCAGCACGGCGGGGGAGCGGCGCATCAGGTAGCGCAGCAGCTCGTACTCGGTGGGCGTGAGCGTGACCAGCTTCCCGCCCCGGCGCACCTCGCGGGTGTCCTCGTCCAGGGCCAGGTCGGACACCTTGAGCACGGACCGCTTCCAGGTCGGCCCGGTCGAGCGCCGCAGCACGGCCCGCAGCCGTGCCATCAGCTCCTCGACGGAGAACGGCTTGACCAGGTAGTCGTCCCCGCCGCGGGTCAGGCCCGCGACCCGGTCGGCGGTGCCGTCGCGGGCGGTCAGGAACACCACCGGCACCATCGCGCCGGCCGAGCGGAGGCGGTCCAGCACGGTGAAGCCGTCGAGGTCGGGCAGCATCAGGTCGAGCACCACGATGTCGGGGTGGAAGTCGGCGGCGGTCCGCAACGCGGCCTCACCGCTGCCGGCGGTCACCGCCTGCCACCCCTCGTACCGGGCCACCGTCGCCACGAGGTCGGCGATGTGCGGCTCGTCGTCCACCACGAGCAGTCGAACCGAAGCGCCCTTGTCCACGTGCCCATGGTGCGGCACCGGTCCCGTGGCGGCCGGGGCGTGCTCGCATCGACAGCGACTCGACAGGTTCGCGACAGGTCCGAGGGGCCAGTGGGGTGGTTCACAACGGTAAGGAGGTGGGCCGGCTGTGATGGCTCACACGCTCTCTGCTACGGTTCCGCCACGGGTTTTCCCGCTCCACGGCCAGGTCAGCCGGGTTCCGCGCTCGGGGCGTGTCCCTGCGCAGACCGCGTGGAGAGCCGGCCTCGGTCGCACGCTTTCGGGAACGTGCGTGCCGAGGCCGGCTTCACCCGTCTTCCCTCAGGCGTACCGGGCGTGGTCGAAGTCCTGGCCGGTGACCGAGCGGCCCAGGTCGGAGCCCAGTTGGGTCAGCAGGTCCACCAGTTCCAGGCCCGCGAGCCAGTCGCGCGGCAACGCCGACGTGCCGTGCAGCGCGCCGAGGATGTTGCCCGTGAGCGCCGCCGTGGCGTCGCTGCCGCCCGAGTGGTTGGCCGCCGCGCGCAGGGCGTCCACGAACTGCGACCGCTTCGGGTACACCAGGACCGTGTGCACGGCGATCGCCAGCGCCTCCGGGCCCGTCCAGCCGCTGCCCAGGCGGTCGACCCGGACCGACTCGAAGCCCTGCGCCCGGTGCTCGTCGGCGAAGACGACGGCCCGGTTGAGGGTGTTCGCCGTGTACGGGTCGTCCCGCAGCACCCGGCCGATGACCTGGTCCACGGCCTCCCGCATCGGTCTCCCGCGCACCGCCAGCAGGTGGATGAGCAGCGAGAACGCCCCGCCGGACACCCAGCCGCCGGTGCCGCCGTGCGTCAGCGCGGCGAACCGGCAGCCGAGGTCGTAGGCGATCTCGGCGCTCGGCGCGAACCCCGCCGGCGCGGTGCGGGTGACGCCGTTGCAGCCGGAGGACTCGTTCTGCGGTTCCTCGGGCGTCGGCGGCGTGTCGGCGGCCAGGGCGCGCAGGCACGTCAGGCCCGGCGAACGGCTCGAGTACAGCCGTTCGTCGCCGACGAGGCCGACCGCGCCGGGCTCGGGCGCGGCCACCTGCTGGGTGATCAACCAGCGGCGGTAGCTCTGCCAGACGACCTCGATCGGGTCCCACTCGCCGGTGGTCCGACCGCGCACCCACGCCCGCAGGTAGCCGTCGGCGGTGAACAGGGTGAGCTGGGTGTCGTCGGTGACCAGCGCTGGGCGCGGCGGCGCGAGCACGCCTTCCGGGCCGTGGTCCCGTTGGATGTCCGCCCACCCGAGGTACTGGATGGGCGCGCCGAGGGCGTCGCCCAGCGCGCCGCCCACCAGGCACGCCGCGCCACGGTCGACCACGTCCAACGGCTCGCGCGGCACTTGCCCTCCTGCACTCGCCCAGAACTCGGCCGGGACGTCCGGGGCCAAAACCCTAGCCGCCGACCGCCCGTCCGGTCATGGGAGCACGACTAGTTGAGCAAGCAACATCTACTGACAGGTATCCAACGGCACCTCCGGCGCACCTGATCCAGTGACCGAGCCGTAGCGCACGAGGCGGGGGAGGGGCATGGCTGACCGGAGCAAGAGCGGGCTGGAGTTCGGCGTCCTCGGACCGTTGCAGGTGCTCGCGGACGGCCGACAGCTCGTCATCGGCCGCAAGGGGATGCGCGGCCTGCTCGCGATGCTGGTGCTCGACGCCAACCGGGTCGTCCCGATCGACGAGATCGTGGACAGCCTCTGGGCCGACGAGCCGCCCGCGACGGCCAGGACGATCGTGCACGGCTACGTGTCGCGGCTGCGCAGGATGCTGGAGGAGGCCGACCCGGCGGGCTCGGCGCGGATCCTCACCACGCCGCCCGGCTACCAGCTCTCGGTCGACCCGTGGCGGCTGGACTTCCACCGGGCCAGGCAGCTCGTGTCGAGCGCGCGCGGCAAGCCCGCGCCGATCCGGGCGCAGCTGCTGCGCGAGTCGCTCGGCCTGTGGCGCGGCCAGGTGCTGGCGGACGTGCCGGGCGACCCGGTCACCTCCGACCTGGAGGAGCTTCGGCTTGCCGCAGTGGAAGAGCGCATCGAGGCCGAGCTGGAACTGGGCCGCCACCTCGAACTCGTCGGCGAGCTGCGGCAGCTGGTGAACGAGTACCCGTTCCGGGAGCGGCTGGTCGGCCACATGATGCGCGCCCTGTACCGCTCGGGTCAGCGCGCCGACGCGCTGGAGGCCTACCAGCGCTTCCACCGGCGCGTCGTGGACGAGCTCGGCATAGACCCCGGCCCCGGCCTGCGCGTGCTGCACGAGCAGGTGCTCCGCGACGACCCGGCGCTCAGCTCGCCCGGCCTGGCGGAGCCCGCCCTCGTGCCACCGCGTCCCGGCGTCGTCGTGCCGGCCCAGTTGCCCGCCGCGGCCAGCGGTTTCATCGGTCGCGACGAGGAACTGGCCTGGCTGGACCGCCTGTGCGACTCGCGCGACCTGGCCGCCACGACCATCGCCGTGGTCAACGGGGCGGCCGGCATCGGCAAGAGCGAGCTCGCCGTCACCTGGGGCCACCGCCGGGCCGAGCAGTTCCCCGACGGCCTCCTGTTCGCCTCCCTGAACGGCTTCGCCCCCGGCCGCGACCCGGTCGAGCCGGCCGAGGTCCTGGCCCGCTTCCTGCTCGCGCTGGGCGTGCCCGCCGACGGCGTCCCCCGGGACCTGGACGACCGCGTCGGCCTGTACCGCTCGGTGCTGGCCAAGCGGCGCGTCCTGGTCGTGCTGGACGACGCGTGGGACCCCGAGCACGTCCGCCTGCTCCTGCCGCCCGGCGCCGGGTCGGTCGTCCTGGTGACCAGCCGCCGGCGCCTGGAGTCCCTGGTGGTGAGCAACGGCGCCCGGATGCTCACGCTGGACACGTTGTCCGAGGAGGAGTCCATCCGCCTGGTCGACGAGGTCGTCGGCAAGCCCCTGTCCGACCAGGAGCCCGCGGCCACCCGCATGCTGGTGGAACTGTGCGGCAACCTGCCCCTCGCCCTCCGGATCGCCGCCGCGAAGCTCGTCTTCAGTCCGGAGTGGACGGTCGAGGACCTGGTGGCGCAGCTCTCCGACGACGAAGCGCGGCTGCGCACCCTGGACCTGGCCGACACCGGCGTCGGTGTGGAACGCGCCCTGGCGGTGTCGTACCGCAACCTCCCGCCGGAACTGGCGGAGACCTTCCGCGCCGCGGGCCTCGTGCCAGGCCGCTGGGTGAGCCCGCACGCCATCTCCGCCGTCTGCGACATCGACCTGGGCACCGCCGCCGCCCGCCTGGCCGACCTCGCCGACGCGCACCTCCTCGTGGAGCAGTGGCGCGGCGGCTTCGTCCTGCACGACCTGGTCCGCCTCTACGCCCGCGGCGTCGTCGAACACCGGGAACGCGGCCTGCGTCGCCTGATGGACCACTACCTGTGCGCCTGCGACCACGCGAGACGCCTGATCAGACCGCCGTCGGACGGCCTCGACTTCACCGGCGACTCCGCCGTGCCGAGACCGGCCACCTCCTCGCAGGCCCTGTCCTGGTTCGACAAGGAGTGGTCCAACCTCATCGCGCTCGTGCACGCGGGCTCGGAGGCCGGCCTGCACGTGGAGGTCTGGCAACTCGTCCGACTCGTCCACACCTACTGCGTGACCAGGCTCGTCAGCCGCGAGTGGCAGGCCATCGCCGAGTTCGGCCTCGCCTCGGCGAGGGTCATCGGCGACCGCCGCGGCGAGATGCTCGTGCTCAGCGCCATGCACGACGTCGACAACCGCGCCGGAACCCTGCGCGGCACCCTCGACCAGGCCCGGCTGGCCCACCGGATAGCCGTGGACCTGGCCGAGCCCCGCTACCTGGTCATGACCCTCGGCCAGCTGGCGCTGGCCCTGGTCGCCGAGGACCGGGTGGAAGAAGCCCTGGGGCACTACCGCGAAGCCGTCGACCTGGCCCGCCGGGACGGCGACGCGCTCGGCGAAGCCACCGTGCTCAACAACCTGGCCCAAGTGGAGCAACGACTCGGCCAACGCGAAACGGCGGCCCAACACCAATTCCTGGCAATGGAGATCTACCACCGCAACGGCGACGAGCGGGCGTACGCGGTCGCGATGAACAACCTGGCCGAGCTCTACGCCGAACTGGGCCTGTTACCGGAGGCCGAGGAACACGCTCGGCAAGGGGTGGAACTGACGCGCGGCGGCTCGATGCAGTTCGAGGAGGCGTTCGGCCGGCAAGTGCTCGGATCGGTGCTCGCCAGACGGGGGGAACGGGTTGCGGCACAAGCGGAGCTGGCGGAATCGCTTCGGTTGTTCGTACGCCTGGGCTCACCGCGCGCGATGTTGGTCCGAACGGCTCTTGAAGCCTTGACCTCCGAGGTTTAGCCGCTGTTTAGCTCGACCTGGCGAAGTCGTGGGAACTTATAGGCGCGCTGATCAATCGAGTCGCGGTCAGCGCCCGGGTGGCTCTTGGTAGGGGGAACCAGGGGGGAAGCCACCCAACCCCGACTGGCCGGCGTTCGGGGGAGAGCGCCGGCCAGTCGGCTCTGTTGAATTGCCGCTGCTCCGCAGACGGCGGGCGAGGTCGCCGGGAAGTCGACCGCTCGCGCCTCATTTTCCGACGATCGAAAAGCGTGATCGCCGGAAAATGAGCCGCGAACGATCGACGCGACCTCGCGGGCACTGCCGAGCCGCACCACATCGGATTCGAAACCGCCAACCCCGACGGCCGCACACGCAGCCCTCGCCCCAACGCCGCACAACGGACCCGCAACCACCCACCGGGTCCACCACACCCAGCCCGCCCACAACGGACCCGCACATCCGCACCTAGGCCCGATTTGACATGGGTTCGGGTGCCATAGGTTGGTCGAAGCCGGGCAGGCTTGGCGGACGCTTTTCCCGCCAGGCCTGCCCGGCTTTGGCCTGCCTGGGGTGCCCGTAAGGGCCCCATGTCAAATCGAGCCGGACTGAACCAGGCCAGACCAAACGACCCCGCACCACCAACCAACGAGCCCTGCCACCTCAAACCAGACCGCACCTACGAACCGCACGCAAGCTGCAAACCGGGCACCAAAGGCAAATCGGACTTCAGTCGCAAACCGGCAGCAGCTCCGGCCGCTTCGGCGCCAACCCGTCACCCATCGACTCACCCCGCAACTGCCGCCCGATCCACGGCACCACGTGCTCCCGCGCCCACTTCAGGTCGTGCCGCCGCTGCGTCATCCAGTCCTCGTCGATCAACGGCGGCCAGGGCGTGTTCCACGCATCGTCCGTCTCGACCCCCAGCACCTCGGCCACCCGCAACGCCACCCGCCGGTGACCCTCGGGCGACAGGTGCAGCCGGTCGTTGCTCCACGCGCGCCGGTCGTGCAGCACGGTCATCGACCACAGGTCGACCACCTTGCAGTGGTAGCGCTCGGCCACCGACCACAGGTGGCTGTTGTAGATCGCGATCTTCCCGCGCAACGACCGCAGGAACGGCGTGTGCTTCGGGTCGAACCCGGTGAAGATGACGACCTCCGCGCCGGCCGCCCGCAGGTCGGCCACCGCGATCTCGTACACCTCGGCCAACGCGTCCGCGTCGCTCCCGGGCACCAGGATGTCGTTGCCGCCACCGCACAGCGTCACCAGCTTCGGCTTCAACGCCGCCGCCAGCGGGATCTGCTCGTCCACGATCTCCTGGAGCATCTTGCCCCGGATCGCGAGGTTGGCGTACCGGAAACCCTGCTGCTTGGCGGAGATCATCGCGGCCAGCCGGTCGGCCCACCCCACGTACGTCCCGTTCGGCGCCGGGTCGTCCATCCCCTCGGTGAAGCTGTCCCCCACCGCGACGAAACTGTCGAGTCCCTCCATGCGTCCCTCCACTCCGCGCGGCACCCCCAATGACCGCGCAGAACAGCATGCAACGCGAAGTCGGCCCCACGCCAGCGCCGGTTGGCAACGCCGTTACCAAGGTGTCACTCGCTGGTGTGAACCAGTGTCGGCAATGGGTGATTCATCAGGTTCTCCCACCGGAGTGCGGCGCAAATCACTGACCCCGCCGCCTACCACCCCCTCACACCACCTACCCACCCCGCCACACCAACCTCACCGCCTACCCGACCCGCACCTCCGACTCGTACGCCGCGCGCAACCGCGCCTCCGCCCCGGCCGACGCGCCCACCGCGTCCAACCCCAACAACGCCGCCCCCACCACCGGCGGCACGTCCACCACCTTCACCCGGGCCGCCGGCGCGACCGCGCCCAACCGCGCCGCCACCGCGTCGACCACCACACCGCCCGTCCCGGTCAACACCCCACCACCGAGCACCACGTCCACCGGCTCCGCCAGCAGCTCCAACCGCGACAACGACACCCGCGCCAGCAGCACGACCTCCTCCACCAGCCGGTCGACCACCGTCCGCGCCACCGCGTCACCACCCGCCGCCACCTCGAACAACACCGGGCACAGGGCGTGCGGGTCGAACTCGACCTCCGCGAAGTGCAGCCGCTGCACCGCCTCGGCCAACGTCGCCGTCCCGTAGTGCGCGATCAGCGCGTCCAGCAACGCCGTCGGCTCACCACGCCCGTCCTCCGCCCGCACCGCCAGCCACAACGCCTCCGACCCGAGGTGACCACCGCCACCCCAGTCGCCGGAGATCCTCCCCAACGCGGGGAACCGGTGCGTCCGCCCGTCCGGCGCGACCGCCACGCAGTTGATGCCAGCCCCGCACACCACGGCCACGCCGATCCCGTCGGTCGTACCCGCCCTGAGCAGCGCGAACGTGTCGTTCCCGACCACCGACGTCGCGGACCACCCCTGCGCCTCGACCGCCGCGCGCAGGTCGTCCTCCTCCTTGGGCAGGTCGGCGCCGGCCAGGTAGGCGGCCGTGTGGGCGGCCACCGGCCCACCGCCCGGCAACCCCGCCCGCCGCGCCGCCTCGCGCACCAGCCCGTCGAACACCTCCAGGCTCCGCGCCAACCCCACGTTCTGCGGCGACGCGCCGGGCCCGCGCACGTCGGCGAGCACCCGCCCGTCCACGTCGACCAGCGCCACGGCCGTCTTGCTGTTCCCGCCGTCGAGGGCGAGCACCCGGTCGGTCACGCCGATCCCCTCGCCCACGGCAGGAAGTCCGCGTTGCGCGCCACGAGCTCGTCGGCCAGCCGTTCGGCCAACGCGTACTGCCCGACCAGCGGGTGCGCGAGCAACGCGTCCGCCACCCGGTCGCGCCCGCCGCGCACCGCCGCCTCCAACGCCAGGTGCTCGTAGCTCGTCACGTGCGCGATCAACCCGGCCACCGCCGGCGGCACGGGCGGCACGGGCAGCGGCGTCGCACCGCCGCCGTCGACCACCGCGGGCACCTCGACCACCGCGTCCGCCGGCAGGAACGGCAGCGTGCCGCCGTTGCGGACGTTCACCACGTGCTGCTCCGCGCCCGTGCCGCCGGTCAACGCGTGCACCAGCTGCACCGCCGCCTCCGAGTAGTACGCGCCCCCGCGCTGCGAGAGCTGCGCCGGCTTGGTCACCACCGCCACGTCCCCGTACAAGTCCAGCAGCTCCTTCTCCACGCCCGCCACCACCTCGGCGCGCGGCGGCTCGGTCTTCTGCCTGCGCACCACCTCGTCGTGGTCGTAGAAGTACTTCAGGTAGTACGACGGCACCATCCCCAACCGCCGCAGGAACGACCCGGGCAGCCCGATGTGCTCGCCCACCGCGTCGGCGTGCCCCGCCAGCAGCTCCGGCAGCCGGTCGACGCCGTCGACGAACACCCCCGTCTCCCAGCTCAGGTGGTTGAGCCCGACGTGCTCCAGCCGCACCGAGTCCGGCTCGACCCCCAGCAACGCCGCCGTCCACCGCTGGAACGTGATCGCCACGTTGCACAGCCCGACCGCCCGGTGCTCCTCGGCCAGCAACGCCCGCGTCACGATCCCCACCGGGTTGGTGAAGTTCACGATCCACGCGTCACCCGCCACCTCCCGCACCCGCCGCGCGATGTCCAGCACCACCGGCACGGTCCGCAGCGCCTTGGCCAGCCCGCCCGCGCCGGTCGTCTCCTGACCGACGCAGTCGCACACCAGCGGGAACGTCTCGTCCGACGCACGTGCCGCCTGCCCGCCGACCCTGAGCTGCAGCAACACCGCCGACGCCCCGTCGGCGCCACGCTCCAGGTCGTCGGTCGTGGTCACCCGCGCCGGGTGGCCCGCGTGCTCCAGCAACCGCCGCGAGAACGCCCCGACCACCTCCAGCCGCGCCAGGTCCGGGTCCACGAGCACGATCTCGTCCACTTCGAGGCTGGTCCGCCGCCCCGCGATCCCGTCGACCAGTTCCGGCGTGTAGGTCGACCCGCCACCGACAACGGTGAGCTTCACCCCTTGACCCCCGTGAATGTGATGCCCTTGACGAAGGAGCGCTGCGCGAACACGAACAGCACCACCGCCGGGACCATGATCAGCAACGTGACGGCCATCGCCAGGTTCCACTGCACGTGGTGCATGCCCTTGAAGGTCGACAGCGCCAACGACAGCGTCCACTGGTCCGGCTTCTCGCTCGTGTAGAGCAGCGGTCCGAAGTAGTCGTTCCAGGTGTAGAGGAAGCAGAACAGCGCGGTCGCCGCGATGCCCGGCCGCGCCATCGGCACGACGACCCGCACCAGCGCCTGGAACTCCGTGCAGCCGTCCACCCGCGCCGCGTCCACGTAGGACTGCGGGATCGTCAGGATGAACTGGCGCAGCAGGAAGATGCTGAAGGCGTCGAACAGGAAGTAGGGCACGATCAGCGGCCACAGCGTCCCCGTCAACCCGAGGCCCGACCACGTGTCGTACAGCGGCACGGCCACGACCTGCGGCGGCAGCATCATCGCGCCGACCACCAGCAGGAAGACCACGTTCCGGCCACGCCACCGCAGCTTGGCCAGCGCGTACGCGGCCGGGATCGAGCTGGCCAGCATCCCGACCGTGGCCAGCATCGAGTACAGCAGGCTGTTGCCCAGGTACGTCAGCAACGGCGCCTGCTCGAACACCTCCAGGAAGTTGCCCCAGTGCCACTCGCGGGGCCACAGGTCCTCGGTGAACGCCTGGCTGTCCGACATGACCGCCGTCAGGAAGACGAAGACGATCGGCAGCGTGAACATCAACCCCAGGGCGAGGCCGAGGCTGTGCACCGCCACCCAGTCCAGCACCTTGCGCCACGCGACCGGCCCGCGCGCGCCGACGGCCGCCGTCACGACTCCTCCTGGTAGGACGCCTTGCGCATCCGCTGCACCAACAACGCCGTCGCCGCGAACGAGACGACGAACAACACCGTGGCCATCGCCGCCGCGTACCCCATGTCGAAGTACCTGAAGCCCTGCGTGTACAGCCACACCGGGAACGTCAACGTCGAGTTCTCCGGGAACCCGAGCACCTTCGTCGACCCCGTCACGTCCGCCGACCCGCTCGCCGCCGAACCCGCCACCACGGCCTGCGTGAACAGCTGCAACGCCAGGATGATCGAGTTCACCACCCCGAACGCCAGCACCGGCGAGATCGACGGCAGCGTGACGTGCCACCACCGGCGCACCGGCCCCGCGCCGTCCAGCTCGGCGGCCTCGTGCTGCTCCTGGGGCACGTCCAGGATCGCGGCCAGGATGATGATCATCAGGTCCCCGGACACCCACAGCACGACCGCCGCGATCCCCGGCTTGGCCCACGCCGGATCGGCGAACCACAGCGGCCCTTCGATCCCGAACCAGCCCAGGAAGGAGTCCAGGGGCCCTTCGTTCGGCCGCATGACCAGGAAGAAGACCAACGTCGCCGCGACGGGCGGCGCCAACGACGGCAGGTAGCACAGGGTGCGCACCAGCCCCACGCCCGTCTTCAGCCGTGCGATCACCGACGCCACGCCCAGCGCGAACACCACGCGTGCGACGGTCAGCACCACCACGAACCACAACGTGTTGTGCACGGCGGTGCGGAACAGCTTGTCGGAGAACATGTAGGCGTAGTTCTCCCAGCCGATCCACTCCGGCGGGTTGATCAGGTCGTACTCGGTGAACGAGAACGCGATCGTGGCGACCAGCGGGTAGCCGAAGAACAGGGCGAACCCGAGGATCGCGGGCGCCAGGAACGCCAGCACGGTCAGGCGGTGACGGGCGCGGGCCCGGGACCGCCCCGCGGCGGGGGCGGTCCGCGCCTCGTCCACGCGCTCCAGCGTGGCCGTCATCCCTACTTGCCGCTCTTCGCGATCCGGTCGTCGATCTGCTGGTCGACTTCCGCCAGCCCGGCCATCAGGTCGGGCACCCCGCCAGCCTGCCAGGACGTGGCGAAGTCGCTGATCGCCTTGATGTGCGCGTCACCGATGGGCGTCACCGGGTTGCCCTGGAGCTTGTCGGAGGTCGCCAGGTCGATGAACGTCTTGAAGTTCTCGTCCACCTCCAGGCGCGGGTCGGCCAGCGCGGCCTTCGTGCTCGGGATGTTCTTGATCCCGTTGGCCAGCTCGACGATCGTCTCCGTGTCGAACGACAGGTGCTTGATCAGCTCCCACGCCGCGCCGGGGTTCTTCGCGCCCTTCGGGATGCCCATGATCGTGCCGGCGGTGAACCCCGTGCCGTACAGCTCGGGCTTGCCCGTCGGGAACGGCGCGGTGCCGAACCGCACGTCGGGCGCCTGGTCCTGCAGGAACGCGGTGCGGTACTCGCCGTCGATCATCATCGCGATCTTGCGCTGGTGGAACGCGTGGTCGGCGGAGTACTGCTGGCCGAGCCCCGCGCGGAACCTCTCCAGGGCGTCGTAGCCGTAGAAGTCCACGAGCTCCTTCTGGAACGTGAGCATCTGCGCCCACTCCGGGCTCGCGAGCCCCGACTTCCCGTCCGGCGCCTCCCACTTCGCGCCGAAGTGCGGCGCCCAGATCTGCGGGTTGTTGGCGTAGAACGGCATGCTCGGCAGGAAGCCCGCGACCTCGATCGAGCCGTCCGCCGCCCTCTTGGTGGTGCGCTTGGCGAAGTCCAGCAGCTCCGCGGTCGTCCTGGGCGGCTCGGTGATGCCCGCCTCGGCGAGCATGTCCTTGTTGTAGTACAGCCCGTAGACGTCGCTGAGCAGGGGCATGGCGCAGCGGGTGCCCTTGTACTCGGTGTAGGAGCGCACGGCGTCCGTGATTTGGCCGAGGTCCACGTCGTCACGCCCGAGGTAGGGCTCGAGGTCCTGGAACGAGCCGCTGGAGCAGAACTGGCCGATGTTGTCGGTGGTGAACGACAGGGCCACGTCCGGCGGGTTGCCGCCGCGGATGCCCGCGGTGATCTTGTCGTCGTCCTGGCTGCCCTCGTGCTTGATCTCGGCGTTCGGGAACTTCTCCTTGAAGCTCTCCAGGGCCTTGGTGACCTCGGCCTGCTCGCGGCCGGAGTAGTTGCTCCAGACCGTGAGGGAGAACCGGTCCTCCTTGCCGGGCGCCGCCGCCGGTCCCGACCCCTCGGCCTGCTCGCCGGAGCCCGCCGCACAAGCGGTCAGGGACACCGCCGCGGCCACGCACAACAACGCTGCGCGGTGGAGCTTGCGCATGTGCTCTCCTTCATGTCGACGTGCTCGGTGCGGTCGCGTCCTGCTGGTTCGGACCGCGGAAGGGTTCGGTCGTGGCGGCGGGCAGACCGAACACCTGTTCCCTGACGACCGACAGCGCGGAGTGCAGTGCGCCGGAGCGCACCGGTTTCCCGGTCACCAGGGCGAGCTTGACGGGGGTGCGTGGCACCACCAGGCGGCGCAGCTCGGCGGCGACGAGGTCGGCGAGCGTCGTGCCGCCCGCCTGCGCGATCTCGCCGGAGAGCAGCACCAGTTCGGGGTCGAGCACGGCGATCACGTTCGCCACGCCGGTCGCGACGCGGCGGGCCAGGTCGACCAGGAACTCCCGGCCGGCCGGTCCCTCGCTCAACGCCTTCTCCACGGCGGCCTGACCGGTGCGCGCGGACACGCCGTGCGCGCGGGCCAGGCGGGCGATGCCGGGGCTGTCGAGCAGGTCGCCGTAACGGCTGCCGGTGCGCTCGGTGCCCGTGTCGGCGTGCGCGTGGTCCGGTACCCGCATCGCGTCGATCTCGCCCGCGCCGCCGGTCGCGCCGCGCAGCAGCACGCCGTTGACGACGACGGCCGCGCCCACCGCGTCCGCGGGCCAGAGCAGGACGAAGTTCCGCACGCCGACCGCGCGGCCGGCGATCATCTCCTCCAGCGCGACGAGGTTGACGTCGTTCTCGACCGTGACGGAGGTGTCGAGGAGGGCTTCGAGCTCCTCGGGGATGTTCTTGTTCCCCCAGCCCGGCATGTGCGGCGCGTAGTTGAGGCGGCCGGTGGCCGGGTCGACCGCGCCGGGGCTGCCCACGACCACGTGGTGCAGGGCGTCGGTGGTGAGGCCCGCCTGGGTCGCGGCCTTCGTGACCGCGCTGTGGAACGCCTCCAGCACGTCGGTCTTCGGCATGGGCGCGCGGTGCTCGGTGAGCGTGGCGCCGGAGATGTCGGCGATGGCGATGTCGACCGAGTCCGGGGTGAGGTCGACGGCGGCGACGTGGGCCAGCGCGCCGTTGACCGTCCAGAGCTGCGCCCGCGGGCCGCGTCCGCCGCCGCGCAGGCCGTTGCGCAGGACCGTGCCCTCGTCTTCGAGGCGGGTGAGCAGCTGCGCGGTGGCCGGCTTGGACAGGCCGATGATCCCTTCCAGCTCCGCCCTGGTCAGCGGGCCGTTGCGGAGCAGCGCCTCGATGGCGGCGCGGTCGTTGATCTCGCGCAGCAGCCTCGGGCTCCCGGCTCGCATCGGGTCTCCTGTCCGTGACGGTCCTGTCTGGTAACTTTCCAGACGATTTCGTGGAGACGCTAGTGACGGGGCTCACGGGGGTCAATGTTCCGAGACGGGTCCGTTACCTGGGTTAGGTAGGCCTAAGGCACCCTGGAGTCATGACCGACACGCGTCAGGAGTCGCTGGCCGCACTGCTCGGCGGGCGGGGCGGGGCGCTGGACGCCTCGCTGCCGCCGCTGGCGTTCGTCGTGGGGTGGCTGCTGGGCGGGAGCTCGATCGCCGTCGGCGCCCTGGCGGCGGTCGCGTGCGGCGTGGTCGTCGGCTTGGTCCGGGTCGTCCGGGGCGGTCGCCCGCGCGCGCTGCTGGTCTCCGTGGCGCTGGTGGTCCTGGCCGCCTACGTCGCCCTGCAAACGGGCCGGGCCGAGGACTTCTTCCTCGTGCAGATCTTCCTCAACGCGGCGTCGGCCCTGGTCTGGTCGGCGTCGATCGTCCTGCGCTGGCCGCTCCTCGGCGTGGTGGTCGGCCTGATCACGGGCCAGAAGTTCCGCTGGCGGCAGGACCCCGACCTGCTCCGCGCGTACCGCTACGCGTCCTGGCCGTGGGTGGGCCAGTACATCCTCCGCGTGCTCGTGTTCGGCGCCCTGTGGCTGGCCGGCGAGGTGGTCCTGCTGGGCATCATGCGCGCCGCCCTGACCTGGCCGCTGCAGGTGGCGTGCATCGCCGTGAGCTGGTGGGTCCTCCGCCGAACCCTCCCCGCCGACCACCCGGGCCTGCGCCACCCCCGCACCCCGTCCCCCTGACCCGGGTCAGGCGGGGCGGGGGGCGGAGTCGCCCAGGACCTTCACGGCGGCCAGCCAGGCCGCGCCGGCGGCGCCCTCGGTGGCGGCGGTGACGGGCGCCGAGGTGCGGGTGGTCAGTTCGAGCTTGAGGCGCGACCCCAGCGGCTGGGCGTGGACCAGGCTGCCCATCAGGACGATCGGCGAGCGGTCGTCGGCGGGGCGGGCGGCCTCGGCCAGGTCGGCCAGGGTCCGCACGGCGGCGGTGATGATCCGGTCGGCGGACGGGGCCGTGGCGTGCGCCGTCACGAGGGGCGCGTAGGTCGCCAGGGCGATCGGCGCGGCGTTGTTCGCCACCGTGATCAACCGCCGCCACTGGTCACGTCGCGGCACGTCGGGGACGTCGGCACGGGCCAGCACGGCGGTGGTCAGCTCGTCCGGCTCGTCCCGCTCCAACGCCACCAGGGTCGCCCGCACCGCCTCACGCCCCAGCCAGAACGCCGAACCCTCGTCACCCAGCAGCCACCCGTACCCGCCGGCCGTCGACACCAGCTCGTGGTGCTCGATCCGGGCCGCGATCGACCCCGTCCCCGCCACCAGCACGGTCCCGTCGGGCGACGCCGACCCCGTCGCGAACGCCGCCTCGCAGTCCGTGATCACCCGCATCGGGCACCGCAGCCCGGCGCCCGCCCACGCCGCCTCGAACAGCGCCGCCACCGCCGGATCGCTGAGCAGCTTGCTCGACCCGGCCATGCCGAGCACGCCCGACTCGACCTTCGCCGGGTCCAACCCCTCCAACGCCGCCGTCAACGCCTGCCGGACGTGCGTGGCGGCCGTCTCCGGCGGATGGGAGTTGGGGTTCGCGCCGCCGGCCATCCCGGCGCCCAACCGGGTGCCGTCCAGGTCGAGCACCAACGCCCGAGTGCTCGTGCCGCCCGCGTCCAGACCTACTACGAAACCCATTCGCCCGAGTATGCCCAGCACGAACGAGGTCCGGCACACCCAACCGGGTTGTGCCGGACCTGGCTCTGCGTAGCAGGCCGAACGGGCGTCAGCGGACCGCGAGCACCTGCGCGCGGTGGCCGGACGCGTTGTGGTGGTGCAGCAACAGCAGTCCCCCGGCCGACTCGCCCCGCCGCACCCGCAGCACCGCGCCCGGCTCCGCCACGAACGACACCCCGCCCTCGACGCCGAGCCCCGGCCGCAGCGGGTCGAACGCCATCGGCGTGTCGATCCGGTCCACGAGCAGGTCCGCGTTGCCCGGCGCCGGGTAGTGCCCGGACGTCACGACCGTGTAGGTCAACGGTGCGCTGCCGGCCGCCGGGTCGATGCCCAACGCGGTCAACGCCACCGGCAGCACCACCACGTCGCTGTCCATGAGGTTGGTGTCCACGTCGCCGTACTGGCCGTTGAGCGGCTGCTCGTCGACCACCGCGCCGTCCGCCTCGCGCACGGTCCGCGCCAGCCACACGTCCGCCGTCACGACCTCGGCGACGCTCGGCTTCACCGCGCTCACGGTGTAGTCGTGCGCGCCGTCGCCGTTGGTGTCGATCCGGATCCCCGGGCTGGTGGCGATGCCGAGCGTGACCCAGTTCCGCCAGGTCACGACCCCGAACGCGAGCATCCCGGCACCGACGCCCGCCCCGACGTACCGCAGGTCACCGCCCCGGGCCGACCCGTTGACCGCGCACTCGGCCTGCACCCCGTCCGCGCAGTCGGGCAGCTCGGGGCTGGAGCCGTGCAGCGCGAACGCGCTCACCAACGACCGGTAGGCCTCGTCGCCCTCGCCCTGGTCCAGCGCACGTCCGCCCAGCTCCACCGCGCCGTCACCGCGGTCGACCGCCGCCACGTCCGCGACCGGTTTCGGCGCGGCGTACACCGGCACCCGGAGCGTGCGGTCGCCGGACCGCACGAGCAGCCGACCGGACGCCTCCGCCAGGAACTGCCGCGCCACGTCCGCGTGCACCTTCTCGATCGTCGGGTCGGCCGCCTTCCGCAGCTCCCCGGGCGTGACGGTCAGCGTCACGTCGACCGACGCGGTCCCGCCCGGCGGCACGACGAGCACCGGCGGCCAGACCTCGAACGCCGCGCCGGGCACGGTGGTCGCGGGCTGGTAGGTCACCCGGGCCGTGCGCACCGACGCCGACTTGTTCACCACCTCCACCGTCTTGCCCACCGACAGCGGCTCCGCCGCCTCGACCGGCCCGAACGACACGCCGACGGTGCCGGGGTCGTCCGCGACCATGGCCAGCAGGTCGACGCCGACCGCGTCCAGCGCGTCCACCCGGCCCGCGCCGACCCGCATCGGCGCCTCGGGCGTGCCGGTGGTGTGGTCGTCGCCGTCGGTCACGTCGCCGGTCGCGGTGTTCATGATCGCGGCCTTGACCTCCTCGACCGTCCACTCCGGACGCGCCTCGCGCACCAGTGCGGCGATGCCGGCCACGTGCGGCGCGGCCATGGACGTGCCGCCCATGCTCACCGCCTCGGCCCCCGTGCCTGCCGACGCGGACACGATCGTGTCACCGGGCGCGGCCACGTCCGGCTTGGCCGCCGCGGCCCCGCGCGACCCGCGCGAGGACGACGGCGTGATCGTGTCCGCCAGGGTCGGCGTCATCGTCGGCACGGCGTTGCGCAGCGAGCCGAGCATCCGCACCCGGAGCGTCCCGTCGGCCAACGCGGGCCGCACGGCGTCGGTCGCCGCACGCGTGAACTGGAACGCCGGGATGCCCGCGTTGCCCGCGATGGCGGCCTTGAAGTGCTCGCTGGTGGCGGGCAGCAGCACGCCCCGCGCGCCCGCCGCCTCGGCGTTGTCGGTCCGCGCGGCCGAGCCGCACTCGCGCGTCGCGTCGTCCTCGTCCCACTCCAGCCACACGAACCTGCCGGTCAGGTCCTCGGCGATCGGCGCGCAGCCGTCGAGGTTCTCCGGGTCGGACACCGGCACGACGGGCAGCGTCACGTCCAGCGCGGCGTACCCGGCGTAGCTCTTGCTGTACTGCCCCGCCTGGCTCGCGCCGCCCACCTCGACCCCGTCGAGCAGCGCGAACGCGTCCCGCGTGTTGGCCACCGCCAACGCCTCGGGCGTGTTCGCGGGCGAGCCGCCGACGTCGTAGAAGTCGCCGCCGTTGCCGGCCGCCGCGACCACCACCACGCCGTGCTCCACGACCTTGCGCACGAACAGGCTGTCCGGGTCGTCCTGGCCCGCGAAGTCGCCGCCCAGCGACAGGTTGACCACGTCGAGGCGGTCGCCGAAGTCGCCGTCGCCGTTCGGGTCGAGCGACCAGTCGAGGGCCTGCCCGACCAGCTCGGTCGCCCCCGTGCAGCCGAACACCTTCAACGCGTACAGCGAGGCCTTCGGCGCGGTGCCGGGCCCGATCCGCATGCCTGCCACCGCCTCGGGCGTCAACGCCGAGTAGTCGCCGGTGAACGGCGTGCCGTCGGCGTTCTCGCCGTACCCGGCGGCGGTGCCCGCGACGTGCGTGCCGTGGCCCTGGCAGTCCACGGGGTTCGGGTCGGGCGCCGGCACCGCCTGCTCCGGCTTGGCCGAGTCGTAGGCGTCGCCCGCGAAGTCGTGGCCCCCGACGACCTTGGCGGTCGGCGTCCACGGCCCGGTCGGGTCGACGGCCTCGTGGGCGGCGGTGGTGCCGGGGCCGCCGAAGTCGGCGTGCGTGTAGTCGACGCCGGTGTCGATGACGCCGATGCGCAGGCCCTCGCCGTACCGGCCGGTGTCCCGCCACACCCGCGCGGCGCGCGTCAGCTCGACCGCGCCCGCGTTGCGGACCGACTTCGGCACGGTCAGCCGCACGGACTCGACCTCGGGCAACGCGGTCAGCCCGCGCAGGCTCGCGGCGTCGGCGGCGACCACCACGCCCGGCACCGCGTTGTGCGTCTTGGCGATCTCCCGGGTGGTGGCGTCCTGGCCCCGCAGCGCGGTCAGCACCCGGTCGGCCTGCGCGTCGGCGTGCTGCCGGGCGGCTCGTGCGGCCGCCGCGGGGTCGGGCCCGCCGCGCGCCTTCTCGTCGCCGTACGCCCTGGTGGCCGGGGTCGTGGTCAGCTCGACGAACGCGGTGACCGGCCCGGTGGCGCGGGCGAGCGCCGTGCCGACCCGCTCGGACGACCCGCCGCTCGCGTGGTCGGCGCGGTTCGGCGGCAGCGGTCTGGCCGCGGGGTCGGCTCCCGAGGCGCTGCCGACGAGGAGCGTGCCGAGCAGTGCGGCGGTGGCGGTGGACGCCCACACCGCGCGGTGGAGTTTCATCGCGACCCTTCGTAACCGGGATTCATCGGACCACTAACTGGACGTCCTCTAGACGGAGCTGTCGGAGAGCGCTATACATCCGATCTGTCGACCGGCTTTTCGAGGAGGACCTGCCGTGCAGTTGCTGCGCCTGGGACCGCTGGGCTCCGAACGACCCGCCGTCCGTGCCGACGACGGCGTCACGTACGACCTGACCCCGGTGACCGACGACGTGACCGGCGCCTTCCTGGCCGACGACGGCATCGCCCGCGCGCGGGCCGCGCTCGCCGCCGGCGAACTCCACCCGATCGTGGCGGACGGCGTGCGGATCGGGCCGCCGGTCGCGGGCGTCGGCAAGATCGTCTGCATCGGCCTCAACTACCGCGACCACGCGGAGGAGACCGGCGCCCAGCTCCCGACCGAGCCGGTGGTGTTCCTCAAGACACCGGACACGATCGTCGGCCCGAACGACGAGGTGCTGGTGCCGCGCCGGTCGACGAAGACGGACTGGGAGGTCGAGCTGGCCGTGGTCATCGGCCGCGAGGCCCGGTACCTGGAGTCCGCCGAAGAGGCCTTGACCTGCGTCGCCGGGTACGCGGTGTCCCACGACGTCAGCGAGCGCGAGTTCCAGCTCGAGCGCGGCGGGCAGTGGGACAAGGGCAAGAACTGCGAGACGTTCAACCCGCTCGGCCCCTTCCTCGTGCCCGCGGCCGAGGTCGGCGACCCGCAGGCGCTCGGCATGCGGCTGTGGGTCAACGGCGTGCCGCGGCAGGACTCGTCCACCAAGAACATGATCTTCCCGGTGGCCGAGCTGGTCCGCTACCTGAGCTGGTTCCTCGTCCTCCGACCAGGTGACGTCATCAACACCGGCACGCCGGCGGGCGTGGCGCTCGGCCAACCTGAGCCCAAGCCGTACCTGCGGGCGGGCGACGTGGTGGAGCTGGAGATCGACGGGCTGGGCAGGCAGCGGCAGACGCTCGGGCAGGCGTGAGGTGACCACGGGGGCGGACCGGATCGTCGCGCTGGACGTGCTGGACGTCCGGTTCCCGACCTCGCGGGAGCTGGACGGGTCGGACGCGATGAACCCCGACCCGGACTACTCCGCCGCCTACGTCGTGCTGCGCACGTCGGGCGGCCCGGAGGGCTACGGGCTGGCGTTCACCATCGGCCGCGGCAACGACGTGCAGGCCGCCGCGATCCGGTCGTTGGCGCACCACGTGGTCGGCCGGTCCGTGCCGGAGACCGCCGCCGACCTGGCCGCGCTGTCCGCGGAGCTGGTCGGCGACTCGCAGCTGCGGTGGCTCGGCCCGGAGAAGGGCGTCGCGCACATGGCGCTCGGCGCGGTGGTCAACGCCGCGTGGGACCTGTCGGCGCGGCGCGCGGGCCTGCCGCTGTGGCGGTTCCTGTCGGGCATGACGCCGGAGGAGATCGTCGGCCTGGTCGACTTCCGCTACCTGTCCGACGCGCTCACGCCCGACGAGGCGCTGGACATCCTGCGGCGCGCGGAGCCCGGACGTGCCGAACGGGCGGAAGCGCTGGTCCGGGACGGCTACCCGGCCTACACGACGTCACCGGGCTGGCTCGGGTACGCCGACGACAAGCTGGCGGGCCTGGCGCGGCAGGCGTTGGCCGACGGCTTCGACATGATCAAGCTGAAGGTCGGCGGCAGCCTGGACGACGACGTGCGGCGGATGAAGCTGGCCCGCGAGGTCGTCGGCCCGGACGTGCGCATCGCCGTGGACGCCAACCAGCGGTGGGACGTCGGCACGGCCATCGCGTGGATGCGGGAGCTGGCGCCGTTCGACCCGTACTGGATCGAGGAGCCCACCTCGCCGGACGACGTGCTGGCGCACGGCGCGATCGCCAGGGCGTTGAGCCCGATCAGGGTCGCCACCGGCGAGCACGTGCAGAACCGGGTGGTGTTCAAGCAGCTGCTCCAGGCCGACGCGATCGCCGTGCTGCAGCTCGACGCGTGCCGGGTGGGCGGCGTGAACGAGAACGTCGCGATCCTGCTGCTGGCGGCGAAGTTCGGCGTGCCGGTGTGCCCGCACGCGGGCGGCGTCGGCCTGTGCGAGCTGGTCAGGCACCTGGCGATGGTCGACTTCGTGGCGGTCTCCGGCACCGCCGACGGCCGCGTCCTGGAGTGGGTCGACCACCTGCACGAGCACTTCACCGATCCCGCCGTGGTGCGCGACGGCCGGTACGTCGCGCCCGCCGAGCCCGGCTTCTCGGCCCGGCTGCGGGAGCGGACCCTGACCGACTACCGGTACCCGGACGGTCCGGTGTGGACCGAGTTGCAGGAGGAGCGGTGAGCGAGTTCGCAGGGCTGGTGGCGGTGGTGACCGGCGGCGCGTCGGGCATCGGCCTGGCCACCGCGCGGTTGCTGGCCGACCGGGGCGCGACCGCGGTGGCGCTGGACCTCGTCCCGGAGGTCGACCCGCCGTTGCACGGGATCAGGGTGGACGTCACCGACGACGCGTCGGTGCGCGCCGCGATCGACGAGGTGGTCGAGCGGTTCGGCCGGCTCGACGTGGTGGTGAACAACGCGGGCGTCGGCGCGCAGGGCGACGTGACGGCGAACCCGGACGACGAGTGGCACCGGGTGCTGGACGTGAACGTGGTCGGCATGGCCCGGGTCGCCCGCGCCGCGCTGCCGCACCTGCGGAAGTCGCCGTCCGCGGCGATCGTGAACACCGGCTCCATCGCGGCCTGGGCCGGTCTGCCGCAGCGCGCGCTGTACTCGGCGAGCAAGGGCGCGGTGCACGCGTTGACGCTGGCCATGGCCGCGGACTACGTGCGCGAGGGCATCCGCGTGAACGCGGTGGCCCCCGGCACGGCGGACACCCCGTGGGTGGGCCGCCTGCTCGACTCGGCGCCGGACCCGGCCGCCGAGCGGGCCGCGCTGGAGGCCAGGCAGCCGCACGGGCGGCTGGTCTCGGCGGACGAGGTCGCGGGCGCCATCGCCTACCTGGCCGGTCCGCTCTCCGGTTCCACCGCCGGCACCGTCCTCGCGGTCGACGGCGGCATGCACGGTCTGCGGTTGCGCCCGAAACCCTGAACGGACTGAGGGGACCATGAAGCGTCTCGGCATCCAGGGCGCGAAGGCGATCGTGATGGCGCCGCAGGACACCGGCGCGGTCACGTCCACTTTGGACCGTTCGGTCAAGGCGACGTGCCTCGGGTCCTCCGGCGGCGCCGGCATGTCCTCCTGTCGCAACACTCGCAGCGTCGGCGCCGGGAACACGCCACCTGTGATGGTGACCCGCTTCGCCACGGGGAAGGTGCAGGAGTGATCCCCCTGTCGCGGTTGGGGTTCGGCGGCGGTCCGATCGGCAACCTGTACGCGGAGGTGTCCGATGTGGACGCCTTCGGCGCGTTGGAGGCCGCCTGGGACGCCGGTGTCCGGTACTTCGACACCGCGCCGCACTACGGGCTGGGCTTGTCGGAGCGGCGGATCGGCGCGTTCCTGGCGGGCCGGCCGCGGGAGTCGTTCGTCGTCTCCACGAAGGTGGGCCGGGTGTTGGAGCCGGGGTTCGGCGACGGCGACGACATGGCGAACGGGTTCGCCGTGCCCGCGACGGCGTGGCGGCGGTGGGACTTCAGCGCGGACGGCGTGCGGCGGTCGTTGGAGTCCTCTTTGGACCGGCTGGGGCTGGACCGGGTGGACGTGGTGTACGTGCACGACCCGGATTCGCACGCGGAGCAGGCGGTGTCGGAGGCCGTGCCCGCGTTGCTGGCGCTGCGGTCGGAGGGCGTCATCGGGGCCGTCGGCGTCGGGATGAACCAGTGGGAGATGCCCGCGCGGTTCGTCCGGGAGACCGACCTGGACGTGGTGCTGCTGGCCGGGCGGTACACCGTGCTGGAGCAGGGCGGGGCGGAGTTGCTGGACCTGTGCGCCTCGCGTGGCGTGTCGGTGGTGGCGGCGGGGGTGTTCAACTCCGGGCTGCTGGCCCGGCCCGACGTCGGCTCGACCTACGACTACCGGGCCGCGCCGGAGTCGTTGGTGGAGCGCGCCCGGCGGATCGCCGCCGTCTGCGCGCGGCACGGCGTGACGTTGCCGCAGGCGGCGGTGTCGTTCCCGTTCCGGCACCCGGCGGTGGTGTCGGTGCTGCTGGGCGTGCGGACGGCGGCGGAGATGCGGGCCGCCGTCTTCCCGTCGCCGGTGCCCGACGCGGTGTGGGACGACCTGCGCGCCGAGGGCCTGCTGGCGCACTGATCCTCTCCGGCACGGTGGCCCGGGTGTGCGTTGTGGCGCGTAAGAGCAAACTTTGGTCAGCGCGAGGTTGGTGGTTGGAGCGTGCCGACCGTCCCGCGCGTGCGCGGGTACGGACACCGCACGTCGACGTCCACCGCTGCTTCTACGTGCGCGTCCTCGCGGGCGCCGGCGTGCCCGAACCGGGCGAGGTGTTCTGCGACGTCGACGCCGCGTGGATCGACGCCATCGACCCCGCCCGCCACCGCGTGGCCTTCCGCCGACCGACCACGATCGCCCGGGGCGGCTCCACCTGCCCGTTCCACTTCAACCGCACCCGACCCGCGTGTCCTGCGTTCGCGTCGCCTGTGTCCTCCGTTTGGAACGGCCGAGTTGACCGCCCGGAACACGGTCGGCGGGCGTCACGCCAGGTCGGACAGCCACTGCTCGACGCCCGCCACGTGCACCGTCGACCACGAACGGGCCAGTTCGGGCTGGTGCGCGGCCAGGGCGTCGACGATGGCGCGGTGCTCGGCGACGGTCCGGTCCACCGCGCCGCCCTGCGTGATGCCGCGCCAGATGCGCACGCGGACGGTCGGGCCGGCGAGGGTGTCCAGCAGCTGGGCCAGGTAGGCGTTGCCCGAGCCCTGCGCGACGGCGCGGTGGAACTCCAGGTCGTGCTCGACCAGCTCCTCCACCGACCGCGCGGACTCGGCGGCGTCGCACAACGCCCGCAGCGCGGCGACCTCGTCCGGCCCGACCCGCTGCGCCGCCATCGCCGCGGCGGCCGGTTCGAGGATGCGGCGCACCTGCAGGACCTCCAGCACGGAGTCCTCGCCGCGGTGCAGGTCGAGCACGAACGACAACGCGCCGAGCAGGTCGTCGGCACGCAGGCTGGACACGTACGTGCCGTCACCCTGCCGCACGTCCAGCACCCTGACCAGCGACAACGCCTTGACCGCCTCACGCAGGGAGTTCCGCGACAGCCCGAGCCGCTCGGCGAGGTCCGCCTCGCGCGGCAGTCGGTCGCCCGGCCTCAGCTCGCCCGAGACGATCATCTCCTTGACGCGCAGGATGGCGTCGTCGGTCACTGCCACGGCGGCCCTCGACTCGTCAGCTAGACCTCGGATGTCTGGCGCCAAGTATGGGCCACGCCGAAGCGCCGCGCGGCCAACCCGCCGAGCGGCGAAACATTCACCCATCTCTACTCTATTCGGTTATCTTATAACCATACGTGACGGCGTCCGCCACTTCCGGCCATAATGGTCTGGACCATTTGAGGAGGGACCTTGGACACGGTTGTCGCAGCTCCGCGAGCACTGCTCGGTCGGACCATCACCGGTCCCGTCAGCCTGAGGTTCAGGGCAGGCCGGATCGTCGAGGTCGTCGCGGGTTCACCACCCGACGGCGCCGAGGTGCTGACCGACGGCCTGCTCACCCCGGGCCTGGTGGACGTGCAGGTCAACGGGGCGGTCGGGGTCGACTTCGCCGAGGTGGACCCCGAAGGCATGGCGGAGGTGGCGAGAGCGCTCCCGCGAACGGGGGTGACCCGTTTCCTGCCGACCCTGATCACCGCGCCGGTGCCGGTCGCCATCCGCCAGGCGCACGCCGTGCTGGCGGCGTCGGCCACCCTGCCGCCGCACGCGGGCGCCAAGCCGCTCGGCGTGCACCTGGAAGGGCCGTTCCTGTCGCCGAAACGCGCGGGCGTGCACGACCCGGCGCTGATGGTGCCGCCGGGCCCGGCCGAGATCGACCTGCTGCTGGGCGACGCGGTGCTGCGGCACGCGCTGCGCATGGTGACGCTCGCCCCGGAGCAGCCGGGCGGCCTGGAGGCCGTGCGCAGGCTGGCGGCGGCGGGCGTGCTGGTCGCGGTCGGGCACAGCGACGCGACGGGCGAGCAGACCAGGGCCGCCGCCGAGGCGGGCGCCCGCATGGTCACGCACCTGTTCAACGCCCAGCGCCCGCTCGGCCACCGCGAACCGGGCGTGCCGGGCGTGGCGCTGGTGGACGACCGGTTCACGTTGGGGCTGATCGCGGACCTGGCGCACGTCGGCCCGGACGTCTGCCGGCTGGTCTTCAACGCCGCCGGGCACCGGGTCGCGCTGGTCACGGACGCCGTGGCCGCCGCCGGCATGCCGCCCGGCCGCTACCAGCTCGGCGGCGCGGACGTGCTGCTGACGGAGGACGGCGTGCCGCGTTCGCCGGAGGGCACGATCGCGGGCAGCGCGCTGACCCTGGACCTGGCCGTGCGCAACATCGTGTCGGTGGGGGTGGACACGGCGGACGCGCTGGCGTCGGCGACCGTCGTCCCGGCCGACGCGATCGGCGAGCCGACGCTGGGCCGGCTCGAGGTCGGCGCCGTGGCGGACCTGGTCTGGTGGGACGACGACCTCCAGCCGCGCAAGGTGTGGGTGGACGGCGAGGTGGTGTTCGACCGCGCGACGGCGTACGAGAACGCGACCGTCGGCGTGGCCGCCGCCGGGCAGTAGCCGCACGAGCGGAGAGGCCCGGGGGACGCGTCCCCCGGGCCTCTCCCGTGTTCCGAGCGTTGACTTCAGGTGTTCTGGACGCAGGACACGCGCGACGCGAACGCAGGTCGCGCGCGTTCCGGCCGTGGAACACGCGCGACGCGGACGTGGACGCGCGGTGGTCAGCGGGTGCGGGTGACCTTGTTCAGGCCGCGCGGGTTGTCCGGGTCGCCGCCGCGGGCCAGGGCCAGGCCGTGGGCCAGGCGCTGGATCGGCAGGATCTCCAGGATCGGGGCCACCTCCTCGGCCGTCTCCGCGACCGGGACGCGCAGGGCCGCGGAGACCTTGTCGGAAGCCGAACCGACCGCCAGCACGTCCGCCCCGCGCCCGTGCACCGCGTCCAGGACGTCGTGCAGGGCGTCACCGCCCTTGCCCGCACTGGTCACCGCCAGCACGGCCGTCTCCGCGTCCACCGCCGCCACCGGCCCGTGCAGCAGGTCCGCGCCGCTGTACGCCCGCGCCGCCAGGTACGACGTCTCGGCCAGCTTCAACGCCGCCTCCAGCGCCGTCGGCAGCGAGTAGCCGCGCCCGGTGGTCAGCACCCGGTCCACGAACCGGTACCGCTGCACGGCCTCGGCCACCGCGTCCGCCGAGGAGTCCAGCGTCGCCCGCGCCAGGTCGCCCAGACCCGCCGCGGCCGACCCGTCACCGCCCCGGATCCCGTCCACCAGCAGGTACAGCGCCAGCAACGTCGCCGAGTACGTCTTCGTCGCCGCCACCGCCCGCTCCACGCCCGCGCCGACGTCCACCGCCAGCTCGGCCGCGCCGTTCAGCGGCGACGACGAGGTGTTCGTCACCGCCACCGTCAACGCCCCGCGCGCCCGGGCCGACTCGGTCACCTCCAGCAGGTCCGGCGACCCGCCGGACTGCGACACCGCGACCAGCAGCACGTCCCGCAGGTCCGGCCGCGCGCCGTACAGCGTGGTCGTGGACGGCGACACCAGCCCGGCGGGCAGTTCCAGCAGCACCTCGGTCAGGTACTTCGCGTACAGCGCCGCGTGGTCGCTCGACCCGCGCGCCGCCAGCAGCACGAACCGCGGCCGGCGCTCGGCGATCACCGAGGCGACCGACGCGATGGCGTCCCGCCGGGCGAACAGGTCGGCGAAGATGCCCGGCTGCTGGTCGATCTCGGCCGCCATGTGCCTGCCGGGCTGGTGGTCGGTCATCGGAGTTCCCCCGTCGGTTCAGGTTCAGGTTCGGCGGACGGCGTGGCGGTGGCCGCGGCGATGCGCTCGGCCGCCGCCCGCAGGCACACCCGTGAACCGCCGTGGGTGTCCACGCGGGCGCCGACGCCGAGGTCAGGTCCCGGCACGCCCGTCTCGACGTGCACAAGGTCTAGACCAATAGTACCCAGCGACGACACCAGCTCGCGAGCCCACGCGTGGCGGTGTGCCTCACGCGTCACCACGACGACCGGACGTCCGGCGGCCAGCGACGCGATCTCCCGAGCGGACGTCGCCGCCACCACCGAGGTACCCGGAACGAGCTCCGTCAAATACGGCCCGAGCCCCCACGGCACGTCCCCGACCGCGATCGACGGCTCCACCGCCAGGTCCACGACCACCGGCGGCCCGGACAGCGCCAACGTGCCGCGCACCTCCAGCGCCCGCCGTGCGGCGACGAGCCCCAGCCCGGGGTCGTGCGCCTGCACGGAAGCCGCCGGGGCGCCCAGCGCGGCCGTCCGCCGTGCCGCCTCCTCCAACCGCTCCAGCGGCAGCGCGCCCGACTCCACGGCCGCCACGATGCTGTCGACCAGCCACTGCAGCCCGTCGTCGTCCAACGGCTCGCCGCCCAGGCACAACGCGTCCACCCCGGCCGCCAACGACCGCACGGACCCCTCCGCCAGGTCGCCGCCGACGGCCTTCATGTCCAGTCCGTCGGTGATGATCGCCCCGGTGAACCCCAGCTCCTCCCGCAGCACCCGCACCGCCAGCGGGTTCAGCGTCGCGGGCGCCGGACCCCACTCCGGCACGACGAGGTGCCCGGTCATGATCGACCGCACCCCCGCCCGCACCGCCGCGCGGAACGGCACGAACTCGGCCGACGCCAGCTCCGCCGGCGTCCGCGGCAGCACCGGCAGCGCCGCGTGGGAGTCCACAGTGGACGCGCCGTGGCCGGGGAAGTGCTTGGCGCACGCCGCCACCCCGACCGCCTGCAGGCCCTCCACGAACGCCGCCACGTGCGCGCCCGCCGCCACCGGGTCCGACCCGAACGACCGCACGCCGATCACCGGGTCCTCCAGCGTGAGCACTAGGTCCGCCGACGGCGCCAGGTTCAGGCTCACCCCGCACGCCGCCAGCCGCGCCCCGATCGACGCCGCCACCGCCCGCGTCAGCCCCACGTCGTCCGCCGCGCCCAACGCGTGGTTGCCCGGCACCTCCGACCCGCGGCCCGCGTCGAGGCGGGTGACGTCGCCGCCCTCCTCGTCGATCCCGATCACGACGTCCGCGCGCACACCCCGCAACTGCGCGTTCAACGCCGTGACCTGGGCGTCCGGGGCCTGATCGTCGTCACCGTCGACGGTCACCACGTTCCGCCCGAACAGCACGACACCGCCGAGCCCGTCGGCCACCCGCTTCAGCAGCCAGTCCGGCGCGGTGGTCCCGTGGAACCCCGGCAGCAGCACACCCGACGCGAGCCGGTGCAACGACATGCGGTTCTACCCCTTCACCGCACCGGCGGTGACGCCGGTGACCATCTTGCGCTGCACGATCAGGAAGAACACCAGCACCGGCAGGGTGAACAGCGCCGACGCGGCCATCGCGCCACCCCAGTCCGTGCCGAACGCGGTCTGGAACCCCGACAGCCACACCGGCAGGGTCTCCTTGGTCTGGTCCTTGACCAGCGACAACGCGAACAGGAACTCGTTCCACGCGGTCACGAACGCGAACACCGACGTGGCCACCAGGCCCGGCCCGAGCAGCGGCAGCGTGACCCGGCGGAACGCGCCCCACCGACCGCAGCCGTCCACCATCGCCGCCTCCTCCAGCTCCAGCGGGATGCCGTTGACGAACCCGCGCAGCGTCCACGCGCAGAACGGCAGCGTCACCGCGAAGTAGATCAGCGCCAGCGCCGGCAGCCGGTCGAGCAGGTCGAGGTCGCGCATCATCAGGAACATCGGGATCAGCAGCGCCTCGAACGGCGCCATCTGGGCCACCAGCAGCATCATCGCGAAGCCCTTGCGGCCCTTGAACCGCATCCGCGACAGCGCCACCGCCGCCAGCAGGCCGACCGCGATCGCCGCCACCACCGCGCTCAACGTCACCAGCAGGCTGTTGCCCAACGCGTTGAGGAAACCGGGCTTGGCCCACGCGGTGGCGAAGTTCGAGCCCGTCACCGAGAACGGCACCAGGTCGTAACCGCTGGTCAGCAGGTCCTTGCGCGGCTTGAGCGCGGTCGAGACCATCCAGTAGGTCGGGAACGCGAAGAACAACGCCACGACCAGCGCGACGACGTTGCCCGTGACCTTCTTGGCGGAACCCTTTTTCGCGATCACAGCTCGCCCTCCTGGGACCGGAGCAGCCTGCGCAGGTACTGGAAGGTGAGCAGCCCCAGCAGCACGACCATCACCACGGACACCGCCGCGGCCACGCCGAAGTGGCTCTTCGAGATGCCTTCGAGGTACTGGTAGACGGCCAACGTGGTGCTGCCGCCGTCCGGGCCGCCCTTGCGCATCGCCCAGATCTGCGCGAACACCTTGAAGTCCCACAGCAGCGACAGGAACGTCACCATCAGCAGCAACGGCCGCAGTTCGGGCCACGTCACGGCGCGGAACGTCTGCCACGCCGACGCGCCGTCGATGCCCGCCGCCTCGTAACGGTCCTTCGGGATCCCGATGGCGCCCGCGTACAGCGAGAACGCCAGGAACGGGATCGCCTGCCACACGATCAGCAGCCCGATCACGGCCAGCGTCGACGTGCCCGTGGAGAACCACGAGTGCCCGGCGAACGAGTCGAACCCGACCGCGACCAGCGTCTTGTTGAGGATGCCGTACTGCTGGTCGAAGATCCACTGGTAGACCGTGGTGGCCGCGAGCAGCGGCATCGCCCACGCCAGCAGCATCGCGACCTGGAGAACGATCCGCACGACCGGGCTGATCTGCCGCATCAGCAGCGCGATCAGCAGGGCCGCGAGGACCGACACGGCGACCACGAGCCCGGTGAACACCACGGTGCGCACCGTGATGCCCCAGAACGCCGGGTCGCCCAGGATCTCGGCGTAGTTGTCCAGACCGGTCCACACGACCTCGCCGCGGGTCAGCTCGCGCAGGTTCAGCTTGCGGAAGCTGGTCACCAGGACGGAGAGGACGGGCCAACCGATCAGCCAGAGGATGGCCGCCACGGCGGGGGCCAGCAGCAGGTAGGGCAGCGCCCGGTCGAAGGCGCCGCCCCGACGGCGCGGCGCGCCGTCCGGTGCGGCACGCCGCGGTGCCGACGAGGAGCTCGTCGGCACCGCGGCGTCGGTCGTGTGCACGGCCGTCATCCGATCGTCATCCGGCCAGGGTCTTCGACAAGGCCGCATTGGCGTCGGACGTGGCCTGGTCCAGCGGCTTCGCGCCGGTCAGGTACGCCGTCAGCATGTCCTTCAGCGGGTTCTGGCCCGCCTCGACCGCGGCCCACGACGGGGTGGTCGGGGTGACCTTGCCGTTCGGGGCGGACTCGGCCAGCGCCTTGCCGATCGGGGTGGTGGCCAGCTTGGCCGTGTCGGTCGAGGTGCCGGGCACCGCGCCGCCCTCGGCCAGCATGTCCTGGTACTTCTTGGACGACAGCAGCTTCAGGTACTCCTTGGCCAGGTCGGCGTTCTTGCTGCCGGCCGGGATGGCGAGGTTCGAGCCGCCGAGGAACACCGGGGCGGTCTTGCCCGCGGTCTTCGACGGGATCGCGAACGCCGAGGTCTTCTCCTTCAGGTCGGCGTTGGCCTTGACCGCGCCCGCGAGCTCCCACGGCAGGCCGATCATCATGCCGACCTTGCCCGTGGCGAACACCTCCATCTGCTGCGGGGTGGCCTCGTCCGCGTCCTTCGGCGCCTTGGTGCCGGAGGTGTCGACCAGCTTCTTGTAGAACTCCAGGCCGGCCTTGGCCTGCGGGGTGTCGAGCGCGCCCGCCCAGGCGGAGCCCTGCGGCTTGGCCACGTCGCCGCCCTCGTCCCAGATCAGGGACAGCAGCACGTACCAGGACTGGCCCGGCAGGTAGAGGGGCTGGAAGTCGGGGTCGGCCGCGTTGGCCGTCTTCAGCTTCTCGATCGCGGCGATCCACTCGTCACGCGACTTCGGCGCGGCGGTGATGCCCGCGGCCTCGAACAGGTCGGTCCGGTAGATGACCGTGCGGTTCGCGGCGTAGAACGGCAGGCCGTACTTCTTGCCGTCCCAGGTCAGCGAGTCCTCCAGGCCGCCCAGCCACTGGTCGCCGTTGAGGTCGGCGGCGTCCGCGCTGAGGTCGGTCAGCGTCTCCTCGGCCGCGAACTTCGCCGTCTGGGTGTTGCCCAGCTCGATGACGTCCGGCGGGTTGTTGCTGGTCAGCGCGGTGGTCAGCTTCTCCTGGATGCCGTTCCACTTCTGGATCTCGTACTTGACGGTCACGCCGGGGTGCGAGTCCTGGAACTCCTTGTTCAGCGCGTCGGTCAGGGTGGTCGGCGCCGAGCCGTCCATCAACCACACCGTCAGCGTCTTGGGTTCTCCGGAGTTTCCGCTGCCGCCGTCGGAGCTCGTGCCACATCCGGCCACGGCCACCGCGAGTGCGGCGGCACCTACGGCCAGTCCTCTCCAGCCCTTCACGTTGTGCGCCCTTTCCCCATGCCCCGATCCCACGACCGGAACTCCAAAGTGGTGTAGACCAATGCGGCCTAGAGTGTGCCTCGCCACAGGGCATGTCAAGGCCGTTGCTGGACCGTTGCAAAGTCATCGGATCATTTTCTTGGCGCTTGTCGGGGGTTCGGGCGCACGATCCGACGAGGACAAGGCATCCTGTGTCTGGGAGCGCTGGCAAGGTCGGCTGGCAAGGGGCGAGGAGGAAGGCATGCTCGAGACGAGCCCTGCGACTGGCGTGGACGCCAGGACTCGCGCGCAGCGCGAGCCGAAGTACTGGGGACTCAAGCGGCATCTGCTCGACCTCCTGCGCGCGTTGCCGCCCGGATCGCCGATCCCGACGGAACGTTCGCTGGCGGCGGAGTTCGACGTGTCGCGCACGACGGTGCGGCAAGCGCTTGCCGAACTGACCGTGGAGGGTCGGTTGCTGCGCGTGCAGGGCAAGGGCACGTTCGCCGCGGAACCCAAGGTGGCGCAACGGCTTCAGCTGTCGTCGTACACAGAGGACATGAAGGCGCAGGGCAGGCAGCCGTCGTCGCGGTTGATCGAGGCGTCGGAGATGCCCGCCGAGGCCGAGCTGGCCAGGCTGCTCGGCGTGCGGGCGGGTGCGAAGGTGCTCCGGCTGCACCGGCTGCGGCTGGCCGACGGCGAGCCGATGGCGATCGAGACCACGCACCTGGCCCTGGGCCGGTTCCGCGGCCTGCGGCGCTACCTCGCGCCGGGCGCGTCGCTGTACCAGGTGCTGCGGGAGCGGTTCGGGGTCGAGATGGGGCACGCGGAGGAGACCATCGAGACCGCGCTGGCGTCGCCGGAGGAGGCGGAGCTGCTGGGGGCCGACATCGGCCTGCCGATGCTGCTGCTGTCGCGGCACTCGTTCGACACGGAGGGCAACCCGGTGGAGTGGGTGCGCTCGGTGTACCGGGGTGATCGCTACAAGTTCGTCGCCACCCTGAACCGTCCCGCGGGCTAACCCGTGCCGCCGCCCGGTCGCGAGGCGTGACCGGGCGGCGTCCAGTGGCAAGCGGGTGGCGTTGACTCGAAGCATGATCGACGCCGCGCGTAAGGTCCTCGGTTTCCGCAGGTCAGAGGCCTTTGGTTCGATCCCGGTGCTTACGGAAGCGCAAGCGCGATCTTGAGTGCCTCATTGAGCGCGGCGAGCGTCCGTGGGCTCAGTGCACCGCCCGCGCGCACGAGCTCGTCCTGACCCAACCGCGTACCCCGCCCAGGGGGACCCCCGTTCTTCATCCTGCCGGCGGCCACCGACGGTTCCGGGTGCTCCGGGTCGGCCTGTGGACAACTCCGAGAGCAGAATGGATCTGTGGCGGAAACTGTGGTGTGGGGCACGGGCCGGGCGAAGGCCGTGCTGGCGACGACCATCCTCGGGTCGGGCATGGCGATGCTCGACAGCACGATCGTCAACGTCGCGCTGCCCCGCATCGGCGCCGAGCTCGAAGCCTCCGTGGCCGGCCTCCAGTGGATCCTCGACGGCTACCTCCTGGCCCTGGCCTCGCTGATCCTGATCGCGGGCTCGCTGGGCGACCGGTACGGCCGCCGCCGGGTCTTCACCTTCGGCGTGCTCTGGTTCGGCGCCGCCTCCCTGCTCTGCGGCCTCGCGCCGACCACCGAACTGCTCGTCGTCGCACGCGTGCTCCAAGGCATCGGCGGCGCCCTGCTCACCCCCGGTTCGCTCGCCATCCTCCAATCGGTGTTCGCCCGTGCCGACCGCGGCCGGGCGATCGGCGCCTGGTCCGGCCTGTCCGGCGTCGCCACGGCGATCGGGCCGCTGCTCGGCGGCCTGCTGGTGCAGGCCTGGTCGTGGCGGCTCGCGTTCCTGATCAACCTGCCCATCGCGGCGCTGTGCGTGTGGCTCGCCCGCCGCCACGTGCCCGAATCCCGCGACGAGGCCCTCACCGGCCGCCCGAACATCGGCGAGTCGGTCGTCGGCGCGATCGGCCTCGCGGGCATCACCGGCGCGCTGGTCGAGGCGCCGGTCCGGGGCGCCGACGCGCTCGTGGTCACCGCCGGGGTGGTCGGTGTTGCCGGCTTGGTGGTGTTCGTCGTGCTGCAACGCCGGGGCGCCGACCCGCTGGTGCCGCCCCAGCTGTTCGCCAACCGCACGTTCGTGCTGTCCAACGCCCTGACGTTCCTCGTCTACGCGGCCCTGGGCGGGGTGATGGTGCTGATGGTGCTGCAACTGCAGGTCTCACTGCACTACTCGCCGACGGCGTCCGGCCTGGCCAGCGTGCCCATCACGCTGATCCTGCTCGCCCTGTCCGCACGCTCCGGCGCGCTCGCCCAGCGGATCGGGCCACGCGCCCAACTCGTCGGAGGACCGGTCCTGATCGGCGTCGGCATGCTGATGCTGCGCTGGGTCGAGCCCGGCGCGGGCTACTGGACCGGCGTGCTGCCCGGCCTGCTGGTGTTCGGCTTCGGCCTGGCGGCCGTGGTCGCGCCGGTGACGGCGACCGTGCTGGCCGCCGCACCCGACCGGTACGCGGGGGTCGCCTCGGGCGTGAACAACGCCGTCGCCCGCACCGGCAGCCTGGTCGCGGTGGCCGTGCTGCCGGCCGTGGCGGGCCTGACCGGCGCCCAGTACGCCGACCCGACCGCGCTCACCGAGGGCTGGCAGACGGCCCTGCTGGTGTGCGCGGTCGCGTCGATCGTCGGCGGGCTGATGGCCGTCGGCGTGGACAACCGCGTCCTGGAGCCGACGCCCGAAGTGCCCGAGTGCCACAGCTGCGGCGTCGACGGCCCGCCCGCCCGCGTGCCCGACTGACTCAGAGGTACCGGGCGAACACCTCGGGGTCGACGTTCCCGCCGGACAGCACGGCCACGGTCGGACCCGAGGACGGCCGCGCGAGGTGCGCGGCCACGGTCACCGCGCCGCTGGGCTCCACCACCAGCCGCGCCCGCCGGGCCAGCACGCCGACCGCCTCGCCGATCTGCTCCTCGGACACCGTCACGATGTCGTCCACGTAGGCGCGCAGGTGCTCGAACGTCAGCTCGGACGGCTCGGCGCGCAGCCCGTCGGCGATCGTCCGGGCCCGGTCGCCCGCCGACCACCGGACCAGCGTGCCGACCCGCAGCGACTCGGCCGCGTCACCGGCCAGCTCCGGCTCCACCCCGATCACCCGCGTGGACGGGCTCAGCGCCTTCACCGCCGCGGCCACGCCCGAGATCAGCCCGCCGCCGCTGACCGGCACGAGCACCGTCGCCACGTCCGGCTTCTCGGCGATCACCTCGAGCCCGACCGTGCCCTGACCGGCGATGACGTCCGGGTGGTCGAACGGCGGGATCAGCGTCGCGCCCCGTTCCGCGACCAGCTCGGCGGCCCGCGCCTCCCGCAGCGCCATCGGCACCTGGACGACCTCGGCGCCGTGCGAGAGGGTCGCGTCGACCTTGACCCGCGGGGTGTCGTCCGGCACGACGATCACCGCGGGCACGCCGAACAGCTTCGCCGCGTAGGCGACGGCCTGGGCGTGGTTCCCGCTGGAGTAGGCGACGACGCCGCGCGCCCGCACGTCCTCGGTCAGCCGCGCCAGTGCGTTGTACGCGCCGCGGATCTTGAAGGCGCCGACCGGTTGCAGGCTCTCCGGCTTGAGCCACAACCCGTCGTCGAACCGCAGCAGGGGAGTGCGGACCGCCGCGCCCTCGATGCGGTCGGCGGCGGCCCGGATGTCGGAGATGGTGACGAGTCCCATGCGTCGATCCTCACCCCTGCGGCGGTGTGACGAGTACACGGGTCGTTACCGGAACTCCTCCTGCTTCACCCGCCCGGGGCAACAACATTCACACGTCCGTGGCTGGCTTAACCGAATCGCTTACTTCTGGCAAAACCGCCCGAATCGGTGATCGACTCACTACCTTGAGTGAGAGTTAACTGTCAAACGCTACACAGCGCAGTCACGTCGGCGTGTCCTGTGACACACTTCGCCCTCAGATGGCTCGGGCCGTAACAGGTTACGGAGTCATAACGTCGCTCGAACGGGTGAGTACTGGTCGGTAGAGATCGGGAGGAGTGCCATGCGAGACACGCGAGCGCCGTCCTTGCCGTGCGCTTCGCCGAGCTCGGGCCCGACCGCCGACTCACCGACTCGAACCCGGGCGACGACACGGGCGAGAAGTAAAGGGGTGGGGCGACCCCTGCCGCCGCCCCACCACCCGTCCCCCTAGAGCCCCCGAGAGCGGTCCCTGCAACCAGGCTCTCGGGTTCCCTGCACCCGAAGATGAGGGAGACGCCTAATGAACCGCACGAGTGCGGTCCGCCTTGCCACGGCCGTCCTGCTGGCCACCGGCACGGCTACAGCTCTCAGCGTACCGGCCATCGCGGCACCCGCCGCCCCCTATGGCGCAAGCCCGGCCGACACGGAGAGCTACCCCGCCGAGTTGCTCCAAGCGGCGCAACGTGACCTCGGCCTGACCGCCGAACAGGTCACCGCCCGTTTGGCGAGTGACACCCGGGCGGGTGAGGTCGAGTCCGCGGCGCGGTCCGCGGTCGGCAGCGCCTACGCGGGCTCGTGGATCAACGGGGCGACCGGCAAGCTGGTGGTCGCGGTGACCGACTCGGCGAAGGCGGGCGCGGCCCGTGCCGCGGGTGCCGACGCCAAGTACGTCGCCTTCTCCCACCAGCAGCTGACCGGCGCGAAGTCGACGATCGACACCCTGTCGGCGCCGTCGTCGATCACCGGCTGGCGGGTCGACGAGCAGACGAACTCGGTCGTCGTCGAGGTCAACCGCTTCCAGCGGGACGCGGCGGCGGAGGCGTTCCTGGCCTCGGCCAAGTCGGTCAGCCCGGCGGTCCGGGTGGTCGAGGTCGACCAGAGCCCGACCACCCTGTACGACACCCGCGGCGGCGACGCGTACTACATCGGCAGCGGCCGGTGCTCGGTCGGCTTCGCGGTCAGCGGCGGTTTCGTGACGGCGGGTCACTGCGGTCGGGTCGGCAACGCCACGACCGGCTACAACCGCGTCTCGCAGGGCTCGTTCGCGGGCTCGTCCTTCCCGGGCAACGACTACGCCTGGGTGCGGACGAACTCCAGCTGGACCTCGCGTCCGTGGGTCAACCGCTACAACGGCTCCAACGTCACCGTGACCGGCTCCACCTCGGCGGCGATCGGCGCGGCGATCTGCCGTTCCGGCTCGACCACCGGCTGGCGCTGCGGCACCGTCCAGGCCAAGAACCAGACGGTGAACTACGCGCAGGGCGCCGTGTACGGCATGACCCGCACGAACGCCTGCGCCGAGCCCGGTGACTCGGGCGGTTCGTGGGTCGCGGGCTCCGGCTACAGCCAGGCCCAGGGCGTGACCTCCGGCGGTTCGGGCAACTGCTCCTCCGGCGGCACGACCTTCTTCCAGCCGGTCGGCGAGATCCTCAGCGCCTACGGCTTGAGCCTGACCCGCGGCTGACCTCGCGGACACAGGCGCGCGGTCGTCCCTGTGGGCCGCGCACCGCTTGGCGAACGCCCCCGGGCCGACGGCTCGGGGGCGTTCGGCGTCCGGGCCCGACCGGCTCGGGGGCGTTCCGCGTCCGCTCAGGAGAACTGCACGGACCGCTTGGACAGCCCGTACCAGAAGCCGTCGACGGTGGTCGTGGCCTCCTGCGCGGCGCTCGCGCCCAGCGACACGAACAGCGGCGCGAAGTGCTCGGTGCGCGGGTGGGCCACGCCGGCGGCGGGAGCCTTGCGCTGGAAGTCCAGCAACGCGTCCACGTCGCCGTCGGCCAGCGCCCGGCCCGCCCAGTCGTCGAACTCGGCCGACCACGACGGCGGCCGGTAGTCGGGGGCCGCGGACAGGTCTACGCAGCTCAGGTTGTGCGTCATGAACCCGCTGCCCACGATCAGCACGCCCTGCTCGCGCAGCGGGGCCAGCCGGCGGCCGACGTCGAACAGGTCGCGCGGGTCGAGGCTGGGCAGGGACATCTGCAACACCGGGACGTCCGCCTCGGGGAACATCTCCTTCAGCGGCACGTACGCGCCGTGGTCCAGCCCGCGCCGTTCGTCGTGCGCGACTGGGCGGTCGAGCAGCCCGATGACCTCGCGGGCCAGGTCGGGCGCGCCCGGCGCGGGGTAGGTGACCTCGTAGTACCGCCGGGGGAAGCCCCAGAAGTCGTACGTGAGCGGCACGGCGGTCGTCGCGCCCAACGTGAGCGGGTCGTTCTCCCAGTGCGCCGAGACGACGAGGATCGACCCGGGGCGCGGCAGCGCCGCCGACCACGACCTCAGCTCGCCGGTCCACCGCTCGTCGTCGGCCAGCGGGGGCGCCCCGTGGCCCAGGTACAGCACAGGCATCACGCGGACTACTGTACGCCCTTTAGTTGAAGCTTCAACCAAGAGGCGGCGGCGCGGGGGTCCTCGGCCTCCGTGACGGCGCGCACGACCACGACCCGCTCCGCGCCCGCCTCCAGCACCTGCGGCAGCCGGTCGGCGTCGATGCCGCCGATGGCGAACCACGGCCGGTCGGTCGTGCCCGCCGTGGCGCGCACCAGGTCGAGGCCCGGCGCGGGACGGCCCGGCTTGGTCGGCGTCGGCCAGCACGGCCCGGTGCAGAAGTAGTCCACCCCCGGCTCGACGGCCGCCGCCCGCGCCTGCCCCACGTCGTGCGTGGAGCGGCCGATCACCACGTCGTCCCCGACGACCCGGCGCGCGAGCGGCACCGGCAGGTCGTCCTGGCCCAGGTGCAGCACGTCGGCGTCCACGGCGAGCGCCACGTCCGCCCGGTCGTTCACCGCGAGCAGCGCGCCGTGCCGCGCGCACGCCTCGGCGAGCACCTCCAGCGCCGCGATCTCCTGCTTGGCTTCGAGGCCCTTGTCCCGCAACTGCACGATGTCGACGCCACCGGCGAGCGCGGCGTCCGCGAACTCGGCGAGGTCGGGCCGCGCGGGCGTGCAGAGGTAGAGCCGTGCGTCGGCGAGCCGCCGCCTGATCCGCGTTCCGTCGAGTCCTGGCACGGGCGGCACGGTAACCGCCGGCGCGTTCCGTGCGCTACGGTGGACGTGGTCCGCACGGGAGCCTGGAACACACCGGGCTGAGAGGGAGCGTGGTTCGCTCCGACCGTCGAACCTGATCCGGGTCATGCCGGCGCAGGGAGCGTGAGTGCCTTGGCAATGCGAGTGACCGTCCTCGGCGGTGGTGTCATCGGGCTGTCCACGGCCTGGTACGCCGCGCGCGCCGGTCACGCGGTGGAGGTCGTCGACCGCGGCTCGCCGCACGGCGGCTCGTGGGTCGCGGGCGGGATGCTGGCGCCGATCACCGAGGCGTGGCCCGGTGACGAGGACGTGCTGGCACTCGGCGTCGAGTCGTTGGCGCTGTGGCCGGAGTTCGCGCGCTCGCTCGGCGTCGAGCTGAGTCCCGCGGGGACGTTGGCGGTGGCGGTCGACCGGGCCGACGTCGAGGTGCTGGACCAGTTGTGCGCCTACCTGGGCCGGATGGGGCGGTCGGCGTCCCGGTTGACAGGTCGTGAGCTGCGCTCGTTGGAGCCCGGCCTCGGATCGGTCCGAAGTGGACTGTCGGTGCCGGGTGACGTCGCCGTGGACAACCGGGCGCTGCTGCGCGCGTTGCGGGAGGCGTGCGCCGCCGACGGCGTAGCGTTCGCGGCCGAGCCCGCCGCGGAGCCGGACGTGACGGTGATCGCGGCCGGCGCGTGGAGCCGCGACCTGCACCCCCTGCTGCGCGACGTGATCCGCCCGGTGAAGGGCGAGATCCTGCGGCTGTCGGCGCGACCCGGCGCGTTGCCGCCGCCCCGGCACACGATCCGCGCCCACGTCTCCGGCCGCCCCGTCTACCTGGTGCCGCGCGAGGGCGGGTTCGTGCTCGGCGCCACCCAGTACGAGGCCGGGTTCGACGGTGACGTGACCGTGGGGGGCGTGCGCGACCTGCTGCGCGACGCCGAGGTGGTGTGGCCGGGCATCGCCGAGTACGCGCTCACCGAGGTCGCCGCCGGGTTCCGCGCGGGCAGCCCCGACAACGCGCCGGTGGTCAAGTGGCTGGAGCCCGGCGTGCTGGCCGCCACCGGCCACCACCGCAACGGTCTGCTGCTCGCCCCCGTCACGGCGCGGCGGGTGCTCTCCCTGCTCCGCGAAGGAGGAAGCAGTCGGTGAAGGCGAAGGTCAACGGTCTGGAGCGGGAACTGGCCGACGGGTCGACCGTCGCCACCGTGCTGGCGCTGCTCGACGCGCCGCCCCGCGGTGTCGCGGTCGCGCTGGACGGCGAGGTCGTGCCGCGCGCGGCGTGGGGGACGACGGTGCTGTCCGACGGTTCCGCGGTCGAGGTGCTGACCGCCGTGCAGGGAGGGTGACGTGGACGACCCGTTGGTGATCGCCGGGCGCGAGTTCGGCTCGCGCCTGGTCATGGGCACCGGTGGCGCGGCGAACCTGGCGGTGCTGGAACGCGCGCTGGTGGCGTCCGGCACGGAGTTGACGACGGTCGCGATGCGGCGCCTGGACTCCTCCGGCGGCGGTGTGCTCGACCTGCTGACCAGGCTGGGCATCCCGGCGCTGCCGAACACGGCCGGCTGCCGCACCGCCGCGGAGGCCGTGCTGACGGCCCGGCTGGCGCGGGAGGCGTTGGGGACGGACTGGGTGAAGCTGGAGGTCGTCGCCGACGACCAGACCCTGCTGCCCGACCCGGTGGAGCTGCTCGACGCGGCCGAGAAGCTGGTCGACGACGGGTTCGTGGTGCTGCCCTACACGTCCGACGACCCGGTGCTGGCGCTGCGGCTGGAGCAGGTCGGCTGCGCCGCCGTCATGCCGCTGGGTTCGCCGATCGGGACCGGGCTCGGGATCCGCAACCCCCACAACATCGAGCTGATCGTGTCGCGCGCGTCCGTGCCGGTGATCCTCGACGCGGGGGTGGGCACGGCGTCGGACGCGGCGTTGGCGATGGAGCTGGGCTGTTCGGCCGTGCTGCTGGCGACCGCGGTGACCAGGGCGCAGGACCCCGAACGGATGGCGGCGGCGATGCGCGCGGGGGTGGAGGCCGGTCGGCTGGCGAAGCTGGCGGGGCGGATCCCGAAGCGGTTCTGGGCGCACGCGTCGAGTCCGGCAGTGGGGTGATTGCGGGGCACGGCATGATGGATGCTCCATCCTGTCCGTCTGCCCGAGGAGGAGTGCCGTGACGGCCGACCAGGTCGAGGACGCCACCGCCCGGCTGTACCTCGCGATCGGCAGGCTATCCCGGCTGCTGCGGCGCACCGGGTCGCCCGGGCTCGGGCCGGGCGCGGTGTCGGCGCTGGCCACGTTGGCGCGGTGCGGTCCCATGCGGTTGGGCGACCTGGCCGCGAAGGAGGGCGTCGCGCCGCCGACGTTGTCGCGGATCGTGGCGGCGCTGGTGGAGGCCCGGTACGTGCGGCGTGAGCCCGACCCGCAGGACGGGCGGGCGTGGCTGGCGACGCCGACGCCGGAGGGCGTGACGATGGTGTCGGGCGTGCGGTCGGCGCGGGTGCGGGAGTTGCAGCGGCGGATCGAGGAGCTGGCGCCGGAACACCGCGACGCCCTCGTCAACGCCCTGCCCGCGTTGGAGGAACTGGTCGGCGAGGTCGGCTGACCGGGGGTTGTCCACAGCCGGCGCTCGCGGCCTCGGAATCGTCGTACCGCTGTGGCAGGGTAAAAGCAGGGGTCCCCTTGCCGGGGACGCCTGCGAAGCGTGGCTCCTGTCGGGGGTGCCTGCGAGGCGTTCCGTTGCCGGGATCCCGGCGAAGCGTTCCCCTGCCGGCGATGCCGGCGGTGCGTTCCCCTTGCGCAGTGCCGGCCAAGCGTCGGCTGGATGGGTCCGCGGCGGCACGTCGACCGGCGCGACCGCAAGCGCAGCCGCGTCGCCGCACCGGTGGTCACCCCTGCGCGGACCCCTCGGCTGGGGCGGCAGCCTGGTTCAGCTCCCCGGCGAACTCCGCCAACACCGCGGGCGACGCCAAGCGCGCGAACGCCGAATCCGGACCGAACCAGTCCTCCCAGACCTGTCGCACCACCTCGGGCGTGATGGTGACGCCCCGATTGAGCAGCGCGGCGAACGCTCTGGCTTCCGGCTCGTACTCGTCCCGCGGCGCCTCGAAGGCGAGCAGTGATTCCGGATCCCACCTGCTCACGACGTCGAGAACGGGCACGCAGCAGCGCACGGGTTCGGGCAGCACGTGGCACCGCCCCAGTCTCGGGTTCGGAGGGCCGTCGAGCCAAGCGAATAGCCCGAGCCTGCGGACCTCGTCGGAACGTGCCCGAAACCGCACGCGCATCCAGGTCAAGCAAGCCGTTCCGCCTCGGCTTTCAACGCCCGGTTGAACGCGTCGAACTCGCCGGTCAGCAGGTCGACGCTCGACGCGTACACCGAAGCGGAGAGGGGGCCGGTCCACGTCTCGCGGTTCACCAGGCGCGTCACGCCCGGCGACTCCTCGGACAGCTCCCACCGGTGCCGGCCGAAGAACAGGTCCGGGTCGCCGCCCTCCGAGGCCAGCAGGTGAGGCGGCTCGACGGCGGTGATCCGGCCCTCGAACTCGCGTTGCGCGGGCGACCCCCAAGCGGCCCGGGTGCGCACCTCCGCGCCCGCCACCGCCGTGCCCGACACGTACTCGATCAGCTCGTTCCACTCCCGGTACCTCGGGAAATCGGTCAGCACCGCCCACACGCGGGTGATCGGCGCGGAGATGGTGACGGTCGTCCTCAGCTCATTTTCCTGCATGATCGTGCAGGATAATTGCCCGCACGACCCGCCGTCACCCCCGATAAGCTCGCGGCCATCGCAGGAGTCAAGGGGCAGGTGCAGCAACGCGGCGTCGAACGGCGTCGCGCGCTGGTCGACGCCGCCATCGAGCTGTTCGGCCGGCAGGGCTACGCGGGCACGGGGGTCGCCGCCATCGCCGCCCGCGCCGGCGTCACGCCCTCCGCCGTCATCCACCACTTCGGGTCCAAGGAGAACCTGCTCAAGGCCGTCCTGGACGAGTTCGACGCCCGTGCCGCCGCCCGCGTCGCCGAGCACGCCGACCAAGGCGTCGAAGGACTCAAAGCCGCGCTGCTCTCCGACGCGGACTACACCGTGGAGCACAAGGGCCTGGCCACGCTGCACGCCGTCCTGCAGGCAGAGCACCTGGCCGCCGACAACGACGTCCGCACCCGCTTCCTGACCCGCAACCGCGCCCTGCGGCAGGCGTTCGCCCACCGCCTCGGCGCCGAGCGGGCGACCGAGCTGGTCGCGTTCCTCGAAGGCGCGCTCACCCTGTGGCTGCTGGATCCCGAGACGGTCGACCTGCGCGCGTTGTACGAGGGCTACCTGCGGCGACTGTGAGCAGCCACGCCACCAGCACCGCGAAGAACGCGCCCACGGTGTTGTTGATGAAGTCCTGCGCCTCGCACACCCCGATCGCGGTCAACGCCTGCACGAACTCCACCGCCCCGCTGAACGCCGCCGCCACGCCCAGCACCGCGAACGGCCGCCGCGTGGCGAGCGTGCCGAAGAACGCGAACGGCACGAGCATCAGCAGGTTCAGCCGCGCCAACGACCCCGCCATCGAGAACTCGTTCGCGACGCACATCCCGATCGGGTCGGTCGTGGCGACCGAGAACGACCCGCCCGGCCGCGCCAAGGTCACCGCCAGCGCCAACGCCATCCCGCACCCGGCCAGCACGGCGGGCAGCGCGGCCCACCCCCGCCGCCGCGCCACCACGAAGCCGACCGCGCCCAAGAACACCGATCCGGCGAACAACGCCGCCACCGCCTCGGGCTGGCTCAACACCAGCTCGGCCACGTAGGCGTCCTGAAGTGCGCTCATGCCATACAAGACGCCTGAGTTCCACAGCGGTGGCTTAGAACATCCTTAGAACCGGTACCGCAGCACCCGCCCCACGTCCCTGACCTTCGGCAACCGCGCCATGACCCACATCGGGACGCGCGCCGGCCACGGCTCGGCCGCGATCTGCGGCAGCTCCACCGACCGCACCGCGTCCACGCACCTCAACCCCTCGTGCCAGCCCTCGACGACGGTCGGGTCGTCCAACCCCCAGTGCAGCGTCGCACCCGCCCGCCGCACGGCCGGCACGAACCTCTGCAACCTGATCCCGAACGACCCGTACACGTCGAACAGCAGCTCACCCCGGCCGAACCGGCCCGTGACCCGCCGCACCAGGTCCCGCACCTCGTCCCCGGTCAGGTACATGGTCAGGCCCTCGAACACGGCGACCACGGGCCGGTCCGCGGGCACCCCGTCCCACCACCCGCCGTCCGTGACGGACGCGTGCACCAGCCGGTAGTCCCCGGCCGGTACGTCCAGCAGCCGTTCACGCAGCTCGGCGACCGCCGGGAAGTCCACGTCCACCCACCGCACGCCCGACCCGAACCCCACCCGCCGCGCCCGCGCGTCCAGCCCGCACGCCAGGTGCAGCACAGTCGCGGACGGGTGCCGGGCCAGGAAGTCGGCGGTCCAGTCGTCCAGCAGCTTCGCGCGCATCGCGACACCCGCCGCCGTCGACGCGGTGATGCCGGTCCGCGGGAAGTCGTACTCGATGCGCGACACGGCCTCGATCGCCGCCGTGTCATCGAGGATCGGGCGCTGCGCGCGGGCGTCGAGCGCCCGCGCGTACAGCGTCGCCAACATCGTCTCGGGGGCGCCGGTCAGGTCGACCTTCACCCCCTCGACGCTAGCCCTCCAACCGCCACAGCGGCGACACGGGACCGACCCCGCCACCCAACGGGTACGCGGCGGCCACCGAGCGGACGATGAAGTCCTTGCCGAACCGCACCGCCGTCGGCACGTCCGCACCCCGCGCGAGCTGCGACGCGATCGCCGACGCGAGCGTGTCGCCGCTGCCGTGCGTGTGCTTCACGTCGTAACGCGGCCCGAGCAGCTCGACGAACTCCGCGCCGTCGTACAGCACGTCGAGGCACTCCGGGTCGTCCCACAGGTGCCCGCCCTTCACCAGCACCCACCGCGGGCCCATCGCGTGCAGCGCCTCGGCGGCCTTGCGCTGGTCGGCGCGGCTGCGCACGTCGACACCGGTGAGCAGCCGCACCTCGTCCAGGTTCGGCGTCACCAGCGTCGCCCTCGGGAACAGCAACGTCCGCAACGCGTCCAGCGCGTCGTCGGCCAGCAGCTGCTGCCCGTGCATCGACGCGGCCACCGGGTCGACCACGAACGGCCCGACGTCGACCCGGTCCACCGCCGCCGCGACCGCCTCGATGATCGCCGCCGACGCCAGCATCCCCGTCTTCGCCGCGTCCACCCCGATGTCCGAGGCCACCGCCTCGATCTGCGCGGCCACCACCTCCGGCGGCACCTCGGTGTACCCGGTGACGCCCAGCGAGTTCTGCACGGTCACCGCCGTGACCGCCGTCATCCCGTGCACACCGCACGCGAACAACGTCCGCAGGTCGGCCTGCAGGCCCGCACCACCGCCGGAATCGGACCCGGCGATGGTGAGGACCCTCGGTGGCGTGGCGGCCATCAGCGCGTCCCGGCCGGGCTCACGCGTGCCCCCATCAGTCGACCACCGGCAGGTACACCTTGGCCCCGTGGTCGGTGAACTCGTGCGACTTCTCCGACATGCCCGCCTCGATCGCCTCCACAGTGGACAGACCGCGCTCCTCCGCGTACCGCCGCACGTCCTGGGTGATCTTCATCGAGCAGAACTTCGGCCCGCACATCGAGCAGAAGTGCGCCGTCTTCGCGGGCGCCGCGGGCAGCGTCTCGTCGTGGTAGGACCGCGCGGTGTCCGGGTCCAGCGACAGGTTGAACTGGTCCTCCCACCGGAACTCGAACCTCGCCTTCGACAGCGCGTCGTCCCAGTCCTGCACGCCGGGGTGCCCCTTGGCCAGGTCGGCGGAGTGCGCCGCGATCTTGTACGTGATCACGCCGGTCTTCACGTCGTCCCGGTTCGGCAGGCCGAGGTGCTCCTTCGGCGTGACGTAGCACAGCATCGCCGTGCCCAACCAACCGATCTGCGCCGCCCCGATCGCCGAGGTGATGTGGTCGTACGCGGGCGCGATGTCCGTGGCCAGCGGCCCGAGGGTGTAGAACGGCGCCTCGCCGCACCACTCCTCCTCCAACCGCACGTTCTCCGCGATCTTGTGCATCGGCACGTGACCCGGGCCCTCGATCATCACCTGCACGTCGTGCGACCGCGCGACGTGCGTCAACTCGCCCAACGTCCGCAACTCGGCGAACTGCGCCTCGTCGTTGGCGTCCGCGATCGAACCCGGCCGCAGGCCGTCACCCAGCGAGAACGTCACGTCGTACGTCCGCAGGATCTCGCACAGCTCCTCGAAGTGCGTGTAGAGGAAGCTCTCCTTGTGGTGCGCCAGGCACCACGCGGCCATGATCGACCCGCCGCGCGAGACGATGCCCGTGACCCGCTTCGCGGTCAGCGGCACGTACCGCAGCAGCACGCCCGCGTGCACCGTCATGTAGTCGACGCCCTGCTCGGCCTGCTCGATCACGGTGTCGCGGTAGACCTCCCACGACAGCTTCGCCGGATCGCCGTCCACCTTCTCCAACGCCTGGTAGATCGGCACCGTCCCGATCGGCACCGGCGAGTTCCGCATGATCCACTCGCGGGTCGCGTGGATCCGCTTGCCCGTGGACAGGTCCATGATCGTGTCGGCGCCCCACCGCGACGCCCACACCATCTTCTCCACCTCCTCCTCGATCGAGGAGGTCACGGCCGAGTTGCCGATGTTCGCGTTGACCTTCACCAGGAACTTCTTGCCGATGATCATCGGCTCGGCCTCGGGGTGGTTGCGGTTGAGCGGGATGACCGCCCGGCCGATCGCCACCTCGTCCCGGACGAACTCCGGGCTCATGCTCTCGCGCGCCGCCACGAACCGCATCTCCGGCGTGATGATCCCCGCCTTGGCGTACGCCAGCTGGGTCACCGCCCCGCCGACCGGCTCGCGCGCGGCGATCCAGTCCGCGCGCAGCTCGGGAAGTCCACTGTGGACGTCGATGGTCGCGTTGTCGTCGGTATACGGACCGGAAGTGTCGTACAGATCGACGTGATCGCCGTTGGTCAGCTCCACCCGGCGGAACGGGACCCGCACACCCTCGTCCACCTCGCGGTAGACCTTGTGCGAGCCCGAGATCGGCCCGGTGGTGACGCTCGGCTTGACCGAACGGTCGTCAAGTGCCGTCACGACATTCCTCCCTACGCCGGCATTACCCGGTCAGGTTCAGGCGGTCGGCGGCACCGGAGCCGTTGCGCTCCAGCCGCCCTCTCAGCCCGCTGTGGCGCGAGCTCCCGCGTGTTTTGAGTTGTTGTGTGTCGAGCTGTCGGCCTGACCATAGCCACGGCCCGGTGCGGATGCCAAGGTGCGGATGCCAAGCGCCACCGTTTGCGCGTACCTTTCACCGCGTGGCTGATCACCAGCCGTTCCCGCCCGGCGCCCGGCGCGTGGCCCGCCCCGCCGCCGTCTCGCCGTGCCCGTCGTGCGGCGACCTCGCGGGCCGCGGCTACCCGGCGTGCCGGTTCTGCGCGGAGCTCGTCGACCAGTACTGGCTGCTGGACTGGCAGGAGCTGCTGGCCGCCGAGCAGCTCGCCGAAGGCGGCGCGGGCGAGCGCGAGCTGGCCGAGCTCGTGCTGGCCGACGAGGTGGGCAGGCACCCGTGGACGTGCACCGACTGGGCGATGACCCTGCTCACGTGCACCCAGTGCGGCGAGGAGCTGGCCACCGGGCCCGCCGACTGCGTCCGCTGCGCCATGGCCGACGGCCTGCGCTGGTCGTGGGACCACGCCGGGTACCCGCGGGCCATGGACGCGGGCGAGCACGCGTTGCGCGTGGCCAGGGCGACGTTGCGCGCACCGCACCGCGCCCGTGCGGCGACCGTGGGCGCGTGGCGGCTGCTGGTGCCGTTCCTGCTGGTGGGGGAGTTGCCGACGGTGGGGCAGGTGCGGCGGATCAGGGCCGCGGTGCTCGCCGGCGCGTACGCCGACCTGGCCGGCTGCACCACGCACGTCGAGCTGGCGTCGTACCCCGAACTGCCCTGGCGACGCCCCGAGCGCTCACCGCGCGTCGACCACCAGGCGAAGGCCCAGCGCGACCAGCACGCCACCGCAGACGCGGTCCAGGGCGCGCCGAACCCCGGCCCGGGCGAGCCGGCCGCGGACCCGGTCTAGGGCGCCGACCAGCACCAGGTACCAGGCGCCCGCGACCACGGCCACCGCACTCCGCCGGCCGCGGACCGAGTGCCGCAACACCAGCGCCGTGCCCGGCCCGGGCGACAACGCGATCAGGAAGGACGCCACCACCAACGCCGCCAACGAACTCCACATCGCCCCACCGTGACCTGCGGCAAACCCCCTCTCCACCTCCTTCGCCCACGTCCGCCGGGTCACCCATCCGAGTGATCCTGAAAAAGGGCATGAACGAGAACGCCGTTATCGCCACCGTGAAACGTCGGTTGAACAACGAGGCCCGCAACCAACCCTCGCCCCACACCAGCCAGTCGCACCCCCCACCTGACCCAGCCACCCACCCCAACCCCACACCTGCCGCCCCGACCACCACCCCACACACCTGCCACCACCTGACCCACACCTCCGCCCGGCCCGCACCCTCCGTCTGCCCGCGTGCCCGGCCTGTCGCCTGGCCCACATCGCTGCACCCGCCGCGCTGCCGCGCATGCCTGCGCCGGTCACGTGTCGCCGCGCCGTCGTCTGCCCGGCCTGCCATGCGCCGCCGAACCTGCCGCGCGCCCCCCGCACTGCCGCCGCGCCTGCCGCGCATCGCCCGCACATGCCCCCGTCGGCTGCCCGTCAGCCACCAGCCCGGCCCACATCGACCGTCGCATCCCGCGCCCACCGCCCCGCGCGCCCCGATCAGTGGCCCGCGAATCGAGCGGTCGCTTGCCGGTCGCCTGGCCCTTGCCGCCGGATCCGGCCCGTCACCCCGATCCGGCCCGTCACCCCGATCCGGCCCGTCAGCCCGATCCGGCCCGCCCCGATCCGGCCCGACCACGCGCCCCCGGCCGCCCACCCCAACTACGCTCACCCCGTGATCACGCTGACCGCCCGCCTGTCCCCCTCGGCCCTGGACACCCGCCGCGGCGTGGTCCGCTTGCACCCGGAGGTGCTGGACGCGTTGGGCCTGCGCGCGTGGGACGCGGTGCGCCTGACCGGTGCCCGGGTGAGCGCCGCCCTGGCCGCCGCGACCGCCGGCGACGGCCCGCCCGGCGTGGTGCTGGTGGACGACGTGACCCTGTCCAACCTCGGCGTGGTGGAGGGCTCGGAGGTCGTGGTGGCCCCGGTGGACGTCGCCGCCGCACGCTCCGTCACCGTGGCCGGATCGCGGTTGGCCAGCACCTCGCTCACCCCCGAAACGCTGCGCATGGCGCTGACCGGCAAGGTGCTGACCGTCGGCGACGCCGTCTCCCTCCTGCCGCAGGACCTGGCCCCACCACCCGGCTCGGACGTGAGCGCCACGCGCCGCAAGCTGTCCAACGCCATCGGCATGACGTGGACCAACGAACTGCTCACCATCACCTCCGCCGACCCGCCCGGGCCGGTCGCCGTGCAGCCGTCGACGGTGGTCGGCTGGCGTGACGGCGCACGCACGGGTGACGCGCCCGCGGTCGTGTCGGGAACCGGCGGCACGACGACCGTCAGCGTGACCGCGACGGCGACCACCGGCGTGAGCGCGGCGGAGGTCGAGGTCGTGACGCCCGCGGTGCCGGTGGCGGACCTGGTCGGGCAGCAGGAGGCCGCGAAGCGGTTGGCGGAGTGGTTCGACCTGACGTTCAGCCACCCGGAGTTGCTGGCCCGGCTCGGCGCCGCACCCCGGCTGGCGGCACTGGTCAGCGGACCCGAGGGCGTCGGCAAGGCGACGTTCGTGCGGGCCGTCGCCCAAGGCGCCGAAGCCACGGTGGTCGAGGTCGCCGCGCCCAGCATCGCCGTGCTGGAGGCGAACGCGGCGGCGCAGCGGATCGTCGACGCCCTCGCCCGAGCCCAGTCGCAGGCGCCTTCCGTGCTCGTGCTGACCGACGTCGAGGCGTTGTTGCCCGCGGCCTCGGCGCCGCCGGTGGCGACCGTCGTGCTGGACGCGTTGCGCGCACGGCCCGACGGCGTCGCGCTCGTGGTCACCAGCGCGCACCCGGAGGCGATCGACCCGCGGCTGCGGGTGCCCGAGCTGGTCGACCGGGAACTCGTGCTGCCGCTGCCCGACGGCAAGGTGCGGACCGAGCTGCTGCGGGTCCTGCTGCGCGACGTGCCCGTCGAGTCCGATGTGGACCTCGGCGTGATCGCGGACCGGACACCGGGCTTCGTCGCCGCGGACCTGGTGGCGATGCGCAGGGAGGCGGCGCTCCGGGCCGCGCTGCGGCAACGCGACGTGGACGAGCCGCGCGTCGCGCAGGCGGATCTGGTGGGAGCGCTGGAGATCGTCCGGCCGATCTCGATGTCCACTTCGGACACTTTGCGGACCGGCGGGCTGACGCTGGCCGACGTCGGCGACATGACCGAGGTCAAGCAGGCCCTCACCGAAGCCGCGCTGTGGCCGTTGCAGTACCCGGACTCCTTCGCCCGACTCGGCGTCGCGCCGCCGCGCGGCCTCCTGCTCTACGGGCCGCCGGGGTGCGGCAAGACGTTCCTGGTCCGCGCGTTGGCGGGCACCGGTCGGCTGAACGTGCTGTCGGTCAAGGGCGCGGAGCTGATGGACAAGTTCGTCGGCGAGTCCGAACGCGCGGTCCGCGAGCTGTTCCGGCGTGCGGCCGAGGCGGCGCCCGCGATGGTGTTCCTGGACGAGGTCGACGCGCTGGCGCCGAGGCGCGGCCAGTCGTCCGACTCCGGTGTGTCGGACCGGGTGGTCGCCGCGCTGCTCACCGAGCTGGACGGGGTCGAGCCGCTGCGCGACGTCATCGTGCTCGGCGCGACGAACCGGCCCGAGCTGGTCGACCCCGCGCTGCTGCGACCGGGCCGGTTGGAGCGCCTCGTGTACGTGCCGCCGCCGGACGCCGAGGCGCGGGCCGAGATCCTGCGGGCGTCGTCGCGGAACACGCCGTTGGGGTCGGACGTGGACTTGGACGCGTTGGCCGAGGAGTTGGACGGGTACTCGGCGGCGGACTGCGCGGCGTTGATCCGGGAGGCCGCGTTGACCGCGATGCGCGAGTCGTTGTCGGCGGCGGAGGTCACGGGCGCGCACCTGGCGTCGGCGCGCGAGGCGGTCCGGCCGTCGCTGGACCCGGCCCAGCTCGCGACCCTCGCCGCCTACGCCAAGTCGCGCGAGCGCTGAGGGCTGAGCGAGTGCTGGGCGCTCGTGCCACCTGGACGGCTGCGGAGCGGGCAGGTGAGGTGGACGACCTCCGTCGGCGTCGGCCTCCGCGCGAGTACCCACCACGACGGCCGCCTCGGGGGCGCCGCCCGGCCCGGCTCAGCCGTCGGCCGGGTCCAGTCGCACGCAGCAGCGGTCCGCCGAGGGCGCGAGGCGGGCGGTCAGGTCGGTCGCGGCGAGGCCGTCGAGCAGGCCGTCGAGCAGGCTGAGGTTCATGCCGCAGACGAGCTCGGTCTGCTGCCGGGCCAGGCTGTGGAATGGGCAGTTGCCGAGCAGGATCGAGGCGTCGGGCTCGTCGGCGCGCGGCTCGAAGCCGAAGCCCTCCAGCGCGCGCAGCACGCCGGCCCGGCCGTCCTGGTCGCCACGGGCGGCCTCGCCCAGGTCGCGGCCCACCGCGCGGGCACGGCGCCGCAGCACGACACGCGGCGGTTCGTCCGAGGTCTCCACCTCGGCGAGGGCGCCGGCCAACAGGAGGCCGGCCAGCTCGTAGCGCCGGTCGGGCAGCGACACGGCGATCTGCTCGGCGGACCGCCGGTACAGCTTCGACGGCCGCCCGGCGCCGGGACCGGTGCGCCCGGTGCGGCGTTCGTGGACGACCTCCAGCAGCCCTTCGGCGACCAGTCGGTCGAGGTGGAACGCGACCGTGGTGCGGGGCACGCCCACGGCTTCGGCGGCCTCGTCGCGGCTCACTGGCGCGGGTCGGCGCACCACGAAGTCGTACAGCCGGCGACGGGTCGGCTCGTCGAGCGCCGCGACGGCCGAGATGTGCCCCTCGGGCTGGCTGACATTGTCCATTTCTAAAACCCACTTTGGTTGACTAAATCTCGGGCCAGGCACTAAGGTTAGCGAAAGTTGTCTATAGAAGGAGCGCGTCATGGCCACCGAGGTATCCGGCGCCCGGCCCGCCGGTCGTGCGTTGCCGTCCGACCCAGCCCACCAGGCGTTCCTGCTCCTGCGCGCCGCGTTCACGCTGGCACCGGTCCTGTTCGGGCTCGACAAGTTCGCCAACCTGCTCGTGGACTGGCCGCGGTACTTGGCCCCCTGGGTCGACGGGATTGTGCCGGGCACCGCGCAGCAGGCCATGTACGCGGTCGGCGTGGTGGAGGTCGTGGCGGGCGTCGTGGTCGCGGTCGCGCCGCGCTTCGGCGGCCTGCTGGTCGCAGCCTGGCTGGCCGGGATCATCGTGAACCTGCTGACCATCCCGGCGCACTACGACGTGGCGCTGCGCGACTTCGGCCTGTTCGTCGCCGCCCTCGCCCTGGCCCGGTTGGGTTCGCGGTACGCGCCGGCACGTCGTGGGCGGGCGGGGTGAGCGCCCCCGCCGCGGGCGCGCGCCGACGGCTCCACCCCGTCGGCGGGCGCGACGGCATCGACCTGGACGCGACGCGGCGGGCCGTGGCCGACCTGCTCGCCGCGCTGGGCAAGGACCCGGCGTCGGAGCACCTGGCCGACACGCCCAGGCGGGTCGCCGACGCCTACGCCGAGATGCTGACGCCACGTGACTTCGACCTGACCACGTTCCCCAACGAAGAGGGCTACGACGAACTGGTCCTCGCCCGCGGCATCCCGGTGCAGTCGTTGTGCGAGCACCACCTGCTGCCGTTCCAGGGCGTCGCCCACGTCGGCTATCTGCCCGGCGCGCGCATCCTCGGCCTGTCCAAGCTCGCCCGCGTGGTCGAGTTGTTCGCCCGCGACCTGCAGGTGCAGGAACGGCTGACCAAGCAGGTCGCGGACTGGCTGCAGGAGCACCTGGTACCCCGCGGCGTCGGCGTCGTGGTGGAGGCCGAGCACCTGTGCATGTCCCTGCGAGGTGTCCGCGCCACCGGCTCGCGCACGGTCACCTCCGCCATGCTGGGCGCGCTGCGCGACGACCCGCGCACCAGGCAGGAGTTCTTCGCCCTGACCGGCGTGCGGGGGTGAGATCCCACCTGAGCGGCCCGTCCTCCACGTGAGGACGAGGCCGCCCGATCGCGCCGACTGCCCTGCGCGCCGCCGCCGCACTAGGAGACCTTCTTGGCCGGACCCTTGTAGTCGTTGGTGACGATCACGATGATGCCCGGCTGCGCGTTCTGGATGCCGTCGAACCGGGGCTCGACCCGGGCGTTGAGGAGCCGGGCCAGTTCGCGCGCCGAGGCTTCCTCGTCGGTGCCGGGGCGGAAGTAGACCGTGGTGGTCCAGATCGTGCCCTGGGAGTAGTTGCCCTTCTCGGCGACCTCCCAGCCGGCGCTCACGACGTCGTCCGACGCGCGGGCGGCCAGGCCCTGGGTGGTGCTGTTGTTGTAGATGCGCACCGGGACCTTGGGCGTCGTGGTCACGGGCGGCGGCGGGGTCTCCGTGGTCGTCGCGCCGGCGTTGGCGGACGTCGTGGGCGCGGTGGTGCCGGCCGGCGGCGACGTCTCCGACGACGGCGGGGTGGTCGGCTCGGTGGGCGCGGCCGAGGTCCCGGAGCCGTCCGACGTGCCCGAGGTCGCAGACGGCGGGGTCGACTGGGCCGCGGGCGGGGTGTCGTCCGGGTCGCCGGTGAACAGGCTGACGAGGCCGACCACCAGGGCGATCACGGCCACGCCGAGCAGCGCGTAGCCCGCGGCGCGTGCCGGGTGCGCGGGCCCGGTCGGCTGTTCCGGATTCGTCATCGGCGCTCGACGCCCAGCCGCTTCGCCGCGCGGGCGCGTTGCCTGCCGGAGCGGGACCTGCGCAGTCTCTTGATCAACATCGGATCGGCGGCCAACGCCTCTTCCTTCTCGATCAACGCGTTGAGCAGCTGGTAGTAGCGCGTCGCGGACATGTCGAACAGCTCCTTGACGGCCTGTTCCTTCGCACCCGCGTACTTCCACCACTGGCGTTCGAAGGCCAGGATCTCGCGCTCCCGGTCGTTCAAACCGTCGTCCGGCCCCTCCGCCGGCGCCAGTGCCTCTGCGGCGTCCATCTGGCTCCTCAGCCGTGTCCCGTGCGTGGGTGCCATTACATCACGTGATCTTCGCGGGGAGTGGCTCATCGGTCGGCGCGTCCGATCCGACGCGCCGTTAGGCTGCACGCCATGGCAGTTCACCCGATCCGGATCGCCGGAGATCCCGTGCTCCACAACCCGACCCGCCCGGTCGAGGTGTTCGACGAGTCGCTGCGCACGTTGATCGACGACATGTACGAGACGATGGCGGCGGCGCACGGTGTCGGTCTGGCGGCCAACCAGATCGGGGTCGACCTGCGGTTGTTCGTCTACGACTGCCCGGATGACGAGGGTGTGCGGCACCGGGGTGTGGTGGTGAACCCGACGTTGGTGACGTCGGACGTGCCGCTGGGGATGCCGGACCCGGACGACGATTTCGAGGGTTGCCTCTCGGCGCCGGGGGAGACGTACCCGACGGGGCGGGCGTCGTGGGCGAAGGTGACCGGGTTCGACGGTGACGGCAAGCCCGTCGAGGTCGAGGGCACCGGGTTCTTCGCGCGGTGCTTGCAGCACGAGACCGATCACCTGGACGGGGTCATCTACCTGGACCGGTTGGTGGGGCGGCACAAGCGCGCGGCGAAGAAGATGCTCAAGGCGAATGGGTGGGGTGTGCCCGGGTTGTCGTGGGATCCGGCGACTTCGGAGGATCCGTTCGCGGACGACGAGGAGTAGCGCGGGGCTGGTTGGCGCGGGGGCTGGTTGGCGCGGGCGGGCGGAGCGCGGGGCGGAGCGCGGGGCGGAGCGCGCGCGGCGGTCGGCGCGTGCGGCGGTCGGCGCGTGCGAGGTCACGCTGGGCGGGTGGCGCGGGGTGGTCTCGTTCGGCTCGATTTGACATGGGGCCCTTACGGGCACCCCAGGCAGGCCAAAGCCGGGCAGGCCTGGCGGGAAAAGCGTCCGCCAGGCCTGCCCGGCTTCGACCAGCCTATGGCACCCGAACCCATGTCAAATCGGGCCTCGGTGGGGCGGTTCCGGGTCCGTTGTGGGCGGGCTGGGTGTGGTGGACTCGGTGCGGGCGCTGCGGGTCCGTGGTGGGTTGGTGGTGTGGTGGACCCGGTGGGTGGTTGTGGGGGCGTGCGGCTGGTGGGTGCGGGGCGGGGGTTGGTTGCTGGCCTCGTTGTTCCAACCGACGTTTCAGGGTGTTGAAAACGGCGTTTTGGTTCACGGTCCGAGTGGAGATCACTCGATCGTGAACGCGGTGACGGGGTGAAACAGCAGGTCAGGGGTGGGGTGCCGGTTAAGGTCGATCATGTCGGCGCAAGCCGATCTGTCGCCAGCCCCGGCGTTTGCCCGGCCTCGCCTGGCCGTTCGCCTCCGCGGCCACGTGCGTCGGGTCGACCACCCGCCGTGGCCGCCGCACGGCGCGCATCGCCGCGCCCGCCACCCGGCCGCCCAACGGCTGCCGCAACCCCAACCGCCGCGCCGCCACGCCGTGAGCCCGCTTGATCGCCCGTCGATCCGCCGCGGGCACCGACCAGGCCTCCGGGTGCTTCGCCAACCACCGGTACCGCCGGACCGAGTACGGCAGGTGGGCGAGGTACACCAGCATCGCCGCGATCAGCGCCACCAACGGGAACGTGATCACCGCCGCCGCCAGCAGCCCGACCAGCACCAACAACGGCGCGACGAAGCGCGGCGGGACCTTGATGGTCTTCACCGACAGCGTCGGGATCCGGCTCACCAGCAGCAACGCGATTCCCACGGTCCACACCGCGACGACCGCGGGGCTCGACCACCAGCCGGAGCGGCCGAGCTGCTCGTCCAGGATCAACGGCAGCAGCAGCAACAGCCCGCCGGCCGGCGCGGGCACGCCGACGAAGAACTCCTTGGCGAACGGCGGCTGCTCGACCTCCAGCAGCGTGTTGAACCGCGCCAGTCGCAGCACCATGCACACCGCGAAGATCAACGCGACGACCCAGCCCTCGCGACCGGGGTCGAACTTCCACACGTAGATCACCAGCGCGGGTGCGACGCCGAACGAGATCGCGTCCGCCAGCGAGTCGAGCTCGGCGCCCATCTTGCTGGTCGCGTCGAGCAACCGGGCGATCCGCCCGTCCAACCCGTCGAACACGGCCGCCGCCGCGATCGAGCCGATCGCCGCCCCGTAGAACCCGCCGATCGCGAAGTGCACGGCCGACAGCCCCGCGCACATCGCGAGGACCGTGATGGCGTTCGGCAGCAGCCTGATCCCCGGCCCGCTGGGAGCCATCCGCTCAGCCCTCCGCGGGTAGCTCGGCCAGCACGGTCTCGCCGCCGATCGTGCGCTGCCCGGCCTCCACCAGCACCCGGCTGCCCGTCGGCACGTACAGGTCGACCCGCGAGCCGAACCGGATCAGGCCGTAGGTCTGCCCGACGGCGACCTTGTCGCCCTCGACGACCTCGCACACGATCCGCCGCGCCACCAGGCCCGCGATCTGCACGACCACCACGTCGTGCCCGGACGGCGTGGTCAGCCACACCGTGTTGCGCTCGTTGTCCTCGCTGGCCTTGTCCAGGTCGGCGGACAGGAACTTCCCTGGCCGGTACGACACCTGCCGCACCAGACCGGGCACGGGCACGCGCTGCACGTGCACGTCGAACACCGACAGGAACACGCTGATCCGGGTCATCGGCGCGGAACCGAGCCCGAGCTCGGCGGGCGGCACGGCCTCGACCACGTGCGACACGGTGCCGTCGGCCGGTGCGACCGCGACGCCGGGACGGGTGGGCGTGGTCCGCTTGGGCTCGCGGAAGAACCACGCGACCCACGCGGTCAGCAGGCCGCCGACGACACCGGCGCGCCTGGAGTAGCGGCGCAGCAGCAGTGTCGCGACGGCAGCTCCCGCCACGAAGGGACGGCCCGCGGGGTGCATCGGGGGGACGATGCCCCGGGCGAGCTCGAGGAAGTGGGAGACGGCACCACTGTGCTTGTCGCGATCGACGGTCATGGCTCTTCCGTGTCAGGGCGGTGCTTCCGGCCCGCCACACGCTACGCGGCTCCGCCGGCCCGCGTCCGGCCCGCCCGTGCGTCCCCCGACGAACGCACGGACCGGCCGGAACCGCGATCACTCCCAGTGTAAGCCGCGTCACAGCGGCGATCAATGGCTCAGCGTCAGATCGATGTCACTCTCCGTATAGGAGGCGCACCGCCACCTCGGCTCCCGCCGCGAGCTCCGTGACGTCCTCCGGCACCTCGATCAGGCAATCGCTGACCGCCAACGCCGACAGCAGGTGCGAACCCGGCCCGCCAACGGGCGTCACCACGCGCCCCGACTCCGGGTCGTACGCGCCCCGCCGGAACTGCGTGCGCCCCGCCGGCGACGTGAGCGCCGCGCTCAACCGGGCCACCGCCATCGGCCGCTCCACCCGCGAGAACCCCATCGCGGCACGCAGCGCCGGCCGGATGAACACCTCGAACGACACCTGCGCGCTCACCGGGTTCCCGGGCAGCGTCGCCACCGCCACCCCCTGGTAGCGCCCCGCCCCCTGCGGCCCGCCCGGCTGCATCGCGACCTTCGTGAACTCCACCCCGCGCCCGGTGAACGCGTCCTTCACCACCTCGTACGCCCCCGCGCTCACGCCACCGGACGTGAGCAGCAGGTCCACCGACGCCAACCGGGGCGCGATCGCCGCGTGGAACTGCTCGACGTCGTCCGGCACGAACCGCAGCAGCTCCGCCTCGCCGCCCGCCTCGCGCACCGCCGCGGCCAGCATCACGCCGTTCGACTCGTAGATCTGCCCCGGCTCCAACGCCGCACCGGGCCCCACCAGCTCCGACCCGGTCGACAGCACCAGCACCCGCGGCCTGCGCCGCACCGGCAGCGAACCGAAGCCCAGCGCCGCCGCCAACCCCAGCTGCGCCGGCCCGAGCACCACGCCCGCGCGCAGCACCGTCGTGCCCACGGCCACGTCGTCCGCCATCCGCCGCACGTTCTGACCCACCGCCACCGGCCGGTCGACCCGCACCACCGACGTGCCGCCGTCGGTCCACTCCACCTGCACGACTGCGTCCGCGCCCGCCGGCACCGGCGCGCCCGTCATGATCCGGTGCGCCGTGCCCGCCGCCAGCGGCGCCGACGCCGGCCGCCCCGCCGGGATGTCCTCCACCACCGGCAACTCCACCGGGACCGACGCCACGTCCGCCGCGCGCACCGCGTAACCGTCCATCGCCGAGTTGTCGAACGGCGGCAACGGCACCGTCGCGACCAGGTCCTCCGCGAGCACCAGGCCCAGGCAGTCGGCCACGGGCGAGGTCACCACCGGCATCGCCCCGACCAGCCCGGCGACGCGGGCCTTGTGATCAGCGACTCGGGTCAGCGTGTTCGACACGCGCCCCATCCTGCCGCGCCCGTGGCAGACTGCTCCAACCGGCTGATCACGACAGGGGGAAAGTTGCAGGTCCGGACCCGCCACACCCCCACGTTCGGGGTGGCCCGACTCGTCCTGGCACCCGGTGAACCGGTGGTGGTCGAGCGCTCCTCGGTGCTCGCGACCAGCTACGGCATCACCGTCGACGGCCGCACCAAGTCGCCCGGCGTCAGCGCCGCGCTGTGCACCGCCGGCCCCGAAGGCGGCTGGGTGGACGTCGCGCCGCCCCTGCCCGGCGACCTGCACGTGCTCGAACTCGACGCCACGACCGGCTGGTGCGTCTCCCGCGACAGCTGGCTCGCCTGCGCCGCCACCGCCCGCCTCGACCCGTCCGCGCCGCCCGTGCGCGCGCTGCACGGCGGCGACCACGGCTTCCTCACCTACGCGTTCGGCACCGGGCCCGTCGTGCTCAGCTGCTACGGCACGCTCGACGTGGTCACCCTCGAACCGGGCGAACTGGTCACCCTCGCCGGCGGCCACGTGGTCGCGTTCGCCGACACCGTGCAGTGCCGGCTGCGCGCCGTTTCCCCCGACGCGCCCCAATCCGTGCGGAATGGCGAAGGACTCGTCCTCGACTTCGCCGGACCCGGTCTGGTGCTCACCCGGACCCGCAGCCCGCGCGGACTCGTCAGTTGGTTGCGCGACAACGGATTCAGCGCACGCTCATGACTCCATAAGGAGGTATCGGCGAACCCCCTCGTGCCTCTAGCGTGGCGGTTTGCTCAAGGTATTTCTCGAAGGAGGACGTCTTGGCTGTCGGCACGGTCAAGTGGTTCAACTCGGAGAAGGGGTACGGATTCATCGCCGCCGACGGCGGGCCCGATGTGTTCGTGCACTACTCGGCGATCCAGATGGAAGGCTTCCGGACGCTGGCCGAGGGCGACCGCGTGGAGTTCGAGATCCAGGCAGGGCGCGACGGCCGCAGCCAGGCATCGGACGTGCGGAAGGCATCGTGACCTCCGCCCGACCCGTCACCCGGCGGGTCGGGCGTCCTTCCCCCGGCGCCCAGCGCGGTCCGTTTGCTCCGTTTGCCGGGAACCCCGTGTGAGCCCCTGTACGCGGGCGTTAGGCTCCGTCGCGTGTCGGAGGACCTGAGCGGGCGACGGCTGGGCCATTACCGGATCGACGGGGTGCTCGGCCGCGGTGGCATGAGCGTGACCTACAAGGCCACGGACGTCAGGCTCGGTCGCAAGGTCGCCCTGAAGGTCATCGGCGAGCACCTCACCGCGGACGCCGAGTTCCGGGAGCGGTTCGTCGACGAGGCGCGCAACACCTCGGCGATCGACCACGCCAACATCGTGCCGCTCTACGACTTCGACGAGGTCGACGGGCTGCTCTACATCGCCATGCGGCTGGTCGACGGGCAGGACCTCGCCAGCCACATCAAGGACGGCCCGCTCTCGCCCGCGCGCACCCTGACGCTGCTCGGCCAGGTCGCCGAAGCGCTCGACATGCTGCACGGCAAGGGCCTGGTCCACCTCGACGTGAAACCGGCCAACGTGCTGGTCACGACCAAGGAAGCCGCGGGCGAGCACGTCTACCTCGCCGACTTCGGCCTCACCCGGCGCGGCGCCACCGGGCACCGCACCCGCACCGGCGACTTCCTCGGCTCACCCACCTACGCCGCGCCCGAGCACCTGCGCGGCGAACCGCTCGACGGCCGCACCGACCAGTACGCGCTCGCGTGCATGGTGTTCGCGTGCCTGTCCGGGCGGCCGCCGTTCCAGGGCGGCGTGCAGGACGTCATCCAGGGGCACCTCGGCGCGGAGATCCCGCCGTTGACCTCGATGGTGTCGCTGCCGCCCGCCATCGACGACGTGCTGCGCAAGGGCACCTCCAAGGACCCGAACCAGCGCTACGGCTCGTGCGTGGAGCTGATCGCCGCGGCGCGCGTCGCGCTGCAGGGCGCGCCCCAGGGCGCCCCGCCGCCCCGTCGCACGGACTCCGGCGCGGTGCCCATGGGGCCGCAGACCGGCGGCGTGCCCGTGGCCCAGCAGCCCGGCGGCCCGTACCGGCAGCAGCCCTACCAGCAGCAACAGCCGCCCGGGTTCCTGCACGAGCCCGTGCGGCTGCGCCCGCCCGCGCAGGTCGGCGCGAGCGCGTTCACCACGTCCGCCAAGTCGCGGCCCGCGTGGTTCGCGCCCGTGATCGCCGGGGCGGTCGCGATCGTGCTCATCGTCATCCTCGTGGTGATCCTCACGCCGAAGGATGAACCTCCGCGACCCAGCGGCAACGGCGGCGACAGCGGCACCAGCCGATCCATCGAGGTCGGGGGCACGACGAGCAAGAGGGCGCTGCCCACGAGCGTGCCCGTCCGCACGTCCCGCTGACCAGCTCTTCTTGCACTCTCCTCCGTCGAGTGCTAAACACGGTGTTGGCACTCGGAACACCTGAGTGCCAACACGCAGGCTGGGACGGTGAGGCCCGTCCCCTGTTGGGGGCTGGTCGTCCGTCGCGGGCACCGAGCCTGGCCGAAGCACCGTGTTCCGCTGCGGGCGCGCGTCCGCAGTGGCCCCATTCGTAATCAGGCGGAGGAACACACCGCAATGGCCAAGATGATCGCGTTCGACGAGGATGCCCGCCGCGGTCTCGAGCGTGGCATGAACATTCTCGCCGACGCCGTCAAGGTGACGCTCGGCCCCAAGGGCCGCAACGTCGTGCTCGAGAAGAAGTGGGGCGCGCCGACCATCACCAACGACGGCGTCTCCATCGCCAAGGAGATCGAGCTCGAGGACCCGTGGGAGAAGATCGGGGCCGAGCTCGTCAAGGAAGTGGCGAAGAAGACCGACGACGTCGCGGGTGACGGCACCACGACCGCCACCGTGCTCGCCCAGGCTCTGGTCCGCGAGGGTTTGCGCAACGTGGCCGCGGGCGCCAACCCGCTCGGCCTCAAGCGCGGCATCGAGAAGGCCGTCGAGGCCGTGACCGAGCAGCTGCTGAAGACCGCCAAGGAGGTCGAGACCAAGGAGCAGATCGCCGCCACGGCGTCCATCTCCGCGGGCGACTCGACCATCGGCGAGCTCATCGCCGAGGCGATGGACAAGGTCGGCAAGGAAGGTGTCATCACCGTCGAGGAGAGCAACGCTCTCGGGCTCGAGCTCGAGCTCACCGAGGGCATGCGCTTCGACAAGGGTTACATCTCCGGTTACTTCGTGACCGACCCCGAGCGCCAGGAAGCGGTCCTCGAGGACCCGTACATCCTGCTCTACGGCTCGAAGATCTCGTCGGTGAAGGACCTGCTCCCGCTGCTGGAGAAGGTCATGCAGGGCGGCAAGCCGCTGCTGATCATCTCCGAGGACGTCGAGGGCGAGGCCCTGGCCACGCTGGTCGTCAACAAGATCCGCGGCACGTTCAAGTCCGTCGCCGTCAAGGCGCCCGGCTTCGGCGACCGCCGCAAGGCGATCCTGCAGGACATCGCGATCCTCACCGGTGGCCAGGTCATCACCGAGGACGTCGGCCTCAAGCTGGAGAACGCCGACCTGTCGCTGCTGGGCAAGGCGCGCAAGGTCGTCGTGACCAAGGACGAGACCACGGTCGTCGAGGGCGCCGGTGACCCGGAGCAGATCCAGGGCCGCGTCAACCAGATCCGCGCGGAGATCGAGAAGTCGGACTCCGACTACGACCGCGAGAAGCTGCAGGAGCGCCTGGCGAAGCTCGCCGGCGGTGTCGCGGTGATCAAGGCCGGCGCCGCCACCGAGGTGGAGCTCAAGGAGCGCAAGCACCGCATCGAGGACGCCGTCCGCAACGCGAAGGCCGCCGTCGAGGAGGGCATCGTCGCCGGTGGTGGCGTCGCGCTGCTGCAGGCCGCCGAGATCGCGTTCGCGGGCCTGAACCTCGAGGGTGACGAGGCGACCGGCGCGAACATCGTCAAGGTCGCCGTCGAGGCGCCGTTGAAGCAGATCGCCGTGAACGCCGGCCTCGAGGGCGGTGTCGTCGTGGAGAAGGTCAAGGGCCTGCCCGTCGGCCACGGCCTCAACGCCGCGACCGGTGTGTACGAGGACCTGCTGGCGGCCGGCGTGCCGGACCCGACGAAGGTCACGCGCTCGGCGCTGCAGAACGCCGCGTCGATCGCCGCGCTGTTCCTCACCACGGAGGCCGTGGTGGCGGACAAGCCGGAGAAGGCCGGCGCCGCGCCCGCCATGCCCGAGGGCGGCGGCATGGACTTCTGATCGACCAGGTCACCTGACCTAGGTTCGATCGGCTGAAGTTCACGAAGGGCCCGGTTCGCCTCTGGCGAACCGGGCCCTTCGCCGTGCCGGGGTGAGGTGGGATGGAGGCGTGGGAGGGCGGCGGCGTACACGATCGGGTGAGATCAACCAAAAAGTGTACGGAAACACCGTTACCGCCCCTCGGTTAGAACGAGACGGAACCCCGAACCACCCACCCGCCTACCCACCGCCTGACCCCCCGACCCCGCCAGTCCACCCCCGACGCCGCCAGTCCACCCCCGACGCCGCCAGTCCACCTTCGACCCCGCCAGTCCGCCCCCGGACCCCGCCAGTCGACCCTCGACGCCGCCAGTCCGCCCCCGGCCCCCGCCAGTCCGCCCCGACGCCCGCCGACCGTTGCCCGACATCACCTGCCCGGCATCACCTGCGCGACACCCTTGCCGGAACTCGAGGACTGGAGTTGACCACGTGCTCATCGCGCACCTGAGCGATCCGCACCTGCGGACGGATGCGTTGGCCGCCGAGCCGGCCGCGTCGTTGCACCGCGCGTTGGGAACGGTGCTCGCGTTGGATCCCCGGCCCGACTGCGTGGTGATCACCGGTGACCTCGCCGAGCACGGGCGGGTCGAGGAGTACTTGCGGTTGCGGGAGGTGATCGGGGCGTTTCCGTTGCCGCTGCACCTGGTCACCGGCAATCACGACAATCCGGCGGCGCTGCTGGAGGTGTTCGGGGGATCGTCGTTCCTCGGCGGCGGGTCGTCGGCGCACTACGCGGTCGCGCATGCGGAGGTCACGGTGGTCGCGCTCGACTCCTGGGTGGAGGGCAGTCCGGCCGGGCGGGTCGGTGACGAGCAGTTGTCGTGGCTGGACGACGTGCTCGCCCAGCGGCCCGATGTGCCCGCGTTCGTCTGCCTGCACCACCCGCCGGTGGCGGTCGGCATCCCGTTCCTCGACGGCATGCGGCTGCACGACGGGCCGGCGCTGGGTGAGGTGCTCGCCCGGCACGGCAACGTCGCCCGCGTCCTGGCCGGGCACGTGCACCGGGCGATCAGCGTGCCGTTCGCGGGCACGGTGGTGACGGTCGCGCCCAGCACCTACCGCCAGACGTCGCTGACCCTCCGCGCGGACCGGCAGATCGGGTACCTCGCGGAGCCCACCGGGTTCCTGTTGCACGTGGCGACCGAGTCCGGGTTCGCCACGCACACGGTTGCGGTCAGTGATGCGGGAGCGGTGATCGGGGCGTTCTGACGTGGGGGAATTCGCCTGGTCGGGTGGGGTGGTGGTGGCAGAAAGTTCAGGCCCCGAAACACACGAACGGGCGACGTAGAGGGTCCGCCGCAATGGCTTCGGCGAGGGCGTGGGACACCGGTTTGCCGTCCGCCAGCAACTTGTGGAACGTGCCCATGGTCATCGCGGCGGCCCGGTCGCCGACCTGGTTGACCGCGGCGACGACGGTGCGCGAGCCGCTCGCCAGCAGCGCGCCCGCGAATCCCAGCGCCTCGTCGCCCGGCCGGATGTGACTCAGCGCGAGCGAGCACGCCGCGAGGATCACTTGTTCGGGTGTGGTTCGGAGGCGGGCGGTCTCGTGGGCGAACAGCGGGCCGTCGGCCAGCTCCAGGCGTGAGAACAGGGCGTTGTCGGCGACGTGCTCGCCGTGCGCCGCGATGTGCGCCAGGCGGGCGCCGTCCAACGCGGCCAGGACGTCACTCACCGCTTCCGCCATCACCGCATCGGGGTACGTGCCGCGCAGGTCGCTCACCTCCCCGACCACCTCGGGCAGGTTCGGGCCGGCGACCAGCACGACCCGCTTCGCCGACGTCCGCGCCGCCATCGCGTTCAGCCACGCCGTCGCCGAAGGGGCGACCACGATCGGGCGACCGTGCAGCGACGGCAGGGTGTTCCACGGCACCGCGTACAGGTCACCGGTCGGCACGACGACCAGCTCGCGCTCGCCGATCAACCCGCCGAGCGGCCCGAACAGCGCCTCGTCCAACCGCTCCGCCCGCCGCGCCGCCGACGCCGCCACCGCCGCGGCGAGCAGCGGCGACAGGTGGTCCGGCCCGAGCACGTCGACATCGGCGTGCAACTGCCGCGCCGACTCGAACACCTGCGCCGTCCGCCCCAGCCGCACCAGCCTCGCCTCGCCGGCCACCAGCACGACCGCCGACAGGACGTCACGGTGCGTCACGAAGCTCACCATCGCGCGATCACCCAGGGCGGCACGCACCTCGGTCACCCCGCGCACCGGCCGCGGCCGGCCCCACACGCTCGTGTGCCACCCGAGCCGCGCCACCTCGCGCTGCAACTCGTCCAGCCGGGCCTCCAACTCCGCCACCGGCCGACCGTCCAACCGCGCCTGCTGCACCGCCCGCGACAACGACCGCGACTGCGCCACCCGCCGGGCCAACACCGGGTCGTCGATCGCCGGCAACGGCTCGTACCGGTACACCTGCGCCCGCGTGCGCTCCAGCCAGTCGAACGTCGCCTCCGCGTCGCCGTCGTGCTCCAGCACCAGCCCGACGGCGAGTTCGCCCAGCTCACGGCCGTGCACGGCGGTGCCGCAGAGCAGGTCCAGACCACCCATCCGATCACGGACGCGGCCGAGCTCGGCCAGGCCCTCCTCCGCTTCGCGCAACGCCGGCCCCGGCTCGCCGACGGCCACGGCCAGCTCGGCCCGGCACAGCCGCAGCAGCATCCGGTGGTCGATCGGGGTGATGGGGCCCGGCGCCGGCACCTGGTCCAGCAACGCGCGCGCGGCCTTGGTGTCGCCGCGCCGGATCGCCATCCGCACGGCGAGGAGCCTGGCGACGGAGGCCTCGTCGGTCAGCCCGACCGCGGTCAGCCGCTCGGCCAGCCGCGTCGCGCGGGCCGGGGTGACCCGCGCCGACACCCGCGCCGACACCCTCGTCGAGGCGCGGGTGGGCAGGGTCTCCGTTCGCTCCTGCGCGGGCACGAAGGGGTCGGCGGGGGAGGTGCGGCCGGCGGAGGAGGTGAGGGCGGCGGCGGGCGTGGGGGCGGCGCGGCCGTGGTCGGCCGGTTCGGTGGGGGCCGGTTCGGTGGGGGCCGGTTCGGTGGGGGCCGGTTCGGTGGGGGAGGTGTGGGCGGCGGACGGGGTGGGGATGGCGGTAGAGGAGGTCGAGGGAGGGGTGGCGGCGTCGGGCGGGCGGGTGGCGGAGGCGAACTCGGCCCGCATGCGCATCAGCGCGGCCAGTTCGGCCCACGACTTGCTGCCACGTCGGCGGAACCGGCGTTGGGCCTGGTCCGCCAGTTGACGCGCGGTGGTCGGGTCGTCTTGCAGCAGGGCCGCCGCGGCGCGGGCCAGTTCGGCCTCCGCCAGGTCCTGGCCGACCCGCCGCCGGCGCAGCACGACCAGCGCCTCGTCCAGGTGCCCGGCCGCCTCGTCCGCCAACCCCGCCGCCAGCATCACGCGCGCCCGGTCGATCTGGGTCCGGGCGACCAGGTCCGGCGCCAGCAGCCGGAACACCCGTTCGGCCTGCTCGTGGTACGCCAGCGCACGGGGCACGTCACCCGTCAGGTGGGCGATGTCGCCGAGGTTGCCCAGCGCCTTCGCCTTCATCAGCGGCAGGTCCTCGGCCTCGGCCAGCTCGATCGCCCGGCGCATGTCGCGCTCCGCCGCCTCCGGCAGGCCGAACGCGATGTTGGTCAGCCCGCGGTTCACCAGCGCCGTCGACAACGTCGCCGCGCCGACCGCGCCGGACGCCCACCCGGCCTCCAGGTCGCGCACCGACTCGTCGTACAGCGCGATCGCCTCGGCGGTCCGGCCGGCCCGGTGGAGGATCAGGGCCTCCTGGTCCTTCACGATCGCCCGCAGGCCGACCGCGTCCGGCCCCTCGGGCAGCGTGGCGATCAGCTCGGCCGCCGTCCGCAGGCGCGCCAGGCCGTCCTCGACCGAGTCCGTCTCCGCCTCGCCGTACGACAGCGTGATCAGGATCCGGATGCGGACCGTGGTCGCTTCGACGCTCGGCGACATCACGGGCAGTGCACGCAGCGCGCGGCGCAGGAGCGTCACCGCATCCGCAGGCCTTCCTCCCGATGCCGCTCGGAACGCCTGTTTGTGCAGGTCGACCGCCACTTCGACACCGTTCGAAGTGTGTGAGGAGACCGGCGTTGCAGCACGAGACACGGACACGTCCTTAATGCCAGCACAGAGAACGTGTCCGAGAAGCCGTCTTGTGGATGCTCTCCGTGCGCCGAACGGGTTACTCTCCGTGAGAACACCACCGGCCGACCCACCCGTGACGCCGTCCTCGCGGCCGTCTGGCGGAACCGTTCCTACAACATGATCGTCGGTGTCACGACCGTCCGCCCCGGCTCGCCGCGCGAGTTCACCAGGTGCACCACGATCTGCGTGGTGCCGGCGGGCACGTCGGACAGCACGAACCGGCCACCGTCGTCGGCTTTGGTGGTGCTCGACTCGTGCTCGGCCACCCGGACCTCGACGGTGTGCTCACCCGCGGGCACGAGCCAGCCGTCGATGCGGTGCCGCGCGCCGATGGAGGTGAAGTTCACCATCAACGTCAGGTTGTCCACGGTGAACGTGATGGTGCCGGGGCTGCCGCCGCGCACGCCCGCGAACGAGCCCGCGCGTTCCCAGCGGGCCACCTCGACGTCCAGGTTCTCCAGTGCCACCGCGAACTGGATCCGTTCGACGAGCCCCGGCGGGGGCGCGTCCAACTCGTACACCAGGCGGTTCAGTTCAGTGAGGACAGCGGTGTCCTCTTGGCCTCTGCGGTCATCGCGCGGGTCGATGTCGTTCACCGCGATCCTCCTTCCGCGTCGAGATGTGTGCGCAACATGGTCAGGCACCGACCCCGGGTGGGGCCGATGCTGCCGCGCGGCATGGACAGTGCTTCGGCGACCGCGCGGTACTCCGCCCGGCCGGCCAGCACGGTGAGCCGCAGAAGTTCCTGGCACTTCTGCGACAAACGACCGAAGGCCCGCCACAGCCGGTGGTCCCGGTCGTCGACCAGGGCGGCGTCCTCGGGCAGGCCGTACTCGCTTTCCAGTTGGTCCGCCAGCTCGTCGCTCAGCGCCGCTTCGCGGCGAGCCGGTGTCCAGGTCCGTTGGGCCTCGCGGCGCGTCGCGACGACGAGCCACCCGGCCAGCGCGCGCGGTTCGACCAGCCGGTCGAGGTGCCGCAGCAGCGCGAGCCAGACCGTCTGCACCACGTCCTCCGCGGTGCTGCGGTCCAGCCCGTGCCCTCGGGCGACGTGCCACACCAGTGGCGTCAGGTCGGCGACCAGCACGTCCAGGGCCCTGCGGTCCCCGTCGCGGGCGGCGACGACACAGGCCGCGTGCCGGTCCGTCCCGTCGAGCCCCTCCCACGGTGGGCGCTCACCGGCCGTGCGCAGTTCTCCCACGTCGTCACCTCCTTCTCGGCGTCCCCCAGCCGAAGCTGATCGTCACACACCCGCGCCGCCACCGGCGCGGCGGCGGTCCGCGATGCCCCCCTCGCACCGCGGACCGCCTCCCCCCATTGCGGGCGACCTCCGATCGGCACCCCTCGAAGCCGACCGACTGCCACCCCTTTTTTTCCTCCCCCAGAGGTTTCAGCTGCCCGCTACCGGAGCGCTCTCGGCGTCCACCGGCGCGCTGTGCGTCTGGTGGTGGCCGGTGGGCGTCACCGGTGGCACTTCGTCCAGGTCCTGCTCGGGGTCGAACTCGTCGACCAGCTCCTCGTCACCCGCGAACTGCTTCTCCAGCTCCACGGGATCCAGTTCGTCGACGCCAGGCGGATTGGCGGTCATGCGGCCTCCTCAGTCGGGGTGAGGACCGGTCATTAGGTAAGGAGTGAGTAGTTCTACGCGAGATACACGACTTCGCTTTAACAGTTCACTGATGTCGTCCGCGGCCCGGTGAGAGCTATGGTCCAGACCATGCTTGAGGTCATCGCACTGGACGCCGTCGACGCCGAGGCCGCGCAGGCCGGCGGCGCGCACCGGCTGGAACTCACCGTGGACATGGCCGCGGACGGGCTGACGCCGCCGGTCGCCGTGCTGCGGGACGTGCTCTCCGCGACCGACCTGCCGGTCCGGGTCATGCTGCGCGACGCGCCCGGTTTCGCGCCCGGCGACCTGGACGGGCTGCGGCGCGACGCGGCGGCGCTGCGCGAGGCGGGCGCGTCGGAGTTCGTGCTCGGCTTCCTCGACGCCGGCGGGCGGGTGGACGAGGCGGCGTGCGCGGCGCTGGTCGCCGAGCTGGACGGTTGCGCGTGGACGTTCCACCGCGCGCTGGACAACTCGGCGGACCCCGAGGCGGCGTGGACCGTCGTCGGTGGACTGGGCTGCGACACGGTGCTCGCGGCCGGCAGCGCGCGCGGGGTCGGCGACGGCCTGGCCGTGCTGGAGCGGTTGGCGGCGCGGCAGGGCCCGGTGCGGCTGCTGGTCGGCGGCGGGCTCAAGGCCGAGCACGTCGCGCCGCTGAAGGCCGTCGGCGTCACGGGGTTCCACGTCGGCGGCGCGGTGCGGCCAGGCGGGTGGGACGCCCCGGTGTCGGCCGACGCCGTCCGGACCTGGGCGAACTTGGTCTAGACCGCTTGCCGATGCGGACATTAGCATCGCCGTTGCTTCCCGTGAAATAGCCGTTGCACATCACGCAACACGGGACACCTGAAGGGTGGGCGAGATGCGGTTCGCAGGAGCAGTCGTCGTGGGCGCCGTCGTGCTGGCCGGGTGCGCCCCGGTCCAGTCCGGCTCGGCGCCGACCGGTGGTGACGAGCGGGCGGGTCAGCTGAAGGTCTGGCTGTTCGACGAGGTCAACCGGGGTCCGAAGGAGGAGGTCGTCAAGGAGGCGATCACCGAGTTCGAGCAGGGGCACCAGGGCGTCACGGTCGACGTCCAGTACATCCAGGTGCAGACCCGCGCCGAGCGGTTCAAGGCCGCGTTCAGCGACCCCGAGAGCGCGCCCGACGTGGCCGAGTTCGGCAACACCGACCTCGCGGGCTACGTCGCGGGCGGCGGGTTCGCCGAGCTCGACCTCGGCGGCTGGGACGAGGCGAAGGACCTGCTGCCCGCCGTCGTCGACACCGGCAAGGTGGACGGCAAGGTCTACGGCGTGCCCTGGTACGTCGGCGTGCGCGCGCTCTACTACCGCACCGACGTCTTCCAGGAGCTGAACCTCCAGCCACCGGCCACCCTGGCCGAGATCGCGCCGCTGGCCAGGAAGATCCGCGCCGCCAAGCCGGACCTGCTCGGCATCTCCGCCGGCGGCAAGTACACCTACGGCGCGATGCCGTTCGTGTGGGCCAACGGCGGCGACATCGCCCGCAAGGACGGCGACAAGTACGTCGCCACCATCGACAGCGCCGAGTCGAAGGCGGGCCTGCGCCAGTACACCGAGCTGATCGCGGACGACATCTGCCCGCCCGCCCAGTGCGCGGGCAACGGCGGCGACGCCAGCGTCGAGGCGTTCCGCGCGGGCAAGGCGGCGATGGTCGTGGGCGGCGACTTCAACCGCAAGTCGGTCGACGCGTCCGCCGCGGCGGGCAAGTACGCGGTCGTGCCGCTGCCGGGCAAGAACGCGGGCGACATCGCGCCGGCGTTCGCGGGCGGCAACCTGCTCGGCGTGCTGAAGGGCACCGACCGCCGGACGCTGGCCACCGAGTTCGTGCGCCTGCTGGGCGGCAAGGAGTACCAGCGCAAGATGTTCGACGCGATGGGGAACCTGCCGACGTTCGGCGACGTGCAGGCCGAGGTGGCGAAGGCCAACCCGGTGCTGGAACCGTTCATCGCGACCCTGGAGGCGGGCACGCGGTTCGTGCCGGTCACGCCGAACTGGGCCAAGATCGACGCCCAGGCGGTGCTGCCGACGTTGTTGCAGCAGGTCGCCGCCGGCGGTGAGGACCTCGACAAGGCAGCCGGGGACGCGGCCGAGCAGATGAACGCCGCCTTCGGCTCGTGATGCGGACGTCGAAGGGCGACGGGCGGATCGCGTTCGCCTACCTCGCCCCCGCGCTGCTGGTGCTGGTCGGGCTGATGGGCTACCCGATCTACCAGCTCGTGCTGATCTCCCTGTTCGACTACGGCCAGGAGCAGGTCAGCGGTGGCGCGCCGCTGACCTTCCTCGGCCTGGCCAACTACGCGACCCTGCTGTCGGACGAGCGGTTCTGGTCCGTGCTCGGGCAGACGGTCGGGTTCGCCGCGGTCTGCGTGGCGGGCACCCTGCTGGTCGGCGCCGCGCTGGCGGTGCTGGCCACCAGGGTCCGCACGTGGGCGCGGACGGTGCTGTTCCTGGCCGCGCTCGGCGCGTGGGCGACGCCGGCGGTGGCCGGGTCGACGATCTGGCTGTTCCTGTTCGACGCCAACTTCGGGTTCGTCAACGAGGTCCTGGGCACCACCGGGCTCTCCTGGACCTACGACAAGTGGACGGCGTTCGGGCTGGTCGCGGCCCAGGTGATCTGGTGCTCGTTCCCGTTCGTCATGGTCACCCTGTACGCGGGGATCAAGGCGATCCCGGGCGAGGTGCTGGAGGCCGCCGCGCTGGACGGCGCGAGCACGGCCAAGGCGGCCACCAAGGTGATCCTGCCGCTGCTGCGGCCACTGCTGATCGTGGTGACGATCCAGTCGGTCATCTGGGACTTCAAGGTGTTCACCCAGATCTACATCATGACCAACGGCGGCGGCATCGCGGGCCGCAACCTGGTGCTCAACGTCTACGCCTACCAGCAGGCGTTCGCCGCCTCGGAGTACGGGCTCGGCGCGAGCATCGGCGTGGTGATGACGGCGTTGCTGCTGCTCGTCACCCTCGGCTACCTGCGTGCGCTGCGGCGGAGCGGGGAGGCGCTGTGAACCGGCGTGCGTCGCGAGGACTGGCGGAAGCGGTCACGGTCGTCGTCGCGGCCGTGGTGGCGTTCCCGCTGTACTGGATGGTGCTCACGGCGCTGAAGCCGGAGGCTGAGGTGATCTCGGCCGACCCGCGGCCGTGGACGCTCGCGCCGACGCTCGACAGCTTCGTGCGCGCGTTGACCGTGCAGAGCTTCGGCCGCTACTTGCTCAACAGCGTGGTGGTGGCGGTCGCGGTGGTGCTGCTGAGCCTGCTGATCTCGTTCCTGGCGGCCACCGCGCTGACCCGGTTCCGGTTCCGCAGCCGCACCACGCTGCTGATCATGCTGCTGGTCGTGCAGATGGTCCCGGTCGAGGCGCTGACCATCCCGCTGTTCTTCCTCATGCGGTCGGTGCGGGACGTGGCGCCGGCGTTCGGGCTGAACCACCTCGGCTCGCTGGTGCTGGTGCACCTCGCGTTCAGCCTGCCGTTCGCGATCTGGATGCTGCGCGGGTTCGTCGCGGCCGTGCCGGTGGAGCTGGAGGAGGCGGCGACGCTGGACGGCGCGTCCCGGTTCCGGTTCCTGTGGCAGGTGCTGTTCCCGCTGGTGGCTCCCGGTTTGGTGGCGACGAGCGTGCTGTCGTTCATCCACGCGTGGAATGATTTCCTCTTCGCCAAGACGTTCATCATCTCGGCGGCGGAGAACCAGACGCTGCCGTTGGCGCTGCAGGTGTTCGTGAAACCCGATCAGAACGACTGGGGGGCGATCATGGCCGGTTCGACGTTGATGACGATCCCGGTGCTGCTGTTCTTCATCCTGGTGCAGCGCCGGCTGGTCGCGGGCCTGGCCGGGGCGGTGAAGTCGTGATCCTGCCGCGTCCCGTCTCGTTCACCCGCGGTGCGGGCGAGGTGCCGTTCGACGGCGCGTTCCAGGTCGAACGGGTGGCCGGTCCCGCCGAGGGGTACCGGCTGTCGGTGTCGGCGGACGGCGTGCGGGTGCGGGCGTCCGACGACGCCGGTGAGTTCTACGCGCGCCAGACGTTGCGGCAGCTGAGCGGGCCGGCGGCGTTCCGGGCGGTGGCTCCCGGCGCGGTGACGTTGCCGGTGTGCGAGGTCGAGGACCACCCGCGGTTCGCGTGGCGCGGCGTGATGCTGGACGTGGCGCGGCACTTCCTGCCCAAGCACGACCTGCTGCGGTACGTCGACCTGCTGGCCGTGCACAAGCTGAACGTGCTGCACCTGCACCTGACCGACGACCAGGGCTGGCGGTTCGAGTCGCGGCGCTTCCCCCGGCTGCACGAGGTCGGCGGGTGGCGGCCGGACTCGCGGTTCGGCGACCGGCGTTCCGGTGGCATGGCCGGGCGGCCCCACGGCGGCTACTACACCCAGGACGACCTGCGGGAAGTCGTCGCCTACGCGGCGCAGCGGCACATCGCGGTGGTGCCGGAGATCGACGTGCCGGGGCACAGCCAGGCGGCCATCGCGGCGTACCCGGAGCTCGGCGCGTCCGGCGGCGGCGTGTGGACGGACTGGGGGATCAACCCGAACGTGCTGCGGGCCGACGAGTCCACAGTGGACTTCTACCGGCAGGTGTTCGACGAGCTGCTGGACGTGTTCCCGTCCGAGGTCGTCGGGCTCGGCGGCGACGAGGCCGAGGGCGGTGACGGCCGGTTCGTCCGGCGCATCGCCCAGCACCTGCACCAGCGCGGGCGGCGGCCGTTCGGGTGGGACGAGGTGCTCGGCGTCGGACCCCTGCCGACCCGCACGATCGTGGCGTCGTGGCGCGGCGAGGACGCCGGCCTGACCGCGCTGGACCGCGGCCACGACGTCGTGATGTGCCCGGAGGAGCACGTCTACCTGGACTACCGGCAGTCCGACCACCCCGACGAGCCGATCCCCGTCGGCACCGTCACGACCCTGGAGGACGTCTACCGCTACGAGCCGGCGGCGGCGGACCGGGTGCTCGGGGCGCAGGCGAACCTGTGGACCGAACACCTCGACTCGCCGCGGCGCCTCGACTACGCCGCGTTCCCCCGGTTGAGCGCGTTCGCCGAGGTGGTGTGGAGCCCCGCCGGGCGCGACGAGGCGGAGTTCCTGACCCGGCTGGCCGAGCACCACCTGCCGCGGCTCGACGCGCTCGGCGTCGAGTACCGCCCCCTCGACGGTCCCCGGCCGTGGCAGGCGCTGCCGGGCGTGCCCGGCCACCCGCGGTGATCAGTCCTCCTCGGGCATGAGGATCCAGCAGGCGAGGTAGAGGATCGCGCCCGCGCCGAACCCGAAGAGGGTGGCGGCGACCAGCAGGATGCGGACCAGCGCCGCGTCCACGCCGAGCAGCTTGGCGACGCCGCCGCACACGCCCGCGACCATCTTGTCGGTCCGGCTGCGGCGGAGCTTCTTGACCTTGTCGGTGGCTTGGTTGAGCACGTCGTTCGTCATGGCTCAAGAGTGCGCCGCGGGGGCCGTCCGGGGCATCGGGGACGCACCCTGACTTCACCCGGACCCCCGTTCTCAGGGTGTCACGAGGACCTTGCCCCTGAGGTCGCCCGCCTCGGCGCGGCGGTGCAGTTCGGGCAGGTGGGCGAGGCCGTGGCGTTCGGACACGTCGACCACCACGACGCCTTGGTCGACCAGGGCGACCAGGGCGGTGAGCTGAGCGGGGTCGAAGCGGGTCACGAAGTGGGCGTCGGGTGCGTCGCTCATGGTCGCGGAGACGACGACGCCGCCCAGCCGTGCCACTTCGGCGTCCGCGACGAGGTTGAGCACGACGTCGAACCGCCCGGTCGGTCCGTAGCCGACGACCTCGTCCGCGCCCAGCTCGCGCACGGCGCCGGCGCTGCGCGGGGACGCGGTGGCGGTGACGTGCGCGCCCGCGTGCTTGGCCAGCTGCACCGCGAACCCGCCGATGCCGCCGCCCGCGCCGTTGACCAGGACGCGGTGGCCCGGCCGGACGTCCCCGTGCTCGAACACCATCTGCCACGCGCTGAGGCCGGCCAGGGGCAGGGCGGCTGCGTCGGCCAGCGGGATGGCGCGCGGCGCGGTGACGAGCCGGTCGGGGGTGGTGACGGCGTACTCGGCCGCCGCGCCGTCGATCCAGCCGACCACCGGCTCGCCGTCGACCGTGCCGGCCACGTCCCACCCGGGCGTGTGGGGCAGCGGGACGTCGACCAGGCCCCGCCGCACGGCGACTTCCGTCGGGTTGAACGAGGTCGCGGCCACCCGCACCAGCACCTCGCCGGGAGCGGGTTCGGGGATCGGGACGTCGTCGACCACGATCACGTCCGGGCCGCCGTGGGTGTGGATGCGTGCGCTCTTCATGCTGTCGAACGTAGGCAGTGCCGGAGAGACGATCCATGCTTCCGAGTCCTGTTTTCCTGTCTAATCGTCTTCGTGGACGTGCTCAGCGACGTGATCGCGGTGATGCGGACCGGCCGTCCCGTGGTCGCCCGGGTGGCGTGGGAGGAGCCGTGGGCGCAGCGGTTCGCGCCGGTGCCGGGCGCGTCCGGGTTCCAGGTCGTGCTGGCGGGCACGTGCTGGCTCGTGCGCGACCACGCCGATCCGGTCGAGCTGCGCGCCGGTGACGTCGTGTTCCTGCCCGACGGGCGGGGGCACGTGCTCGCGGACAGCCCCACCACGCCCGTGGTCGGCGAGGCGTGCGACCCGGACGACCCGGACTTCGTCGCCGACCACCCCGTGCCCGCGCACCCGACCGCGGTCACGTTGTGCGGCGCGTACGAGCTGGAGCACGGCGTCCACCCGTTGCTGCGGGACCTGCCCCACACCGTGCTCGTGTCCGGCCCGGAGCTGCACGCCGCCGTCACGCTGCTGGCCGGCGAGCTCGAACACCCGCGCCTGGGCTCCGACGCCCTCGTCCCGGCCCTGCTCGACACGCTCCTGCTCTACCTGCTGCGCACGTGGTTCACCGGGGCCGACCGGACCACGGGCTGGGCCGCCGCGCTGAACGACCCCGTCACCGCGACCGCGTTGCACCACATCCACCGCGACCCCGGGCACCCGTGGACGGTGGCGGAGCTGGCGGCGGCCGCCGGCCTGTCACGGGCGCCGTTCGCCAAGCGCTTCACCGCGCTGGTGGGCCAACCACCGCTGACCTACCTGACGTGGTGGCGCATGACCACCGCCGCCCGCCTGCTCAGGGACACCGACGCGCCGCTGGCGCGGATCGCCGGCCAGGTCGGCTACACCTCGGAGTTCGCCTTCGCCGCCGCGTTCAAGCGCGCCCACGGCACCGCGCCGGGCCGCTACCGGCGCGAACGGGCGACTTCCCGGCGATCGAGCCGACGCCCGCGGCGCGGCGGCAAAATGACACCGTGACGCCAGAGGAGCTCGCCGCCGGGCTGGACCGCGCCGGCTACCTGCCCGACCAGGGCATCGCGACCGCCGCCTACCTGGCGTTGCGCATGCACCGGCCGTTGTTCTGCGAGGGCGAGCCGGGCACCGGCAAGACGTCCCTGGCCGTCGCGCTCGCCCAAGCCCTCGACCTGCCCCTGATCCGGCTCCAGTGCCACGAGGGCATCGACGCCACCCAGGCCCTCTACGACTGGGACTTCCCCCGCCAGCTCCTGCACCTGCGCGCCCTCGAAGCCGCCGGGCCCGTCGACGCCGAGCAGGCCGAAGCCTCCCTCTACACCCGCCGCTTCCTCCTCGCCCGGCCGCTCCTGCGAGCCCTCGAAGACGCGCCGTGCGTCCTGCTCGTGGACGAGGTGGACCGGGCCGACGACGAGTTCGAGGCGTTCCTGCTGGAAGTGCTCGGCGAGAACGCGGTGACGATCCCCGAACTGGGCCGCGTCACCGCGAAGACCCCGCCGCTGGTCGTGCTCACGTCCAACCGCACGCGCGAGGTGCACGACGCCCTCAAGCGCCGCTGCCTCTACCACTGGCTGGAACACCCCGACCTGGCCCGCGAGGTCGCCATCCTCCGCCGCCGGCTGCCGGGCGTCACCGAACGGCTCGCGCACCAGGTGGCGTCAGCCGTGCGGCGGTTGCGCGACCTGGACCTCCTCAAGCCGCCGGGCGTCGCGGAGTCCCTGGACTGGGCCGAAGCCCTGCTCACCCTGGGCCGGACCGAACTGGACGCGGAATCGGCGGCGACCACGCTCGGTGCCGTCCTCAAGTACCGGGAGGACGCCCAGCGCGCCCTTTCAGCCGGTGTGCTCGGCGGCGTGACCGGGAGCACAATCGTGGGATGACGGGAGCCGGGGCGTCCATCGGGCTCGTGGGGTTCGCCCGCGCGCTCCGGCACGGTGGCGTCGCGTGCGGGCCGGACCGGGTGCAGGCGTTCGTCGCGGCGGTCGACGTCCTCGACGTGGCACGGCGCGAGGACGTCTACTGGGCCGGCCGGGTGACGCTGTGCGGCGAGCCCGACGACCTGCCCCGGTACGACGCGGCGTTCGCGGCCTGGTTCGGCGGGGTGCCACCCGCGGCACCGGGCAGGCGCGTCCGGCAGACCAGCCACCTGGCCGCGCTCGGCGACGGGGCGGGCGGCCGGAGCGGTCGGCGGGCGCCCGCGGTGAAGGCGGCCGCCAGTGACGTGGAAGTGCTGCGGCGCAAGGACATCGCCACGCTCAGCCCCGCCGAGAAGCGACACCTGGACGAACTGCTGGCCGTCCTCGAACCCGTCCCGCCGAAGAGGCGCGCGCTGCGCCGGACACCGGCACGGCGAGGCGTGATCGACCCGCGCCGCACCCTTAAGGACATGCTCGCCACCGGCGAGCCGACCCGGCCGCGCCACCGCCGCCGCGCCACCCGGCCCCGCAAGGTCGTGCTGCTGATCGACGTCTCCGGCTCGATGAAGCCCTACGCCGACGCGCTGCTCCGCTTCGCGCACGTCGTCGCCCGCCGCATGCCCGTCGAGGTCTGCACGCTCGGCACCCGCCTGACCCGCGTCACCCGCCAGCTGCGCCACCGCGACCCCGGGCAGGCCCTGGCCGCCGCCGCGCGCGCCGTGCCCGACTACGAGGGCGGCACCCGGCTCGGCGAGACGCTCAAGGCGTTCCTCGACCGCTGGGGCCAACGCGGGGCCGCACGCCGTGCCGTCGTGGTCATCTGCTCGGACGGCTGGGAACGCGGCGACGCGGCCCTGCTCGCCGAGCAGGCCCGACGGCTCAAGCGGCTCGCGCACAAGGTCGTGTGGGTCAACCCGCACGCCGGCCACGACGGGTACCGGCCGGTGCAGTCCGGCATCGCCGCGGCCCTGCCGCACCTGGACCGGCTGCTCGCCGGCCACAGCCTCGACACCCTGCACGCCCTGCTGGAGGAGGTTCGACTTGCGTGATGTCCTCGCCGAACTGGCCGATCGCGTCGACCGGGGGGAGACGGTCGGCGTCGGCACGGTGGTCGCCACGTTCAGCTCCGCGCCCCGCCCACCCGGGGCGGCGATGCTGGTCGGCGCGGACGGCGCCGTCGTCGGCAGCGTCTCCGGCGGCTGCGTCGAAGGCGCCGTCTACGAGCTGGCCCAAGAGGTGGTGCGGACCGACCAGCCGGTCCTCCAGCGCTACGGCGTGACCGACGACGACGCGTTCGCGGTGGGGCTGACCTGCGGCGGGATCATCGACGTCTACGTCGAGCCGGTCAACCGGCTGACCTTCCCCGAACTGCCCGAGGTCCTGGAGACGGTCCGCGCCCAGGAACCGGTGGCCATCGCCACGATCGTGGAACACCCCGAGTGGGTCGGCCGGCGGGTGGTCGTCTGGCCCGACCGCGCCACCGGCGACATCCCCTCGGCCCGCGCCCGCGACGCCATCACCGACGACGCCCGCGGCCTGCTCGCCACCGGCCGCAGCGGCACCCTGCACTACGGGCCCGACGGGCAGCGGCGCGGCGAGGGCATGGCGGTGTTCGTGAACTCGTTCGAGCCGCCGCCCCGGATGCTGGTGTTCGGCGCGATCGACTTCGCCGCCGCCGTGGCCAGGCTGGGCGCGTTCCTCGGCTACCGCGTCACGGTGTGCGACGCGCGCCCGGTGTTCGCCACGAAGAGCCGGTTCCCCGAAGCCGACGAGGTGGTCGTCGACTGGCCGCACCGCTACCTCGCCGGGCAGGCCGACGCCGGGAAGGTGGACGAGCGCACGGTCGTCGCGGTGCTCACCCACGACCCGAAGTTCGACGTGCCGCTGCTGGAGGTCGCGCTGCGCCTCAAGCTCGGCTACGTCGGCGCGATGGGCTCCCGCCGCACGCACGACGACCGGCTGCGCCGGCTGCGCGAGGCGGGCCTGGCCGAGGGCGAGCTGGCCAGGCTCGCGTCCCCGATCGGCCTCGACCTCGGCGCGCGCACGCCCGAGGAGACGGCGGTGTCGATCGCCGCGGAGATCATCGCGCTGCGCTGGGGCGGGGGAGGTGGGCGACTGGCCCGGACGGACGGCTCCATCCACAAGTGAGGGGGTTGTTTGACGAGGCAACAAAGAGCAGTCTCGGCTGTGACCCCCATCACCACCACTCTTGGAGGGTTCATGCGGATAACGGTCACCGTCGACGGCGTCGACTACCGCGACGACGTCGAACCGCGCACGCTGCTGGTGCACTACCTGCGCGAGCGACTCGGCAAGACCGGCACGGTCGTGGGCTGCGACACCAGCAACTGCGGCGCGTGCACGGTCCACCTCGACGGCCACAGCGTGAAGTCCTGCGCCGTGCTCGCGGTCCAGGCGAACGGCCGCGAGGTCACCACCATCGAGGGCGTCGCCCGCGACGGGCAGCTGCACCCCGTCCAGCAGGCGTTCCACCAGAACCACGCGTTGCAGTGCGGTTTCTGCACCCCCGGCATGATCATGCAGGCCATCGACCTGCTCGCGGACAACCCCGACCCCGACGAGGACGAGGTGCGGCACGGCCTGGAGGGCAACCTCTGCCGCTGCACCGGCTACCAGAACATCGTGCGCGCCGTGCGTGACGCCGCGAAGAGGATGAGCCCCGGCTCCGGCCCCGAAGCGGAGCGCGTGGACGAGACGGCGCTGGTCGACCGCGCCCCGATGCACGCCGGGGGTGGCGAATGACCGCCACCGCCGAACCGGAAGCCGGCGCGCGGGAGATCGGCCAGGCCCGCCGCCGCAAGGAGGACGCCCGGCTGATCACCGGCGCGACCCGGTGGACCGACAACATCCAGCTCGCCGGGATGCTGCACCTGGCCGTGCTGCGCAGCCCGGTCGCGCACGCCCGGATCACCTCGATCGACGTCACCGAGGCCGTCCGGATGCCCGGCGTGCTGCTCGCGCTCACCGGCCAGGACCTGGCCGCCGAGCAGGGCAGCCTGCCGTGCGCGTGGCCGATCACCGAGGACATGCTGGCGCCGCCCGCGCCGTCGCTGGCCGTCGACCGGGTGAACTTCGCCGGCGAGGCCGTCGCCCTGGTCGTGGCCCGCAGCGCCGCCGAGGCGCACGACGCGCTGGCGCTGATCGACGTGGACTACGAGGACCTGCCGGTCGTGCTCGACCTGGCGGAGGCGGTCGGACCGGACGCCGACCTCGTCCACCCCGACCTGGGCACGAACAAGAGCGCCACCTGGGTGTTCGACTCCGCCGAGGCGGGCACCGGGTCCGACGTCGACCGGGCCGTGGCCGACTCGGAGGTGGTGGTCGAGCGGACGTTCCGCCAGCAGCGGCTGATCCCGGCGTTCATGGAGCCCCGCTCGGTCGTGGTCGACCCGTCACCCGACTCGGTGACGATGTGGTCGTCCACGCAGGTGCCGCACCTCCTGCGGTGGATGCTGGCGGCCGTGCTCGGCATCCCGGAGCAGCAGCTCCGCGTCATCGCGCCCGACGTCGGCGGCGGCTTCGGCGGCAAGCTCCAGGTCACGCCGGAAGAGGTGCTGACCCTGCTGGTCGCGCGCCGGCTGGGCAAGCCGGTCAAGTGGACCGAGTCGCGCACCGAGTCGATGCTGTCCGGCCACCACGGCCGCGACCAGCTGCAGCGCATCACGATCGCGGCCCGCCGCGACGGCACGGTCACCGGCCTGAAGGTGGACCTGCTCGCCGACATGGGCGCCTACCTGCGGCTGATCTCGTCGGGCGTGCCGATCCTCGGCGCGTTCATGTTCAACGCCATCTACAAGTTCCCGGCCTACCGGTTCACCTGCACGAACGTGTTCACCAACAAGGTGCCGACCGACGCGTACCGCGGCGCGGGACGGCCCGAGGCCACGTTCGCCATCGAGCGGATCATGGACGAGCTGGCCGCCGAGCTGGGCGTCGACCCGCTGGAGCTGCGCGAGCGGAACTGGATCAAGCACGACGAGTTCCCGTTCACCACGGTCGCGGGCCTGACCTACGACTCGGGCGACTACGAGACCGCCACCGCCCGCGCGAAGGAGCTGTTCGGGTACGACGCGCTGCGCGCGGAGCAGGCCGAGCGCCGCGCCAACGGCGACCAGGTGCAGCTGGGCATCGGCATCTCCACCTACACCGAGATGTGCGGGCTCGCGCCGTCACGCGTGCTCGGCGCCCTGCGGTACGCGGCGGGCGGCTGGGAGCACGCGGCGATCCGGATGCTGCCCACCGGCAAGGTCGAGCTGATCACCGGCACCTCGCCGCACGGCCAGGGCCACGTGACGGCGTGGAGCCAGATCGTGGCCGACCGGCTCGGCGTGCCGTTCGAGGACGTCGAGGTGCTGCACGGCGACACGCGCGTCTCGCACCGCGGCCTGGACAGCTACGGCTCGCGGTCGCTGGCCGTCGGCGGCGTGGCGGTGGCGCTGGCCGCGGACAAGGTGCTGGCCAAGGCGCGCACGGTCGCCGCGCACCTGATGGAGGTCGCCGAGGACGACGTCGAGTTCACCGCCGGCGCGTTCTCCGTGCGCGGCACGTCCACGACCATGGCCCTCGGCGACGTGGTGGTGGCCGCGCACGTCGCGCACGACCTGCCCGACGGCGTGGAACCCGGCCTGGACGCCGAGGCCACGTTCGACCCGGAGAACTTCTCCTACCCGCACGGCACGCACCTGTGCGCCACCGAGGTCGACACGCGGACCGGCGCGGTGAAGATCCGCTCGTACGTGTGCGTGGACGACGTCGGCAAGGTGGTCAACCCGATGATCGTGGAGGGCCAGGTGCACGGCGGCCTGGCGCAGGGCATCGCGCAGGCCCTGTACGAGGAGGCGGTGCACGACGAGAGCGGCACGCTCACCACGGCCACCTTCGCCGACTACCTGCTGCCCTCCGCGGTCGACCTGCCGCACTTCACCACCGACCGCACCGAGACGCCCGCGACCAGCAACCCGCTGGGCGTGAAGGGCGTCGGCGAGGCGGGCACGATCGCGTCCACGCCCGCCGTGGTCAACTCGATCGTCGACGCCGTGCGGCACCTGGGCGTCACCGACGTCGAGATGCCGTGCACCCCGATGCGGGTGTGGAAGGCGATCCAGGGCCGCGGCGACGGCGTGCCGACCACGCCCGGCGCGGGCGGCGGCCTCGGCTCCCTCGACTCGCGCGCCGCCGACGAGCGGGGAGGTGCGGAATGATCCCGGCCGAGTTCGACTACGTCGCGCCCACCACGGTGGACGAGGCGGTGCGCGCGCTGGCCGCCGGCGGCGAGGACGCCAAGGTGATGGCCGGCGGGCAGAGCCTCATCCCGGTGCTGCGGATGCGGCTGGCCGTGCCGACCGTGGTGGTCGACCTGTCCGGGCTGACCGAGCTGACCGGCGTGCACGACGACGGCGACTCGCTGCGCATCGGCGCCATGACCACGCACTACGAGGTGCAGCGCGACCCGCTGGTGCGCGAGCACGCGGGGCTGCTGCGGCTGGCCACGGACACCGTCGCCGACCCGCAGGTGCGCCACCGGGGCACGTTCGGCGGCTCGCTCGCCCACGCCGACCCGGCGGGCGACCTGCTCGCGCCCGCGTTGGCGCTGGACGCGGTGATGGTGTGCGCCGGGCCGGGCGGCACGCGCGAGGTGCCCGCGGCGGAGTTCTTCGTCGACTACTTCACCACCGCGTTGGCGCCCGACGAGCTGCTCACCCACGTCAAGGTGCCCAAGCTGACCGGCTGGGGCGCGCACTACGAGAAGTTCAACCGCGTGGCGCAGGCGTGGTCGATCGTGGCGGTGGCCGCGGCGGTGCGGGTGGCCGAGGGCCGGATCGCCGACGCGCGGGTCGGCCTGACCAACATGGGCTCGACCCCGGTGCGGGCCCGCGGCGTGGAGGAAGCGCTGGTCGGGCAGCCCGCGACGGCCGAGGCGATCACGGCGGCGGCCACCCGGGCCGCCGAGGGGGCCGACCCGCCCAGCGACGGCAACGCCGACGCCGAGTACCGGTCGCACCTGGCCCGCGTGCTCACCGAGCGGGCGGTGACGGCCGCGGTGAGCGCATGAAGCTCGAGCACCGGTTCGCCGTCCCCGCGCCCGTGCCGGACGTGTGGGCGGCGCTGCTCGACCCGGAGAAGGTGGCGCCGTGCATGCCGGGCGCCACCCTCACCGGGGTCGAGGGGCGGAAGTTCACCGGCACGGTCAAGGTCAAGCTCGGGCCCGTCACGCTGCTGTACAAGGGGACCGGCGAGTTCACCTCCGTCGACGAGCGGGTGCACGCGGCCGTGCTGAAGGCGTCCGGCAAGGACACCAGGGGCAACGGCACCGCGTCCGCCTCCGTGTCCGTGGCGCTGGTGTCGGCCTCGGACGGCACCGAGGTGTCCGTGGTCACGGACCTGAGCATCACCGGCCGTCCCGCCCAGCTCGGCCGGGGTCTGATCAGCGAGGTCAGCGGCAGGATCATCGGCGAGTTCGCGGAATGCCTGGCGACGCGGCTCGCGCCGGCGGAAGCTGAGGAGGTGACTGCTACGGAGACCGCCGCCAAGCCGCACCTGCGCGCCGTGCCCGACGAGCCGATCGACCTGCTCGACACGGCGGGCGTGCCCCTGCTCAAGCGGGTGCTGCCGGTCGTGGCCGGGCTGCTGGTGGTGGCGCTGCTGGTGCGCAGGCTCCGCGGGCGGCACCGCTGAACGCGCGCGGCGGGCGACCGGTCCTCGGGCTGGTCGCCTGCCTCTGCCTGCTCGCGGCCTGCACCGGGTCGCCGGTGGTGATCACGTCCGCGCGGTCCGCGCCCGTGACCACCACGTCGTCAGAGCCGGAGCCGCCGTCGTTCACCCTGGCCGCGGGCGGCGACATCCTGATCCACCCGGCGCTGACCGAGCAGGCCGACGCCGACGGCGCGCGGAACTTCGTGCCGCTGCTGGAGGGGCTGCGCGAGGCGATCGACGCCGACGTGTCGATCTGCCACCTGGAGACGCCGCTGTCCGCGCCGGGCGCGCCGACCTACGGCTACCCGGCGTTCAGCGCGCCGCCCGAGGTCGCGTCGGCGTTGAAGGAGATCGGCTACGACAGCTGCTCCACCTCCTCCAACCACACCCTCGACCGGGGCGCGCCTGCCATCAGGACGACGTTGGACGTGATGGACGCGGCCGGGCTGAAGCACACCGGCTCGTTCCGCTCGCCGGAGGAGTCCGCGACCCCGTTGCTGCTGGACGTGGGCGGGGTGAAGGTCGGGCACATCGCGTTCACCTACGGGTTCAACGGCATCCCGCTGCCGCAGCCGTGGATGGCGAACCAGCTCTCCACGGAGGGCGTGCTGGCCGCGGCGCGCGCGGCGAAGGCGGCCGGCGCGGAGGTCGTGGTGGCGAGCCTGCACTGGGGCAACGAGTACCAGCACGAGGCGACGCCGCAGCAGCGGGAGATGGCGCGGGCCGTCCTCGCCGACCCGGCGGTGGACCTGATCATCGGCACGCACGTGCACGCCGTGCAGCCGATCGAGCAGATCGGCGGCAAGTGGGTCGTCTACGGCATGGGCAACGAGGTGGCCCGCCACTCCGAGCCGCGGGGCATCACGGAAGAGGGCATCGTCACCCGCTTCAAGTTCGTGAAGGGACCGTCCGGCTGGGCGGTCCAGGAGGCGTCCTACGTCCCGACCCTGGTCGAGTTCGGCCCACCCATCCGCGTGGTCGACCTGACCCGCGTCCCGGCCACCCCGCGCCGGGCGGAAGCCCTCGCCCGCACCGACGGCGTCGTGCGCAGCCTGGGCTCCACCATCGCCCACCCGTGACCGGGGCCGGCAGGCCGTAACGCTCCGAAACCGTTGGGGCGAAACGGAAAACCACTTGTCACCCACTCAGTTATTACCGGCCGGGATCCCGAGCCGGGCAGAAGACGTACGCGGCCGGCTGTGCTCCACTCGATGGGCGAACATTCACGGGCAGCCACTGCGACGAACGTCGTGACGCCCACTGTGGAGGGAGGCTCCAATGTCTGTTCACACCTTGACCCTGCCGGTCGCCTCGCCCGGCGACCTGGCGCGGCTGAGCACGCTGGTGGCGGAGCCCGAGTCGGAGTTGTCCGACCCGCCGCTGCCCGTGCCGAACGCCGCCGGCGTCCTCCTGCTCGGCCTGCTGCTGGCGCTCTCGCCGGGCACGCCGAAGGAGCCCGCGAAGTAACGCCCACCGTCCGAGCTCGAACGAACGTGCGACGGGAGTGTCGTGGACGCGTCGTCCTGTGCGCGTGACGCCGCGGACCTGGCCGGTCGGGTGCTCGGCGCGCTGAGGGGTGGCGGTGGGGTCGACCTCGCCGCCTTCCTCGAGTCGCGCGCCGACCCGACCGCCGGGCTCGGCGCGGTCCGGTTGGTCGGCGCGGACGTCTTCCTGCCGCACGTGGTGCTGAACCGCCCGCTGGACGCCCAGGACGTGGAAGTCGTCACGGCGTCCCTCGCGGTGTTCCCGCCGGTCGCGGAGCCGGCCGCGCCGGAGCAGCGGGTGATGGCCTGGCACGACTGGTCCACCGCCCGCCTGCTCGCGCGCGTCACGGGCGACGCGGCCGTCGCGACGCCCGAGGACCCGGCCGGCGTGCTGGGCCCGGCGCGGGAGTGGGCGCGGTGGTCGGTGGCCGTGGCGCAGCTGTCGTCGTTGGCCCACCCCGGCGCGACCGGTCCCGTGGTGGACGCGGTGGTGGCGCAGCCGCTGGCCCTGTGCCGGGGCGTGCTGCGGACCGTGCTGCGGCGGGACTTCGCCACCGCGAGCCGCCTGACCCGCTGGGTCGCCTTCGTGCACGCCGCGGGCGCCCCGCTGCCGTTCAGTCCGGTGATGCTGGTCGAGCACGTCGCGTTGCGGGTGGGCCCGGAGCCGCGACGGCTGCTCGACCTCGCGGTCGCCCGTCACCTGGTGGGTGAGCCGTGACCACGGTGGTCCACATCGCCCACGACGTCACCGCGGGAGCCCTCGGCTGGTTGCACGCCCACCGCGAGCTGGGCGCGTTCGAGGACGACGCCACCGCGGACCTCAACGACCCGAACGGGGTCTACAAGTCGCTGTGCGAGCTGGCGCTCGTGTCGTCGCTGGTGCTGCGCGAGGGCGTGGCCGGCACGGCGGAGCAGGCGGCGGCGCGCGAGCTGCTGGACTTCTCCTGGGGCCAGTTGCGCGACGGCGACCTGCTCTACGAACGCCAGCTGCGGCACGCCCTGCTCACCGACCCGCTGGAGACCTACGTCCACCACGCCCGCAGCGGCTACCACCACGAGTCGCTGGAGGAGGCCCTCCGCGAGGGCTCGGCCGCGGACTCCCTGACCGAGGTGCTGCCCAACCGGAGGCTGGCCGTGGCCAACGCCCACCGCGTGGTGGGCATCCACCGGGACGACGACCTCATGGCCATGCTCCGGCAGACGTGGCTGGGTCGCACGCCGCAGCCGTGGGCGCTGGACTGGTACACCGCCTACCACCTCACGCACGCCGTCTTCCACTTCACCGACTGGGGCGCGCTGCCGGACGCCCTGCCGGCCGACGTGGTCGAGTACCTGGAGAACTGGCTCCCGGTGTGGGTCGACGTGTGGGCGGAAGCGGGGCAGTGGGACCTGCTCGGCGAGTTCCTGATCGTGGGCGCGTGCCTGCCCGAGCCGCGCTGCGAGGTGGCCGAGTGGGAGCTGTTCGCGAAGGCCCAGCACCCCGACGGGTTCGTGCCGCGCGACACCGACCCGGTCGTCGACGACCCGCGCAAGCGGTTCCACGACCACCAGCACACCGCCGTGGTGGCCGCCGTCGCGGGCACGCTGGCCATGTCCCGGTTGCTCGGCAGCCGCACGTGAGGGACCTGGTCGAGCACCTGCCGGCCGCCGCGCCCGACGCCACGGGGGTGGCGGTCGCGCTGCGCCAGGGCGACCGGGAACTCGTCCTGGTCGGCGGCACGACCGGTCGCCGGGCGTCCTCGCCGGTCACCGGGCACACCCGCTTCGAGCTGGGCTCGCTGACCAAGACGTTCACCGGCCTGCTGCTCGCCGAGATGGCCGGGCGGGGCGAGGTGGACCCGGCCGACCCCGTCCGACGCCACCTGCCGCCGGGATCGGCGCCCTTCCTGGGCCCCGACGTCACCCTGGAGCGCCTGGCCACCCACACCTCCGGCCTGCCCCGCCTCCCGCCCGGCCTGCTGCCGCGGGCGGCGCCGCGCTGGCGCACCAACCCCTACCGCGACTTCGACGCCGACGACTTCGCCGCCGCGCTGCGCCGCACCCGGGCCCGCGCGCCCGGCCGCTACCGCTACTCGAACTTCGGCGGTGCGCTGCTGGGCGAGGCCCTGGCCGCCGCGGCGGGCCGGCCCTACGCCGACCTGCTGGCCGACCGCGTGCTGCGCCCGCTGAACCTGACCGACACGGACTGCTCGGCGTCCGCGCAGGTCACCGGGCATCTGCGGGGACGTCCCCGGCCGCCGTGGGAGATTCCCGGCCTGCCCGCCGCCGGCGCCCTGCGCTCGTCGGCGCTCGACCTGCTGCGCTACCTGACCGCCCACCTGCCGCCGTTCACCGGGCCGCTGGGCCGGGCCGTCGCCGACGCCGCCCGGCCGCGGGTGTCGGCCGGCGACCACGAGGTGTGCCTGGTGTGGAACCTGCGCCGCCGAGCGGGCCGCGAGCTGCTGTTCCACTCCGGCGCCACGCGCGGCTGCACGGCGTTCGCCGCCTTCAGCCCCTCCACGTCGACCGCGTTCGCCGCCCTGGCCAACGCGGGTCCGACCGTGGGCGGCACGTTCGTGCAACGCTGCTACGACGCCGCCTGGTCACTGGTCGACCGCGCCGCGAGCCGCACCTCCAAGCCCCTCGTGTCGAACACCCAGGACCCCTGAACCCCACGCTCAGGACCCGGCGCGGACCCGGTCGAGACGGGCCAGCCACCGGGCCGCGGTCACGTCGTCGGCGGCGAACTCGGCGAAGCGGTCGGGCTCCGGGGCGCGCGCCGGCACGGGCAGGTAGCCGTCCACCGGCAGCAGCGGGTCACCGGTCACGTCACCGTCCATCAGCGACAACGTGCCCAGGCCGCACGCGAAGTCCAGCTCCGGCAACGCACCCGCCAACGCCAACCCGGCCGCCATCCCGACCGACGTCTCCACCGCCGACGACACCACGCACGGCAGCCCGCACGCCTGCGCCACGGCCAACGCCCGCCGCACACCGCCCAGCGGCGCGACCTTGATCACCGCGATGTCCGCCGCACCGGCCACCGCCACCTTCAACGGGTCCTCCGCCCGCCGGATCGACTCGTCCGCCGCGATCCGCACGTCGACCCGCCGCCGCACCGCCGCCAACTCCTCGATCGACGGGCACGGCTGCTCGACGTACTCCAGGCCCTGGGCCGCCCGTTCCAGCTCGCGGATCGCGCGCACGGCCGCGTCCACGTCCCACGCCATGTTCGCGTCCACCCGGATGGCACCGGACGGCCCGAGCGCGTCCCGCACCGCCTCGACGCGCGCCAGGTCGTCGGCGAGCGGCGTGCCCGGGTCGGCCACCTTCACCTTCGCCGTGGCGCAACCCGAACGGGCCACGATGGCGTGCGCGCGTTCCGGGGAGACGACGGGAACCGTGCAGTTGACCGGGATCCGGTCGCGGACCGGCGCGGGCCACCCCTGCTCGGCGGCCTCCAGCGCGCACGCCAGCCACGGCGCGCACTCGTCGTCGGAGTAGTCGAGGAACGCGCAGAACTCACCCCACCCGGCGGGCCCTTCCAGCAGCACGCCCTCGCGCACCGTGATGCCGCGGAACCGGTTGCGCATCGGGATCGAGTAGACCAGCACCGGACGAGCTTAGAGCGGGTCCAGCGCGGCGACCCGGCGCAGTGCGGCGCCGGTGAGCTCCGGGTCCAGCTCCTCCACGACGATCCGCAGCGCCGACTCGAACTGGTCGAGGCGACGGTCCAGTTCGGCCAGCTCGCGGGTCGGCTCGGCGATCGCGGCGGCCAGGCCGGGCCGGTTCTCGGTCCGCCGCAACGCCTCCCGCACCGGCTGGCTGTCCCGCAACGCCAGCAACGCCCGCCACAGCAGCAGTTCCACCCGCGCGACCCGCCGCGCGTCCAGGTCCCGCATGGCGTCGAAGTGGGCGCACAGGCGGCCGGCGCGGCGGCGTTGGCCGGGATCGGTGAACTGCTCGCAGTGCACGACGTCCCGCGCGTCGGCCGCCAGCACGACGTCCCACTCGGACGGCCGCGCCCAGACCCGTTTCCCCTTCGCCGCACGGCGGATCGCGTCGAGGTCGGCCTCGGGCCGCCACATCCACCAACGGGGTAACGGCGCGATCCGGGTCACCGGTCCTTAATAGCGTTCTTCTCCCGGAGCGCAAAATCCTCGGGTTCGCCCCGACCCGGAGGCGGGTCGGGGCGGGCCGGTGCGTCGGCTCAGCCGACCTCGGGCAGCTTCGGGCCGAGCAGGTCGTCCGCGTCCACGATCTTGTACGCGTAGCCCTGCTCCGCCAGGAACCGCTGCCGGTGCGCCGCGTAGTCGGTGTCCAACGTGTCCCGCGACACGACCGAGTAGAAGTGCGCCTGCCGACCGTCGCCCTTGGGCCGCAACAACCGGCCCAGCCGCTGCGCCTCCTCCTGCCGCGACCCGAACGTCCCCGACACCTGCACGGCCACCGACGCCTCGGGCAGGTCGATGGAGAAGTTCGCCACCTTCGACACCACCAACGTCCGCAGCTCGCCGCGGCGGAACCGGTCGAACAGGGCCTCGCGCTCCTTGTTCTTCGTCGAGCCCTGGATGATCGGCGCGTCCAGCGCCTCGCCGAGCGACTCCAGCTGGTCCAGGTAGGCCCCGATCACCAACGTCGGCTCGTCGGGGTGCCGGTCCAGGATCGCCTTCACCACCGGCAGCTTCGTCCGGGCCGTGGAGCACAGCTTGTAGCGCTCCTCCGCCTCGGCCGTCGCGTACTCCAGCCGCTCGTTGTCGGTCAACGTCACCCGCACCTCGACGCACTCGGCGGGCGCGATCCAGCCCTGCGCCTCGATGTCGCGCCACGGCACGTCGTACCGCTTCGGCCCGATCAGCGAGAACACGTCGCCCTCCTGGCCGTCCTCGCGCACCAGCGTCGCGGTCAGCCCGAGGCGGCGGCGCGACTGGAGGTCGGCCGTCATCCGGAACACCGGCGCGGGCAGCAGGTGCACCTCGTCGTAGACGATCAGGCCCCAGTCCCGCGAGTCGAACAGCTCCAGGTGCTTGTACTCGCCCTTCGACTTGCGGGTGATCACCTGGTAGGTCGCGATGGTGACCGGCCGGATCTCCTTGCGCTCGCCGGAGTACTCGCCGATCTCGTCCTCGGTCAACGAGGTCCGCGCGACCAGCTCCCGCTTCCACTGCCGACCGGCCACGGTGTTGGTGACCAGGATCAACGTGGTCGCGCCCGCCTCGGCCATCGCCGCCGCGCCGACCAGCGTCTTGCCCGCGCCGCACGGCAGCACGACCACGCCCGAGCCGCCCGCCCAGAACGCCTGCGCGGCCCGGCGCTGGTAGTCGCGCAGCTCCCAGCCGTCCTCGACCAGGTCGATCGGGTGGGCCTCGCCGTCGACGTACCCGGCCAGGTCCTCCGCCGGCCAGCCGATCTTGAGCAGCAGCTGCTTGAGCCGGCCGCGTTCGCTCGGGTGCACGACCACCGTGTCGTCGTCCACTCGCGCGCCCAGCATCGGCTTGACCTTCTTGTGCCGGAGGACCTCCTCCAGCACGGCGCGGTCCAGCGAGTTCAGCACCAGGCCGTGCGCGGGGTGGTTGGCCAGCTGGAGCCGGCCGAACCGGCCCATCGTGTCGACCACGTCCACCAGCAACGGCTGCGGCACGGGGTAGCGGGAGAACCGGACCAGCGCGTCGACCACCTGCTCGGCGTCGTGGCCGGCGGCGCGCGCGTTCCACAGCGCCAGCGGCGTGATGCGGTAGGTGTGGACGTGCTCGGGCGCGCGTTCGAGCTCGGCGAACGGCGCGATGGCGGTGCGCGCGTCGTCCGACAGCGGGTGCTCGACCTCCAGCAGCAGTGTCTTGTCCGACTGGACGATCAAAGGGCCGTCGGTCACGGGTGCGCGCTCCTGTCGCTTGGTGTCCTTCAAGTGTGCCTACCGCGTGCAAGTCGAAAGCGGACAGTACGCGCACGTGCACGCAACGCTTACGGACTCGGTTCGGTAAAGCCGCGTACGCCCTTGTGGTGCAGCCGATAGCGTCCCTGCGCCCCACCGCGACCCTACGCGCGGATGCACTGGGGCCCTCCCCGGATGAACGAAGGTCCACATGAGCACGGACATGCCCGCGTCCGCACCGCAGTACCAGAACGGTCCGCAGCACCAGGGCGCCCCGCAGTTCCACAACGCCCCGCAGGGCCAGCCGATTCCGCCTGCGCCGAAGAAGAAGGGCATCGTCGCGCGCATCCTCACCGCGATCATCGGTATCGCGGTGGCCGGTGTGGTCGTCTACGGCATCAACTACTTCACCAGCGACGCGGCGCAGACCAAGGCCGGCGACTGCGCGAACGTGACCGGCACGAACACGAACCCGGAGTTCAAGACCGTCGACTGCGGCACCCCCGAGGCGAACTACACCGTCGGCCAGGTGCTCGACTCCACCAGCGCGAAGTGCGCCGGCGACTACTACGACGAGTACACCGAGCGCGCCCGTCGTGGCCCGGACGCGAAGCTGTGCCTGGTGCCGAACCTGGTCGAGGGCAGCTGCTACGACCTCGACAACACCTCGCAGATGGGCTACCCGGCCGTCGACTGCGGCAAGGCGGGCACGGTCAAGCTGGTCAAGCTGATCAAGGGCACCGCCGACGAGAGCGCCTGCACCGAGGGCGCGCCGCTGACGTTCCCCGAGCCGAAGACGACCCTCTGCTTCGCGCCCACCGAGGAAGCCTGACCCACCTCGCGAGCGCGCGGCCGTCCCTGACGTCCTCGTCCGGCAGGACGGGGCGGGACACCCGCCGAGCCGCGAGCGGCTGATCCACCTCGCGGGTGCGCGTGGCGCTACCTTCTGTGGCGTCACGCGCACCCGTCCAGCGAGGATGATCATGAGCAACGAGCCGAGTCGACCCGCCGACGACGACGCGCCGACCGGGGCCGCCGGCGATCCCGCCGCCCGCCCCGACGTGCCGCCCGCCGACGCCGAGCGCATCGCGGCCTCGCGGGACGCCGCCGCGTCGGCCGACGAGCGGGACCTCGCAAGCCCCGCGTCGTCCGGTCTGGGCTCCGGCCCCGGCTCCACCGAGCCCGACGACACCGCCCCCGAGCCGGGCTCCGCGGCCAGGGAACGCCCGGTGGCCGGCAACGAGCCCGTGACGCCCGCCGGCCCGACCGCCGTGCCCGGCGCGCGACCGGCCCCCGCCGCGGACCCCGTGGCCGAGCCCGCCTCCCAGGCGCCCGCGGCGAACGGGACCGGCAAGCCCGGCGGCGGTGGCCGGAAGATCCTCATCGGCGTGCTGGTCGTGCTGCTGATCGGCATCGTCGTCTACGGCGTGCGCTACCTCACCAGTGATCCCGCCAACGCCGAGGTCGGCGACTGCGTCAGCGTGTCCGCCGAGGCCGACAACCGGGCCGAGGTCGACACCCTCGACTGCTCCGCCGACGAGGCCTCCTACAAGGTGGCCAAGGTCCTGGAGACCACCGACGCCACCTGCCCCGAGGACGGCCTCTACACCGAGATCGTCCCGGCCGCGAGCGTCGGCGACGGCTACAAGCTGTGCCTGCTGCCCAACATGGCCGAGGGCTCCTGCTACAAGCCCGACGAGGGCACCGGGTTCGTCAAGACCGGGTGCACCGGCCCCGAGACCATCAAGGTGGTCAAGGTCATCGAGGGCTCCGCGGACCTGGAGGCCTGCCCCGACGGCGCGGGCATGGCCTACCCGGAGCCGCCCGTCACGTACTGCCTGGCGCCCGCCGAGATGTGACGCCCGTGACCACCGGCGGGTGAACCCGCTCAACCCGGCGCGCGACCGTGCCGATGCCCTGTTCCATGCGGAAGATCGGGTGGGGCCTCGGGGTGGTCGCGGTCGTGGTGGCGGGCGCGTTCGCGTTCACGCTGCTCACCGGCGGGCCCGAGCGCGCCGAGCCGGGCGGCTGCGGGCACATCGAGAAGGCCGAGAAGGGTGTCGCCAGGTACCGGCCGCTCGACTGCGGGGCCCACGAGGCCAACGTGCGGGTGGCCAAGGTCGTCGACCAGGGCTCGCAGTGCCCCACGGGCGGCGCGCCGTACACGGTCTTCACGCTCGCGGAGACGTTGTGCCTGATGCCCAACTTCGTGCAGGGCGCCTGCTACCAGGGCGACCGCGAGTCGGGGATGAAGAAGGTGGAGTGCACGGCCGCCATGGCGATCCGGGTGGCGAACGTGGCCCGTGAGCCGGTGGAGTGCGCCAACGGCCAGAAGTTGACCTACGTGGAGCCCTCCGTCACGTTCTGCCTGGTCCGCGCGTCCGACAAGGGCTGAAATCGCTGCGCCCACGCGGCGCGCGAGGGTACGTTCCGCTCGTTCGCAGTCGAGAGGAACGCCAGGTGACCACCCCACCCGACCAGCCGCCCCACGGCTTCCCGCCACCCCAGCAGCCCGGCTGGGGTCCGCCGTCGTCGCCGCAGGGCTTCCCGGCCCCACCGCCCTACCCGCACCAGTCGTACCCGCAGCAGCCCCACCAGCAGCCCTACCCGCAGCCGGGGTACGGGCAGGAGCCCGGTCACGCGCAGCAGGCCCCCGGCTACCAGCCGATGCCCGGCTACCCGGACCAGCCGCCGCAGTACGCGCAGCCCCAGCACCCTGACCAGGGCCAATTCCCGGGCGGGCCCCAGTACCCGGGTCAGCCCGGCCAGTTCGGTCAGCCGGGTCAGCCAGGTCAGTTCGGTCAGCCGGGTCAGCCAGGTCAGTTCGGCCAGCCCGGCCAGCCCGGTCAGTTCGGCCAGCCCGGTTACCCGCAGCAGTTCCCGCCCCCACCGGCCAAGGGCACGTCCCACGGTGCGAAAGCGCTGGTCGCGGTGGTGGCGCTGGGCATCGTGGGCATCGTCGTCGCGGGCATCATCGCGAACATCACCGGCCCGTCGGGCGCCGAGGCGGGCGACTGCATCAAGGTCATCTCCGCCTCGGTCACGGACGCCGACGTCGAGAAGATCGAGTGCTCGTCGCCCGAGGCGGCCTTCAAGGTGGCCGCCAACCTGGACAGCAGCACCGACTCCTGCCCGCCCGGCGACTACTCCGAGTACTCCGACCGTGGCGGTCGGCGCAGCAACGGCTTCAAGCTGTGCCTGATGCTCAACGCGGAGGAGGGCGACTGCTTCAAGGAGGACGGCACGATTGTCGCGGCCAAAACCACCAAGGTGACCTGCGATTCGAGCGCCTCGTACAAGGTGGGCAAGGTCGTGCGGGGCCGGGCGGACGAGAACGAGTGCGAGAGTGGCGACACCGTGACCGTTTACTCACAGCCCGCTACGACGATCTGCTTGACGGAAGCTTGATCGAGTGACCGCGTCGTGACGCGGTCGCCGCCGGATCGAGTTCCAACCGACGCGGAAATCGAAAAGAACAAGGGGCCTTCCCGCAATGGGAAGGCCCCTATCGCACGAGTTTCGCTGACGGTGAGTCAGTTGGTGGTTCCAGGCGGCAACAACCCGCCGACGTCCAACCGCTCCGGCAGCACCTCTTCGGTGTCCATCATGTCGGCGACGCGCTGCAGCCGGACCGGGTTGAGCGACAGCGGGAACGTGCCGACGGACACCAGCGCCGCGGTCTGCTGGTCGACGTCCATGTAGCCGGTCAGCGCGTTCTGCACGGACAGCTTGTCGTTCGACGCCGCCTCCTGCGCGTCCCGCAGGACCTGCCGGAACAGGGCCAGCGTGCGCGGGTTGCCGTCGGCGAACTTCTTGCTCGACGCGTACCCGGACATGGGGAAGTCCTTGGTCGGGCCGACGGCGGTGTCGGTGAGGATGCGCGCACCTGCCCCTGCCTGGGCCTGCGTGATGTACGGCTCGGTCATCCACGCCGCGTCGACCTGCTTGGCCTGCATCGCGGAGACCATCTGCTCGAACGGCATCTCGGACGGCCTGATCCGCTGCTTCTCCACGCCCGCCGTCTTGAGCACGGCCTTCGTGGTCAGCGCGCCGACGTCACCGGTCGACGGCACCGCGATGCGCGGGTTGGGCAGCTTGCCGGGGCTGTCGTAGTTCGGGTCGAGCGTGACCAGCGCCATCGTGTTCGCGCCCGCCTGGTACGCCTCGCCCTGCAGCTGCAGCTGGGTGCCCTCGGCGTAGCTGCGGAACAGCGTGACGTGCGTCGCCCAGGTCAGGTCCAGCGTGGTGTCGAGCTGCTTGATGCCCTCGGACTCGTTGTTCAGCGGCACCAGCTGCACCTGCAACCCGGCCTTCTCGAACAGCTTGTTGTTGAACGCGAGGCGCAGCGGTGCGACGTCCACCACCGGCAGCACACCGATGCGCAGTGTGTTGCGTTCCACCTCGGGGCGGCTGTTCCCGTCGGTGCCGGGGATCAGTCCGCACGCCGTCAAGGTGGCGGCACAAGCGAACAACGCTGCCGCACGTCGCAGAACACGCGCTGGGGTAGGCATGGCACCTCTCGCCGGGATGACCTCGAGAGCGGGGTCTTTTGATCAACGAATTTCTCGACGCACTTGTCGATGTCCGGGATGGTAACCACCCGGAGGTATGAAACGACAGCCCTGCTCCGATACGGTGAGTGCTTCCGGAGTCTTCCCCGGGGCTGGGGTCGAGCACTACGCTCCCCGGCTGGTGGCACAGGTCGTCGCAGACCGTCGTGTCCCCGCGAGGGGTGGGGGTGACTAGCCGGCACCACCGCTCCTGTGCTGCAATTCGGCCCGAATTCGAGTCCATGCTTCGGTCCGCGGGGGAGAGGCCGGAACCACTGCTGCCGGAAGAGGAAGCCCAGGGTGGCCCGTCGAGAGAGAGGTCCCAGCCAGTCAGGCGTGGGGATTACACCGCGCTCCGAAAGGCCCGGAACGGGTGACGGACTGGTTGCGCTGAGTGATGGAACTGTGACCGAGCAAACGGGACCGACGACGGGCTCGACCGCGGCCGGACGGGTCGAGCCGACCCGCACGGCCGGCTGGCGCCTGCGCAACTGGCGACTGCCCACCAAGCTGACGGCCGTCCTGCTGATCCCGACCATCGCCGCGGTCGCGCTCGGCGGCCTGCGCGTGAACTCGGACCTCGCCGACGCGGCGGACCTCAACCGGCTCGCGAACCAGATCCAGCTGGAGTCGGCGGTCGCCGACCTGGTGCAGCAGCTGCAGCGCGAGCGCGACCTGAGCGCGAGCCACGTGGCGTCGGGCAAGCAGCTCGACCGCGTGGTCCTCGACCGCCAGCTGCGCCGCGTCGAGGACACCGTCCAGGCCCTCAACGCCAAGATCGTGGACCTCAGCGCCGACCTCGACGACGAGGTGGTGACCCGGTTCCGCCGGGCGTCCAGCCAGCTCAACCGGCTCAACAGCCTCCGCAACGCGGTCCGCGAGACGCAGTACCCGTCCGACGCCGTGATGCGCACCTACTCCGAGTCCGTGGAGAGCCTCCTCGACCTCGGCGAGCAGGCCATCGCCGGCATCAACGAGCCCGAGCTCGTGCGGCTGCACCTGGCCACCAACGCCATCGCCCGCATCAAGGAGCAGGAGTCGCGCAAGCGCGGCATCATGCTCGACGTCTTCCAGCGCGGCGCGTTCGGCCCGGGCCAGGAACGCCAGCTGCTGGCCGCGAACGCCGAGCTGGACGCGGCCCGCAACGACTTCCGCAAGTCCGCCACGGCCGACCAGGCGAAGATCTACGACGACACCGTCACGGGTCTGATCGTCGACACCGCGAACGACATGCAGGAGACGGCGCTGAACCTGGCCGCCGCCGACAAGCCGATGACGTCGCTGCGCCCGGAGAAGTGGGACATCGCGTCCACGCTGACCGTGAACCTCACCCGGGACGTGGAGAACCTGCTGCTGGAGCAGCTGCAGAACCGGACCGACGAGCTGACCGGCGTGGCCCGCGCCGCGGCGTTCCGCGACTCCGGCATCGTGCTGGGCGCGTTGCTGCTGGCCCTGGTCATGGCGCTGTTCGTGGCCCGCTCGATCCTCAACCCGCTGCGCACGCTGCGCCGCACCGCGCTCGCGGTGGCCGACCACGGCCTGCCCGAGGCGGTCAACCGGATCCTCGCCGACCCGAACCCGCAGGAAGCGGCGAAGACGGCCATCGCGCCGGTGCCGATCACCACCCGCGAAGAGGTCGGCCAGGTGGCCCGGGCGTTCGACGCGGTGCACGGCGAGGCCGTGCGGCTGGCCGCCGAGCAGGCCCTCCTGCGCGACAACGTCAACTCGATGTTCGTCAACCTGTCCCGCCGCTCGCAGGCCCTGGTCGAGCGCCAGCTGAACCTGATCGACCGGCTGGAGCAGGACGAGCAGGACCCCGACCAGCTGGCCAGCCTGTTCGAGCTGGACCACCTCGCCACCCGCATGCGGCGCAACAGCGAGAACCTGCTGGTCCTGTCCGGCACGGACCTGTCCCGGCGGCTGACCCGCCCGGTCCCGGCCGCCGAGGTGCTCGGCGCCGCGGTGTCCGAGGTCGAGCAGTACGCCCGCGTGCAGGTCGGCCAGACCCCCGAGCTCACCGTCCAGGGCCGCGCGGTCAACGACCTCGTGCACCTGATCGCGGAGCTGCTCGACAACGCCACCGCGTTCTCCGACCCGGTGACGAAGGTCACCGTGCGCACCGCCCGCACCCGCAAGGGCGAGCTGGCGATCGAGATCCAGGACCGCGGCGTCGGCATGGGCGAGCAGGAGATCAACGACGCCAACGAGCGGCTGGCCGACCCGCCGGACGTGGATGTCGCGGTGTCCCGCCGGATGGGCCTGTACGTGGTCGCGCGGCTGGCCAAGCGGCACGACATCAAGGTGCGGCTGCGGTCGAACGAGGACATCGAGGGCGGCACCACCGCGCTCGTGCTCGTGCCCGACACGCTGGTCGCCTCGCCCGGCGCGATGGGCTCCCCGATGGGCGCCGAGCCCGCCTCGGCGTTCGGCGACTCCGGTTTCGCGGACGCCGGGTTCGGCGACTCGGCCGGGTTCGGCGACGCCGCGGGCTTCGGCGACTCCGGGTTCGGGACGACGGCGCAGCGCGCGTCCGGCATCGCCGGCGCGTTCGGCACCGGCACCGTGTCCCGCCTGGACGACGACGCGAGCTTCCCGAGCCTGCCGCGCGTCGAGGAGGAGCCGGCGTTCCCGGTGAGCTTCGTGCAGGGCCAGGGCGAGCAGGACCCGGCCCGCGTGCCCGCCTTCGGCGAGGCGCCGGCGTTCGGGCAGGCGCCCGAGGAGACCCCCGCCGAGGTGTCGCAGCCGTGGATGCGCGCGGCGGACGAGCGCGACGTGGAGCGGGAGCCGGAGGGCTCGTTCGGCGAGCCGACCCTGTTCACCGCCTACGAGGACCGCTCCGAGCACGACGCCGACTACGAGCACGGCTTCGAGACCACCCAGTTCGCGCCGCTGGACAGCGGCTTCCTCGTCGAACCGGAGCCCGAGCCCGCCCCGGAGCCCGCGCACCGCAACGGCTCGGCCCCGCAGGCCGCGCCCGCGGCCAGGGAGGTCGACCGCGACCTGGACGCGCCGACCGAGCGGCTGCCGATCTACGAGGCGGTCCTCTCGCAGTGGTTCCAGGCCGTGGGCAGCGAGACGTCGGCGGCGACCGCGCAGGCGGTGCCACCGGCGCCGGCCGCGGAGCCGGAGCCGGTCGAGTCGGCGCTGCCGACCCGCAGGCCGCGCCCGATCCCGCCGGTCGCGCCCACCACGTCGGCCGACCCGTTGCCCTCGCGAGGGCTGCTCGACTCGGGCCAGAACGCCCAGCCCAGGCGCGAGCAGGAGGGCGGTGCGCTGCCCCAACGGGGCGAAGCGACGACCGACCGCGCCGAGGGCACTAGTCTGACCGAGGGCGGGCTGCCCAAGCGGCGGCCCGGATCACCCAACAACCTGCCCAAGCGCGCCGCGGAGGTGTCCCGCGTGACCGAGCCCGAACCGGTCGCCGAACCCGAGCCGGCCGCGCCCGCCGCCGAGGCGGTGTGGGAATCCCCCGCCGACGAGGGCTGGCAGGCGGCACAGGCCTTGCTGAACAAGGCGCCCGAGACCACGACACAGGCGGGGTTGCCCAAGCGGGTGCCCAAGGCTCAGCTTGTGCCGGGATCCGCCGCACCGAAGCCGACGGCCTCGGAGCGGCAACCGCAGCGGCCCCCGCTGCCACCACGATCGGCTGACGCGATCCGTGGACGCATGTCGAGTCTTCAGCAGGGCGTCCGTCGAGGGCGACACGCTTTGATCGACGCTTACGCTGGTGACATGTCGAGCCGGCAAGACGAGGAGCAGGAGTGACGACCGCAGCTCAGCCAGGCAGCTTTGGTTGGCTTATCACCGACTTCGTGCGCCGGGTTCCCGGTGTGGCACATTCCGTGGTCGTGTCGGCGGACGGGCTGTTGCTCGCCGGCTCGCAGGGCCTGCCCCGCGACCGCGCCGAACAGCTGTCCGCCGTGGCATCCGGGCTCGTCAGCCTCACGGCGGGCGCGGCTCGGTGCTTCGAGGCGGGCACGGTCAACCAGACCGTGGTCGAGATGGAACGGGGCTACCTGTTCCTGATGTCGATCAGCGACGGGTCGTGCCTCGCGGTGCTCGCGGCCCCCAACTGCGACATCGGCCTCGTCGCGTACGAGATGACGTTGCTGGTCGAGCGCGTGGGCCAGCAGCTCACCCCGGAGCTGCGCGCGCAGCTCCAGGGCGTGGTTCGGCGGTAGATCCTCATGAGATCGTGGGGGTGAAGGTAAATGGCTGAACGATCTGGCGCCGGCGGCCGACGCTTCGGTAGGAACTTCGACTACCAGGAGTGGGCGGTCGGCGGCTTCCAATTCGCTGAGCCGGATGCCGACCCCGCACAGGACGAGGAAGCCGAGGACGCACCCAACTCGTGGCGAGGCCGCCGGGCGGAACAGGCGCAGCGGTCACGGGTCGAAGGCACAGGGCAGGGGCAAGGCGATATGTCTCAGCGTGAGGTTGACGACTCGTCGTACGACTACGACGACGTTCCCAACCGGTTCGACATCGACGGGTACGGCAGCGGCCTGTTCGGAGGTCCGGGAGCCGATCTCTTCGGCGCGCACGGCCTGCCGGACAGCGTGCCGGAACAGGTGCCCTACACGACCGGCCCGCAGCCGGTCGTGCGGCGCGAGGAGAACCCCGCGGCGGAGTCCGGGTCGCTGGTCCGCCCGTACACCCGGACCGGTGGCCGGACCCGGCCCGACTACGACCTCGCGATCGAGGCGCTGGTGTCGACCAGCGAGCGAGGTCTCGAACGCGACGCGGCCGTGCTCCCCGAGCACCGGTCGATCTGCGGGCTGTGCACCGACACCAGGTCGGTGGCCGAGGTCGCCGCCCACCTCCGGCTCCCGCTCGGCGTGGCCAGGGTGTTGATCGGCGACATGGCGAGCATGGGTTTGGTTTTGATTCATCAGGGTGGCTTGATCACGGGGGACAAGCCGTCCATTGATTTCCTTGAGAGGGTGCTCAGTGGGCTTCGCAGGCTCTAGCCCCAACGCGGCCGATGGCGAACGGAAGCCGACGACCTCCGCGAAGATCGTGGTGGCCGGTGGCTTCGGCGTGGGCAAGACTACGTTCGTCGGTTCCGTGTCGGAGATCGTTCCGCTGACCACCGAAGCGGTGATGACGGAGGCCAGTGCGGGGGTCGACGACCTCTCGGCGACGCCGAACAAGGTCACCACGACGGTGGCCATGGACTTCGGTCGGGTGTCGTTGGACCAGGATCTGATCCTGTACTTGTTCGGGACACCGGGTCAGCACCGGTTCTGGTTCATGTGGGACGACCTGGTGAAGGGTGCGATCGGTGCGATCGTGCTGGTGGACACGCGTCGGTTGGCGGACGCGTTCGCGTCGATCGACTTCTTCGACGACCGGCAGTTGCCGTACGTGGTCGGGGTGAACTGCTTCGACGGTCTGCTGCACCACCGGATCGAGGATGTCCGGGAGGCGTTGACGATCGACCAGTCGGTGCCGATAGTGACGTGCGACGCGCGCAACCGGCAGTCGACCAAGCAGACGTTGATCACGCTGGTCGAGCACGCCATGCGCCAGTGGATGTCGGTCCGCGCGGGTTGATCGGCTTCCCGGTCGGCCGGTGCGGGTGGTGACGGTTTCGCGTCGAAGGGCGGTCTCCTCGTAGGAGGCCGCCCTTCAGCGTCCGTCGACCTGGCTCGGCGACGGTCCTCGTCGGTCGTCCGGTTGGGCCAGGCGGAAGCCGAGGATGAACGCCTGCGTCCGGTTGCGCGCGTCTTCACGGGCGCGTGCCATGTCGCGGCCGGCTTCGCCGTCACGGCGAGCCTTGTCCGCCTTGACGTCCTTCCACGAACGAGCCATCGGTCAGTCCCTCCACGGGCGTGCGTGCGGTCGGCGAGGTGCTCGGGCGAACCTCCGATCGGCCACCGGGACGTCGCGTTCGCACCAGCTCCGCCGATCGCGGCCTCTCCTTGTCCCGGCGGTGCCACCACGTCGAAGGGCGGTCTCCTCGTAGGAGGCCGCCCTTCGACGTGCCCGAGCAGGCGGGGGTGGCCCGGCCGTTCGACGCACGGGTGGTGTGCGGCGCGAGCACCGCGACTCGACGCTAGGGCGTGAAGGGTTCACCGATCGGGTGATCATCAGTGCCGAACGGGGGGTTACGCGTCGTCACCCTCGACCAGGGCGGCGGACGTGATGCGGTGCAGGGGGAACCGGCGCACCTCGCCGTAGCTGACGTCGACGCCCTCCAGCACGCCACCGCCCACGACCTGCGGCGTGATCACGCGGCGGGCCGCCGTGCCGTGGCCGTCCACGAAGTCGACCAGCACGCTGCGACCCTCCCGCGCCGCCCGCTGCAGCAACGCGAGCGTGGCCGACGGTCCCGCGCCCAGGTGACCCGGCACCGAGACCCGCGCACCGCCGGTGGTCGTCGCCGCGCGGTCGCCCGCCCGCACCAGCCGCACCAGCTCGTCCAGCTGCTCGTCCGACGGCGCGCCCGGCTGCACCGGCCTGCGCCGCCCCTTGCCCGCGATCCGCCGGCCACCGGCCCGCAGGTCCAGCACGTGGCCGTCCGGGCCCTCGGCGGCGGGCGCGAAACCGGCCTCGCGCAACCCGTCCAGCACCTCCGCCAGCGGCAACGGGCTGACCAGCACGGTCGGCGCGATCTTGCGCAGCGCCAACCGCTCGGCCGCGGCGTGCGACATCACCTCGGTGATCAGCACGGGGTCGTCGCAGCGCAGGAACGACCCGGCCGCACCACCCCGCAACCGGCCGTGCTTTCGCGCCGCGTCGTCGATCAGGTACGTCAACGACTGCGGCACCGGCGTGCGCGACCGGGTCTTGAACAGCTCGTGCAGGTCGGCGGCGCTGCGCCCGGCGTCGAACGCCCGCCGCACCGAGCCCTCGCGCACCCGGTAGACGGTGGCGCTGCCGGCCGACTCGACGTCCGCGACCAGCGCGATCTCGTCGGCCAGCTCCGGGTCCAACCGCCCGGGCGCGACCACGGTCAGGTCGGCCTGCACCAGCACGTGGTCGACCGGCGCGGGCAGCGCGTCGCCCAGCCGCTTCGCCGCCGCGCCGGGACCCTCGGACAGCAGCGTGCGGCCCTGGGCGGTGATGGCGTTGTGCGCGAGGACGCCGACCTGCGTGCCCTCGTCCACGGTCCACCGCACCAGCTCGTCGCGCAGCCGCCCGCCACGCCGCGGCGCCCGCCACGCCAGCACGGCGGCCAGCTCGTCCGGCTCCATCACGGCGGTGCCGGGCTCCAACGCGGCCAGCGCCTCGAGGATGCGCTTGCGGTCACGGGGCGCGCCCGGCCGGTTCAGCTCCGGCGCCAGCGGGTTGAGCAGCCGGTCCCGGTCGTCGCGCCGCCCGATCAGACCGGGCAGCCGGGGCAGGTCGAGCCACGCCTGGGCCAGCGTCGCCCACCGGTGCTCGGGCGCGGCGACCAGCCACGCGTCGGTCTGCGTGGTGGGCACCCACTCGGGTTCGAGGCCCTCGGTGTCGGCGACCAGGCCCGCGTTGACGACCAGCTCGACCAGCAGCGCGGCCCGGCGCTCGTCCACGTCGAGGTCCTTGGCGAGCTTGCGCAGCTCCCGCACGCCGACGCCGCCCGACCGCAGCACCGCCGGCGGGTCCTCCGACCAGCTCTTGAGCAGCGTCTCCACGTGCCGGCAGAGCTCCAACGCCTCCCCGCCGCCGGTGTGGTCGACGTCGGACGGGTCGCGGCGGAACGTGGTGAGCGGCGGTTCGGTGGTCTGGATCGCGCCGAGCGGTCGGTCGCCGCGCACCTTCAGCCCGATCTCGCGGGGCAGCTCGACGGTCTGCGCGTCGCGCCGGACCAGCAGGCCGCGGGCGAGCAGCTTCTGGATCGGCGTGCGGGCTCCCGCGAGGGAGACGACGTGCGCGGCGTCCTTGGTCTGGCCGACGGGCGGACCGGCCGCGAGGGTCTGCAGGACGCGGAGCTCGTCGGGGTCGAGGGCGGTGAGGTCGGCGGTGGCGAGCCGGGGCACCGAGCGGCCGAGGCCGCAGGGGAACGGGTTGACCGCGTCACGGCTGGCCGGCGGGGTGCTGAGCGCGTGGTCGCCGCCCCAGAGCAGGGCACGGGCGCGCAGCGCGTCGAGCGGCGCGCTGATGTCGGTCGGCCCGAACAGCTCCTGCACGGCGGTCCGGCCGACCGGCGCGAGGTCGGCGTCCAGCACGAGCAGCGCTTCGAGGACGGTCAACGTCAGCGTGTCGAGGTCTTCACAGGCCCGCGCCACGGACGCCCGCGACCCGATGCGGGTGGCGAGCACGGTCGTGTCCGCCGGTGGGGGCGTGGCCAGGTCCGGCCGGGCGCGCAGCAGAGCCACGAGCGCGGAGTCGTCCTGCGCCCGCAGCCACTCGGCGAGGGTCGTGCCGGACATCCTCACCACGGTATATGCCGACCACCCGCACCGGGCCGGCCAGCCCCCGCAACCCTGCGGTCGGCCGGAATCGCCGGACCCCGCCCGGCGTCAGTCCGCGGTGGGTTCGGCCGGCCAGGCGTCGCGACCGGTCAGGTGCAGGACCAGGGCGGCGATGTTCCACGCGTCGTCCGCGCCGCGGTGGTGCCTGCCCTCCAGCGGCAGGTCGGCGATCCGCAGGGCCTGCGCCATCCCCGGGCGCTTGCGCAGCCCGTGCGCCCGCGTGAACACCAGCTTCGCGTTCCAGTGCCGCCTACCGAACGGGTACGGCACGCCCGTCGCCCCGCACTGCCGCGTGAACTGCCTGCGGTCGTAGTCGCCCCAGCTCGCCCACGGCCTCGAACCGGCCCGGTGCTCGACGGCCAGCTGCCGGCACGCCTCGGCGAAGTCCACGCCGCCGTCGACCTCCGCCTGCGTCAGGCCGGTCAGCTCGGTGCAGAACGGGCTGACCGCGGAACGCCGCGGTCGGACCAGGAGCCGGTGCTTGCCGACCCGTTCGCCCGACGCGAGGTCGACCTCGGTCAGGCCGATCTCGATGATCTCGCTCACCTGGCCGGGCGGCGGGTCGCCCGCCCAGCACGTGGCCTCGATGTCGACCACGTTGAGCAGTGCCGTCGTGTCGCTCACCGGCCCGAGGGTAGGGATCACACCGGTGACGTGGCTCTCGCTTTTCGCCGCCGGGCACCGCGCGTCGTCACCCGGGCGGATGAGGCACACTTGTCCCGACGAAGGCACGACCGAGGAGGAACCGTGGCCAAGGCCCGCCCCGAGCGCATCGACCCGCACTGGCCGGAGCCGCCCGCCGACGGCAAGTACGCCGTGTCCGAGCTGGCCAGCGACGTGCAGGGCGCGATGTCCCCGTTCGGCAAGGTCACCTTCCCGCTGCCGGTCGAAGAGCTCGGCTACCACCACCCCGTGACGGAGATCAACCGCTAGCCCGGACGCGCGCGGCCGTCGAGCCGCGCGCGTTCCGTATATCCGCGCGGACTACGCTCGATCCCTCTTGAGCTGTGCTGTTCTGGGAGGTTCGATGCCGGTCCCCGGCCCTGGTTACTCGATCACCGTCCGGCTGGAGGCCCCGCCGTCGGCGTCGGCCGCCGGCGACCTCACCTCGGCCGTCGGCCGGGCGGGCGGCGTGATCACCGCGTTCGACGTCGTCGAGTCGCACACCGACCGGGTGATCATCGACCTCACCTGCAACGCGCTGTCGGCCAACCACGCCAAGGACATCACCGACACCCTGGAGCTGCTGCCCGGGATCGTGGTCCGCAAGGTGTCGGACCGGACGTTCCTGGTCCACCTCGGCGGCAAGATCGAGATCTCGTCCAAGGTGCCGCTCCGCAACCGCGACGACCTCTCCCGCGCCTACACGCCCGGCGTCGCCCGCGTCTGCATGGCCATCGCGGAGAACCCGGACGACGCCCGCCGGCTCACCATCAAGCGCAACACGGTCGCCGTGGTCACCGACGGCTCGGCCGTGCTCGGCCTCGGCAACATCGGCCCGGCCGCCGCGCTGCCCGTGATGGAGGGCAAGGCCGCGCTGTTCAAGAAGTTCGCCGGCGTCGACGCCTGGCCGGTCTGCCTGGACACCCAGGACACCGAGGAGATCATCCGCGCGGTCGAGCTGATCGCGCCGGTCTACGGCGGCATCAACCTGGAGGACATCGCCGCGCCGCGCTGCTTCGAGATCGAGGCGCGGCTGCGGGAGAAGCTGGACATCCCGGTCTTCCACGACGACCAGCACGGCACCGCGATCGTCGTGGTCGGCGCGCTGCGCAACGCCCTGCGCGTGGTCGGCAAGAAGATCACCGACTGCAAGGTCGTGGTGTGCGGGGTCGGCGCGGCGGGCAGCGCGATCATCCGGCTGCTGCTCAAGCAGGAGCCCGGCGACGTGGTGGCGGTCGACGTGGACGGCATCGTGCACCGCGACCGGCCGGGGCTGGACGACAACCTGAAGTCCGTCGCCGCGTCGACCAACAAGGAGAACGTCAGCGGCCGGCTGCACGACGCGCTGGTCGGCGCGGACGTGTTCATCGGCGTGTCGGCGCCGAACCTGTTCGGCGCCGAGCAGGTCGCCACGATGAACAGCGACGCGATCGTGTTCGCGCTGGCGAACCCGGACCCGGAGATCGACCCGATGGAGGCGCAGAAGCACGCCGCCGTCGTGGCCACCGGGCGCAGCGACTTCCCGAACCAGATCAACAACGTGCTGGCGTTCCCGGGCGTGTTCCGGGGCCTGCTCGACGCCCACGCCCGCACGATCACGGACTCGATGCTGATCGCGGCGGCCAACGCCATCGCCGACGTGGTGGACGGCGAACGCCTCAACGCCTCGTTCATCGTGCCCAGCGTGTTCGACACCTCGGTCGCGCCCGCGGTCGCCGAGGCGGTCCGGAAGGCCGCCACCGAATCCGCCTAGCATCGCGGGTATGAGCAACCAGTTCACCCACCTGGACGCCGCCGGCGCGGCACGCATGGTCGACGTGTCCGAGAAGGAGCCGACCACGCGCACGGCGGTGGCCTCCGGTGTCCTGCGCACGACGGACGAGGTGGTGGCGTTGCTGGGCAGCGACGGGCTGCCGAAGGGCGACGCGCTGGCCACGGCCCGCATCGCCGGGATCATGGCGGCCAAGCGGACCTGGGAGCTGGTGCCGCTGTGTCACCCGATCGCGTTGTCCGGGGTGAAGGTTGACCTCGTGCTCGGCGACGCCGAGGTGCGCATCACCGCGACCGTCCGCACGACGGACCGCACGGGCGTGGAGATGGAGGCGTTGACGGCCGTGTCGGTGGCCGGGCTGACGCTGCACGACATGGTGAAGGCGGTCGACCCGGCGGCGTCGCTGGACGCGGTGCGGGTCGAGCGCAAGGAGGGCGGCAAGACCGGCCTGTGGGAGCGCCCGTGACGGCCGGCTCCGCGCCCGTGACGCCTGGCCCCGCGGTCCGGACCGCGCGCGTGATCACGGCGTCGAACCGGGCGTCCGCCGGTGTGTACGCCGACCGCGGCGGGCCGATCATCGTGGCGTGGCTGCGGGAGCGGTCCTACGACGTGCCGGACCCGGTGGTCGTGCCGGACGGCGAGCCGGTGGCCGACGCGCTTCGGGCGGCCGTGGCGGACGGTGTCGCGGTCGTCATCACGACCGGTGGCACGGGCGTGAGCCCCACCGACCGCACGCCGGAGGCGACCAGGTCGGTGCTGGACTTCGAGGTGCCGGGTGTGGCCGACGCCATCCGCATGTCAGGCTGGCCCCGCGTGCCGACGTCCGTGCTGTCGCGCGGGGTGGCCGGTGTGGCGGGCCGCACGCTCGTGGTGAACCTGCCGGGCTCGACCGGCGGGGTGCGCGACGGGCTGGAGGTGCTCGCGACCGTGCTGGAGCACGCCGTCGACCAGGTGTCCGGAGGTGACCACGCATGACCGAGGTCCTGCGCGCGACCGTCAGCGATCAGCCGCTGTCCGTGGACGAGCACGCCAAGCTCGTGGAGCACGCGGCGGCGGGCGCGGTGGTGACGTTCGCCGGGGTGGTGCGCGACCACGACCACGGGCGGTCGGTGCGCGAGCTGGAGTACGTCGGGCACCCGACGGCCGGCGCGGTGGTGGCCGAGGTGGTGGCGGACGTGGTGGCCCGGTTCGAGGGCGTGCGGGCCGTCGCCGTGTCGCACCGGGTCGGTCCGCTCGCGATCGGGGACGTGGCGCTGGCCTGCGCCGTGTCCGCCGACCACCGGGGTGAGGCGTTCGCGGTGTGCTCGGAGCTCGTCGACGAGGTGAAGCGGCGGCTGCCGGTGTGGAAGCGCCAGGTCTTCACCGACGGCACCGACGAGTGGGTCAACATGCCCTGACCAGGGCCACGGGGAACCCGGCGACGAGATCCCCGACAACCCGGTGCGGACCCACGACCGGCAGGTCCGACCGGGGCGACGACAACTCGGTGACGGGAACTCAGCCCGGAAACGGGTCGGGGACCCCGGATCGCCGAGGGGGGCGGTCCGGGGTCCCTGTTCCGTCGTGCACCGACTCGCGCCGGCCACGGATCACTTGGTGGCGATCTTGTGACCCGGCAGGATGAGGTCGGCGTTCGGGATGAACTGCTTGTTGAGCTCGTGCAGCTTGGCCCAGCCGCCTTCGACCTTCAGCTCCTCCGCGATCTTCGACAGGCTGTCGCCGGCCTTGATCTCGTAGTCGCCGTTCGGGTTGGAGGACGGCAGCGCCACGGTCACGGGAGCGGGGGCCTCCTGGACCGGCGCGGCCTGCTGGACCGGCGCGGGGGCGGCCTGACGCGGCTGCGCCGGGGCCGGGGCGGTCCTGGCGGGCGCGGGGGCGCCGCCGAGGCCCTTCGGCCCGCAGACGGGCCAGGCGCCGATGCCCTGGGTCTTCATCACGTTCTCCGCGACGCGGATCTGCTCCTCGCGGGAAGCCTGGTGGGGCATTCCGGAACCACCGTGCGCGGTCCACGTGGACGGCAGGAACTGCAGGCCGCCGTAGTAGCCGTTGCCGGTGTTGATGCTCCAGTTGCCGCCACTCTCACACGCGGCGACCGCGTCCCAGTTGACGCCGGACTGCGCGTTCGCGGTGCCGGCGGCCATGGCCAGCGGCGCGCCGACGATGACGCCGGCGACGGCGACCTTCGCGATGCTCCGGGCGGTGGAACTGGTGGTCGGACGGTGCTTGCCTCGGTAAGAAGCCATTTCCCTCTCGTCCACCCGCACCTGCGCGTCCGGCTCGGGTTCGGGCCCGGTACGCCGTTCGGCTTGATTCCTGTCCGGTGGTTGTCTCTCGCTCGGGGGTGTTCCGGGACACCGTTGGACAGGTTCGGTGCGAGGCGTCCCGGTCTAGCTCTGGTCGGTCGGGGCCAACCGAGAAGCGACGGTACGTAACCGGGAGGCTCGCGCCAAATGATCTGCCATGTGACGCACATCACTGTAACGCGACCGAGTGACTCCCCGACCGTCCCGTTTAGCCAGCTCAGGGCACCGTTACCGGTCTGTTTCCGTTCCGAGATTCGCCGAGATCAATCACCGTAAGTGAGGTTTAGCTCACGTACTAAGCCGCAAGGGTGGAGAAGCCTCATCCCCCGGCGAAGGGTGGCAACACGTCGAGTTGCGCCCCGGACCACACGGCCGTGTCATGATCGCGAACGGCCACACCGTCCAACAGGTAGCTGCACGCGGGCAGCACGCGGGCCGCTTCCGCGCCGTGCCGGCCGCGGACCGCCTCGATCGCGGCCCGCACCGTGGCCGCGTCGCCGGGCAGCTCGAAGCTCTCCTCCGCCACGCCCACCGCCGCCCTGGCGCCCGCGAAGTACCGCACCGTCAGCCGCACCTCACCCTCCGATCGCGCTCATGGGCCGGTCGGGCTGGCTGAACCCGGCCGAGTTGATGCCGTGCCCGGCGGCCTTGGCCCACGAGTTGCCGCGCCACACGTGCGCGATGTCCTCGTCCGACGCGCCACCGCGCAGCAACGCCCGCAGGTCCGTCTCCGACCGGCTGAACAGGCAGTTCCGCACCTGGCCGTCGGCGGTGAGCCTGGTCCGGTCGCACGCCGAGCAGAACGGCCGGGTGACCGACGCGATCACGCCGACCACGGCCGGGCCGCCGTCCACCAGCCACCGCTCGGCCGGCGCGCCGCCCCGCTCGCCCGGCTCGGGCGTCAGGGTGAACCCGGTGCTCAGGGACTCGAGGATCTCCTCGGCGGTGACCATGTCGTCGCGGTTCCAGCCGTGCTGCGGGTCGAGCGGCATCTGCTCGATGAACCGCAGCTGGTAGCCGTGCTCCAGGCAGTGGCGCAGCAGCGGCACGGCCTCGTCCTCGTTCACGCCGCGCATCAGCACGGTGTTCACCTTGACCGGCGTCAACCCGGCGTCGCGGGCGGCGGCCAGGCCCGCGAACACGTCCGCCAGCCGGTTGCGGCGGGTGAGCCGGTGGAAGCGCTCGGGGTCGAGGGTGTCGAGCGAGACGTTCACCCGGTCGAGGCCCGCGGCGACCAACCCGGCCGCGCGCTTGGCCAAGGTCAACCCGTTCGTGGTCATCGAGATGCGCGGCCGGGGGTCGAGCGCCGCGGTCGCCGCGATCACGCCGTCCAGGCCGGGCCGCAGCAGCGGCTCGCCGCCGGTGAACCGGATGTCGGTCACGCCGAGGCGGGTCACCGCGATGCCGATGAGGCGGGTGAGCTCGTCGTCGGAGAGCAGGTCCGGCTTCGGCAGCCAGTCCAGGCCCTCGGCGGGCATGCAGTAGGTGCACCGCAGGTTGCAGCGGTCGGTCAACGACACGCGCAGGTCGGTGGCGATCCGGCCGAACCGGTCCACCAGCAGGGGTGAGTCCGGTCGCTCGGAGGTGTCCGGGTTGCCGCGCACGGCGGGTAGCCCCAACTCGACAGCTGTCACCCCTGCCAGGGTAATCGGCTGACACTTGTGGGTGCTGGTGGAAATGGGGGACGGCGGCGGGCGGTGAGTTGGGCGAAGATGCCGAACACGTTCGCCGGAACCACGGGTCGGAACGCTAAATTGCCTGACATGAGCAGTGAGCACGAGGTGCCCGCGGACGTGCTGGAGCGGTTCAGCGTCTACGCGCGGGAGACCAGCGCGCTCACCGTCCTGTTCCACAGCCGGGTGGCCGAGCGGATGGGCCTGTCGCCGACCGACGAGAAGTGCCTCGACCTGGCCCTGCGGGCGAGCGGCCCGATCACCGCGGGCAAGATCGCCGAGCTGTCCGGGCTGTCCACCGGCGCGGTGACCGGCGTGATCGACCGGCTGGAGCGCGCCGGCTACGTGCGGCGGGTCCGCGACCCGCACGACCGGCGCAAGGTGCTCGTCGAGGTCACCGTGGCGGACGGGGGCAAGTTCGACCACCTGTTCGTCGGCGCGCAGGAGACGCTGCGCGAGGTGCTGTCGCGCTTCACGCCGGCGGAGCGGGACGTGCTGGAGCGCTACAACCAGGCGCTCATCGAAACGTTCCGGCGACGCGTGATCGAGGCCTGAGCCGGCAGCATGTCCGCCATGGCCGCTCAGTGGAACTACCTGATGGACATGGACGGCGTGCTCGTGCACGAGGAGCACCCGATCCCGGGGTCGAGCGAGTTCGTCGCCGAGCTGACCGCGAACGGCATCCCGTTCATGGTGCTCACGAACAACTCCATCTACACCCAGCGCGACCTGCGGGCCCGCCTGGCCCGCACGGGCCTGGAGGTGCCGGAGTCCGCGATCTGGACCTCGGCGCTGGCCACCGCCAAGTTCCTCGACTCGCAGCGGCCGGGCGGCTCGGCGTACGTGATCGGCGAGGCGGGCCTGACCACGGCGCTGCACGAGATCGGCTACGTGCTGACCGACCGCGACCCGGACTACGTGGTGCTCGGCGAGACCCGCACCTACAGCTTCACCGCGATCACCAAGGCGATCCGGCTGGTGGAGGAGGGCGCGCGGTTCATCGCGACGAACCCGGACGCCACCGGCCCGTCCCGCGAGGGCTCGCTGCCCGCCACCGGCTCGATCGCCGCGCTGATCGAACGCGCGTCCGGCCGCGCGCCTTATTACGTCGGCAAGCCGAACCCGTTGATGATGCGGTCGGCGCTGCGGGCGCTGGGCGCGCACTCGGAGAGCACGCTGATGATCGGCGACCGGATGGACACCGATGTGCGGTCCGGCCTGGAGGCGGGGTTGCGCACGATCCTGGTGCTCACGGGGATCTCGACGGAGTCGACGGCCGAGCTGTACCCGTACCGGCCGACGCGGGTGGTCAAGTCGATCGCGGACCTGGTCGGCAACTCGGCGAACCCCTTCCCGGACGGGCTCGCGGACGAGGGCTGAGCCCGGGGCCGGAGCCGTGGGCCGACGTCCGGGAATAGTCGGTGGTCGGGGCTAGCTTGATCGGCCATGGGAATCAATCACCTGGCGGTCATCGAGGAGTACAGCGGGTCCTTCACCAAGGCGGTCGTGGGCAACCTCGGCGCACCGGTGCCGAGCTGTCCGGGCTGGACCGTGGACGACCTGGTCGCGCACATGGCCGAGGTGCAGTCCTGGTGGACCGCCGTCGTGCTGGCCAAGGCCGCGTACCCGGACGAGGAGGCGGCGCGGCGGGCCGCCGACACCGGGCCGGACCGGATCGAGGGGTGGCGGGAGATCAGCGCCCGGTTCGTCGCCGTGCAGGAGGACTACCTGCGCGTCGGCGGGCCGGACGCGCCGGTGTGGGTGTTCTGGAACGAGGAGAAGCGCGACACGGCGGCGGCGCTGGCCTCGCGGCAGGCGCACGAGGTGGTCGTGCACTGCTGGGACGCCCAGCAGGCGGCGGGCGCGGTCGAGCCGATCCCGGCCGAGCTGGCGGCGGACGGGGTGGACGAGTTCCTGGAGCGCTTCCTCAACGGCAAGGAGTGGGAGGGCGGGCCGCTGGTGCTCCAGCTGGCGGCGACCGACACCGGCGCGACGTGGCTGCTCGGCACGGACGGGTCGGCCAGGCCGGCGCGGCTGGCCGGGGGCGAGCCGGACGTCCGGGTCAGCGGCACGGCCGAGCAGCTGTACCTACTGCTGTGGCGGCGCCTCGGGGTGGAGGAGCTGACCGTGGCGGGCGACCGCGCGAAGGTGGACGCGCTGCTCGGGTGGCCCAAGCTGTCGTGACGGGAAGCCGCCCTCGGCGGAGGGCATCCCGTTGATCCGGTCGGCCATCCGCTCGGCCCGGTCGCGCAGCAGTTCGGCGCGGCACGAGCCGGGGCCGCCGAACGCCGCGCCCAGGCGGTCCAGCAGGTCCGCCTGGAGGCGCAGCCACTCGATGTGCTGCCACGGGTGCCAGTTCGCGCCCGCCCGCGCGGCCACCGAGACCATCGCCTCGTCCAGTTCGCCGGCGACCTGTTCCAGTTGCTCTCTCATGGTGGGTGAGAGCCCGCCGGCCGGCTTTCGTCACGGCAAACCACCCGGATCTCACCCTGACGGGTGAGGTTCGCGGTGGTGCGGCCGAAGCGTCCGGGCCGAGCGCTGATCGACTTTTGCGCACCACACCCCCGCGTCGCTTATCGTCGCAGGTGTGGAACGACCGCTCTTCGTGGTTGGCGACGTGCACGGGCACCTCGCCGAGCTGACCCGCGCCCTGCACGCCTCGGGCCTGGTCGACGCCGACGGTGACTGGTGCGGCGGTGACGCGGAGCTGTGGTTCCTCGGCGACTTCGTCGATCGCGGCCCCGACGGGATCGGGGTGATCGAGTTCGTGATGCGGCTGGCCGAGCAGAGCGGCGGCCAGGTCGACGCGCTCATCGGCAACCACGAGGTGCTGCTCCTGGGCATGCACCGGTTCGGCGACCGCAACGTGCCCGGCGCGCCGACCCCGCGCAGCTTCGCCCGCAGCTGGCTGCTCAACGGCGGCCTGCGCAGCGACCAGGACCGGCTCACCGACGCCCACATCGAGTGGCTGACCTCCCGCCGCGTGCTCACCGAGGTCGACGGGCACCTGCTGATGCACTCCGACACCCTCGCCTACCTCGAGTGGGGCGACACGATCGACGAGGTCAACGAGGCGGTGTGGGACGTGCTCAAGGGCGACGACCTGGACCACTGGTGGGAGTGCTGGCGCAAGATGACCACCCGCTACGCGTTCCGCGGCCCGGACGGCGCGCTGGTGGCGGGCGAGCTGCTCGAGGTGCTCGGCGGGCACGAGGTGGTGCACGGGCACAGCGTCATCGCCGACCAGCTCGGCGTGCCGCCGGAGGAGATCGACGGCCCGCTGCGGTACGCCGACGACAAGGTGCTGGCGGTCGACGCGGGCCTCTACAGCGGCGGTCCGTGCCTGGTCGTCCAACTGGCGGACCAGGCGGAGTAGGCGCAGCATTGCCCCACCCGCAAGTCGGGCCCCACCCGCAAGTCGGGCCCCGACCGCTGACGGCCCCACCCCAGGAGGGCTCCACCCCGCAAGGAGGAGCGACATGCTCACCGCGACGCGGACCACGACGATCCTGCCCGTGACCGACTCGGACCGGGCGGCCCACTTCTACGCCGACCGGCTCGGCCTCACGCCGCTGGGCGGCAGCGACGACGGCACCCGCCTGTTCGAGCTCGGCCGGGGCGACGTGCTCGGCCTGATGCCCGCCGAGGAGGGCGCGCAGAGCGGCCACACCGTGCTGAGCTTCGAGGTCGACGACCTGGACGCCGAGATGGGCGAGCTGGAACGGCGCGGCGTGCGGTTCGAGGACTACGACCTGCCCGAGCTGAAGACGGTGAACCACGTCGCCGTGCTCGGGTCGGAGAAGGCGGCGTGGTTCCACGACAGCGAGGGCAACGTGCTGTGCCTGCACGAGGTGACCGGCTGACGGGCCCCGGGCCCCGGGCGCGTTCGGGGACGGGTCAGGGGAGGGAGACGATCTCCTTGCCCAGCGGCATCAGGGAGACCGGCACCATCTTGAAGTTCGCCACGCCCAGCGGGATGCCGATGATCGTCACGCACAGCAGCACGCCGGTCACCACGTGGCCGATGGCCAGCCAGATCCCCGCGACGACGATCCACACGACGTTGCCGAGCAGGGACGGCGCGCCGGCGCCGGGCCGGTCCACGACCGTGCGGCCGAACGGCCACAACGCGTAGTTCGCGATGCGGAACGACGCCAGCCCCCACGGGATGGTGATGATCAGCACGCAGCACACCACGCCGGCGACCACGTACCCGACGGCCAGCCAGAAGCCGCTCAGGACCAGCCAGATCAGGTTCAGGATGAGCCTCACACCTCCATCTTGCCCGATTAAGCTCCCGTCCCGTGCTGAACAAACTCCGCTGGGGCGTCGTGGCGACGGGCGGCATCGCCGACGTCGTCACCGGTGACCTCCGCCTGCTGCCCGACGTCGAGGTGCTCGCGGTGTCGTCGCGCGCGCTGCCCAAGGCCGAGTCCTTCGCGGCCAAGCACGGGATCCCGCGCGCGTACGGCGACTACGCCGACCTGCTGGCCGACCCGGACGTGGACGTCGTCTACGTGGCGACGCCGCACGTCCAGCACCACGCGGTGACCCGCGCGGCGTTGGAGGCGGGCAAGCACGTGCTGTGCGAGAAGCCGGCCACGCTGACCCTGCGCGAGCTGCAGGACGTGGTGGACCTGGCGTGCGAGCGCGGGCTGTTCTTCATGGAGGCCATCTGGACCAGGTTCAACCCGCTCATCGTGCGGATGGCGGAGCTGGTCGCGGACGGCGCGATCGGCGAGGTCCGGTCGGTCCGGGCGGACTTCGGCTTCACGCTGGAGCACGACCCGGCGCACCGGCTGTGGAACAAGGCGCTGGGCGGCGGGTCGTTGTTCGACCTCGGGATCTACCCGGTGTCGTTCGCGCACCTGCTGCTGGGCGAGCCGGAGACGGTCCAGGCGCACGGGCGGATGGTCGGCGGTGTGGACGCCGAGATCGGGATGCTGCTCGGCTACGAGGGTGGCGCGCACGCGCTGCTGGGGTCGTCGTTGGTCAGCCCGCTGAAGTCCGGCGCGGTCGTGTACGGGACGCGCGGTCTGGTCGAGCTGCCGGAGGCGTTGTTCAACCCGAGCCGGATCGTGGTCAACGGGGTGGAGCACCGGCACGAGCAGGAGGGCGCGGGGTACGTTCCACAGCTGCGCGAGGTCGTGGACCGGGTGCGGGCGGGTGAGACGGAGAGCCCGTCGATGCGGCCCGCCGAGTCGTTGGCGATCCTGCGCACCCTCACCAGGGCCGCCGAGCGGGTGGGCCTGACCTACGACGACGTGGCGGTGGGTTGAGCATGGGCAAGAAGTGGGTGCTCGCGGCGGTGGCCGGGCTGGTGGGCGCGGCGGGGTTGGTCGTGTTCTCGCGCCGGGGCGCGGGGAGCGACGAGCCGGTGCGGCCCGCGGCGGTGCGCACGCGTGAGGTGCCGCGACGGGCGGACGCGCGGCGGGTCGTCGTGGCGCGGCAGGTCGGTGCGGGGAAGGTCGGGGCCGGGAAGGCCGGGGCCGGTAGGGGCGGTGCGGGGAAGGCCGGTGTGCGGCGGGTCAGGGTCGCGGCGCGGCGGTGACGGTCAGTCGGCCAGCAGCGCTTCGGTCACCTGGATCACCGACTCGACGCGGCGGCTGCTGGGCGTGAGCAGGTGGCTCAACGCCATCCGCACGATCGTGTCCGCGATCAGGTGCACGCGCGCGTCCGGCATCGTCGGCCAGTGCTTGCGGAGGTGCTGGGCGAACACCGAGGTGGCGAACGTCAGGACCGGTCGCCCCTTGGTGGTCAGCAGGGGCAGCATGTCCTCGGCGTTCGCGCCGCCCAGCACGGACTTGGCCAGCGCGTCCCGGGCGGCCAGGTCGAACGCGAACCTGATGGCCCGCCGCAGGCCCTCCACGGGGTCGGGCGTGCTCGCCAGCTGCGCGCGGACGCCGTCGAGGAACTCGGCGGTCTTGTGCAGCGCCACGGCCTGCACGAGCCGCTCCTTGTTGCCGAACTCGTTGTAGACGGTCTGCCTGCTCACGCCCACCTTGGCGGCGACCTCCGCCATGCGCAGGCCACGTGAGCCGTGTGCGGCGATCAGGTCCACCGCCGCGTCGAGCAGCGCCCGGGTGAGTTCCGTCACGGCGCAAAGCTTTGCACAGCGCATAGGGTGCGAACCGTGCCTTTGACCGTGGGTTTCGACCTGGACATGACGTTGATCGACCCCAGGCCGGGCATGGCCGCCGTGATGGACGCGGTCGCGGCGGAGAGCGGCTACCCGCTGGACGGGGCCCACTTCGCGGCCAACCTCGGCCCGCCCCTGGACATGATCTACCGCGACTTCGGCGTGGTCGAAGAGGACATCCCGGGGTTGATCGCCCGGTTCCGCGAGCTGTACCCGGAGGTCGTCATCCCGGCCACGGTCGCCCTGCCGGGCGCGGCGCAAGCGCTTGCGGCGGTGCGTGAGCTGGGCGGGACGACGATCGTGGTCACCGGCAAGTACCGGGCCAACGCGGCGCTGCACCTGGCGGCGTTGGACTGGGAGGTGGACCACTTGTTCGGCGAGCTGTGGGCGGCCGGCAAGGCCGAGGCGCTGAAGGCGCACGGCGCGGCCGTGTACGTGGGCGACCACGTGGGTGACGTGCGCGGTGCGAAGGCGGCCGGTGCGGTGGCCGTGGGCGTGGTGAGCGGGCCGTGCGACGCCGCGGAGTTGACGGCCGAGGGCGCGGACGTGGTGCTGGCGGACCTGACGGAGTTCCCGGGGTGGCTGCGGGCGAACGTCGACCGGCTCAGCGCCGGGGCCGGGCGTTCCGCACCGCGCTGAGCACGCCCAGCGCGAGACCCGCGGGGGCGAGCAGCCAGCCCGCGGCGAACACCCAGGCGGGCAGGCCGCGTTCGCCGGCGATGAACATCGCGACGATGGCCGCCACGCCGAGCGCGAACAACGCCACCGCAGGCGGCATCAGCTTCGAGGTCGACATGGCTGAAGCGTAGTCGCGGGTGGGGGCGGGTGCGGGCGGGGCGGTGCGGGTACGGGTGCGGGCGGTGCGGGTGTGGGTGGCGGGCGGTGGGGTGGCGGGGTGGCGCAGTCGCGCGATCGGAGGTGCCCCGGCGGTGGTGTTCTGGATAGTCTGGTGGGACGCGCCTTGGGCACGCCCCGGGGCGCGTTCGTCGTGTGATCGCATAAGGATTGGTGAGAACGGTGCCGACCGGCAAGGTCAAGTGGTACGACTCGGAGAAGGGCTTCGGCTTCGTCACACAGGACGGTGGCGAAGACGTCTACGTGCGGAAATCCGCGCTGCCTCCGGGTGTCGAGGGCTTGAAGGCCGGTCAGCGGATCGAGTTCGGCATGGCCGAGGGCAGGCGCGGTCCGCAGGCGTTGTCGGTCCGGCTGGTCGACCCCGCGCCGTCGGTGGCCGAGGCCCGTCGTCGGCCGGCTGAGGAGCTGCACGGCCTGGTCGAGGACATGATCAAGCTGCTGGAGATGAAGGTGCAGCCCGAGCTGCGGCGGGGGCGGTACCCGGATCGGAAGAACACGAAGCTGATCGCCGAGGTGGTTCGGGCGGTGGCGCGGGAGTTGGATCCGTAAAGCCCGAGCGGTGTGGTGGTTGGTGGTTGTGCGTTGGTGGTCGGGTTTGGGGTCGGGCCGGTGGTCACGCTCGGGTCCGGCTGCTCGGGTCAGGTCCGGCTCGATTTGACATGGGGCCCTTACGGGCACTCCAGGCTGGTCGAAGCCGGCAGGCCCGGCGGGGAAAAGCGTCCCGCCGGGCCGCAGCGTGAACG
>NZ_JBFAMT010000012.1:0-207046 GCF_040656635.1 Actinosynnema sp. NPDC049800 | reverse complement strand
CGGCCCTATCTGCGCCTGGCAGAACCGGGGCTTCCCGGGCCGCCGCCGCGCCCCCCGCCTCACCCGAGGCGGGGGCCGCGGCGCGTCGTCAGACCAGCCAGACCGCGGTGTCCGGCGGCAGCTGGTTGCCGTCCATCGGACCGCTGGCCAGCAGGATCTCCCCGGGCGGCAGCGGCACCGGGCCGCCGGAGGTGTTCAGGGCGCAGATCAGCCCGCCGCCCTTGCGCCGGAACGCGAAGCACCCGGGCGGCGCGCCGTACCACTCCAGCTCGTCGCCGCTGAACGCCGGCTGCGACTTCCGCAGCTCCAGCGCGTGCCGGTAGAACGAGAGCATCGAGTCGGGGTCTTCCAGCTGCGACTCGGCGGTCAGGCCGGCCCACTCGTTCGGCTGCGGCAGCCAGGTGGTCACGCCCTCGGAGAAGCCGAACGGCGGCGTGTCGCCCTCCCACGGCAGCGGGACGCGGCAGCCGTCGCGACCGCGCAGGGTGTGGCCGGACCGCAGCCAGATCGGGTCCTGCAACGCCCACTCCGGCAGCTCCACGTCCGGCAGGCCGAGCTCTTCGCCGTTGTAGAGGTAGACCACGCCGGGCAGCGCCAGTTCCACCAGCGTCATCGCCTTCGCCCGCTGCGCGCCGATCGCGCCGCCGCCGTACCGCGTCACGTGCCGCGGCACGTCGTGGTTGGACAACGTCCAGGTCGGCGGCGCGCCCACGCCGCGCACCGCGCCCAGCCCGTGCTCGATGGCCGAGCGGACGCCGTCCGCGTCGAACGGCGCCTCGAGGAACCGGAAGCTGAACCCGAGGTGCAGCTCGTCGGGCCGCAGGTACCGGGCGTACCGCTCGTCGTCCTTCACCCAGATCTCGCCGACGGCCATCCGGCCCGGGTACTCGTCGATGACCTTGCGGATCATCCGGTGGATCTCGTGCACGCCGTCGTTGTCGAACCGGGGGTCCAGCGCGTTGTCGTGCATCACGCCCGCGCCCAGCTCGACCCGCGGGTCGAGGTTCGGCAAGCCGTAGGGCTTGGCCATGCCGTGGGCGACGTCGATGCGGAACCCGTCCACCCCGCGGTCGAGCCAGAACCGCAGCGTGCGCGCCAGGTCGGCGGCGACCTCGGGGTTGTCCCAGTTCAGGTCGGGCTGCTCGGGCGCGAACAGGTGCAGGTACCACTGCCCGTCGGGCACCCGGGTCCACGCCGGCCCGCCGAACTGGCTGGGCCAGTTGTTCGGCGGCACGGACCCGTCGAACCCGCCGCCGTCGCGGAACACGAACCGGTCCCGCTCGACCGAGCCGGGTCCGGCCCGCAGCGCGGCCTGGAACCAGCCGTGCCGGTCGCTGGTGTGGTTCGGCACGAGGTCGATGGTGACCTTGAGGTTGTGCGCGTGCGCCTCGGTGACCAGCCGGTCGAACGCGGCCAGGTCGCCGAACAGCGGGTCGACGTCACGGGGGTCGGCCACGTCGTAGCCGTGGTCGGCCATGGGCGAGGTGAAGAACGGCGTGAGCCACAGGGCGTCCACGCCGAGCAGTTCGAGGTAGCCGAGCCGGGAGCGGATACCGTCGAGGTCGCCCACGCCGTCACCGTTCGCGTCGGCGAAGGATCGGACGTAGACCTGGTAGAAGACGGCGTCACGCCACCAGGCGGACTCGTCGGCGATCTCTGGTTGTAGATCGGAGGATCGTCGCACGAGGAGTCATCCTGCCATTCGCGACCGACACCACGACCCCGTTCGAGTGATCAAGAATCACACCCAGGCGTTCATCATGCTGTTGGCGGCCATCTCCAGGTACGCCCAGAGCTGCTTGCGGTGTTCGGGGGAGAGCTCGACGGAGTCGACGCCGACCTTGATGCAGCGCAACCAGGCGTCCCGCTCCACGGGACCGATCACGAACGGAGCGTGACGCATCCGCAACCGAGGATGACCGCGGTTGTCGGAATACGTGTGCGGACCGCCCCAGTACTGCATCAGGAACAGCCGGAACCGCTCCTCGGCGGGACCGAGGTCCTCTTCGGGGTACAGCGGGCGCAGGACGGGATCGGCGGCCACTTCCTCGTAGAAGACCGCGACGATCTTGTGGAACGTCTCGTACCCGCCCACTGCTTCGTAGAAGTTCTCCGGCGGAGTGGTCACCCCTCCATCCTGCCTCAGCCACCGACCGGCAGCCGACGCCGACCCCCGCCGCGGGCCTACGCTCGGCGCGGTGGACGAGGTGCGCAACGAGGCGTCCGAGGTGTCGGGCACGGTCGTGCAGGCCGGTGGCGACGTCACGGTGTACGTGGACGGCGACCAGGGCGCCGGGTCCCTCGTGGTGACGGTGGACCGGTCCGCGATCGAGGAGCTGGTGGAGTTCGCCGACGAGCCGGGTCTGTTCCACGCCTGGAGTCGCCGGGTCGGCGTGGTCGTCGAGGCGCGGGGCGCGCGGGCGGTCGTGCTGACGGGGTTGCGGGCGGTGGTCCTGGCCCGGCGGGCGCCCCGGCCGGTCGGCAGGCGGGCGGTGGTCGCCGGAGCCGTGGAGCCCGCCCGGTCCACCGTGGACTTCGACCGCGACCCGCCGCGCTCACCGGGCGCGGGGTTCCCGGTGGCGGTGTCGGCGACCCGGCCGCACGTGCTCGCGCTGGACCTGGTGGTGCGCGAGCACGAGGTCGACTGGCGCCTGGAGCTGGACTGGGTGTCCGACGGCGAGTCCGGGGTGTTCCTCGTCCCCGACGCGGGCCACTTCACCCACCGGCCGCCCGGCGCGACGGCCGGGTTGGCGGGCGAGGTGTCGGTGCTGGTGCCGGGGCGGCCGGAGCCGGTGCCGGTGGGTCCCGGAGCCGTGTCCCCGGAGCGGATCCGGCGGCTCCTGGACCAGGTGATCGAGCACTGGTCGCACGCGCGGGCGTGGTTGCTGTCGACCAACCACTTCGCGATGGCCGGTCACGTCGCCGCGATCGACCCCGGCCGGGTGCGCGAGTGGATGCGGGCATTGCCGGGCATGGGGCAGAAGGAGCTCCTCGAGGTGGCGAGGGCGGTCGCGCCGGCCGATCCCGAACTGACCCGGCTGCTGGTGACCAGGGTCCGGCACGCGCGGGCGGCCCCGTTGCCGAACGAAGCGGTTGAGCTGCTGGCCGAACTGGCGGCGACCATCCGCGTCGTCGACCCCGCGTTGGCGCGGGGTTTGCTGGAAGAGGCCGAGCCCCTCGTGCCGGAGATGTACGGAGGGCCCGGGATGGGGATGGCGATCCTGGCCGCCGCGTGGGGACCGCTGGACCCACGACGGGCTCGGGCGCTGGCGCTGGAGGCGGCCGGGCTGTGGACCGAGGTCCGACCGGCCTTGAGCGTGCGGCCGAGGCGGGAGGTCGATCACCTCGTGCGGGCGTTGGTCTGGTCGGACCCGGAGCAGGCGGTGCGCCTGGCGCGCGATCGCGACCTGCTGGCGCTGCTGGCCGGGCAGCCCGGGATCGACGGCCGGCGACTGGTCACCGAGTCGACCGATCCGCAGCGCAGGGCGTTGCTGCTGGAGGAGGTGGCCGAGCCGGCCGACACCGACTGGTGGGTGGCTCAGGTGCGCGCCGTGACGCCCCTGCTGATGGTGGAACAACGGGTCCGCCTGCTGGCGCGGGTGGCGGCGGTCGTGGCGCCCGGTGCGGCCCGGGAGCTGGTCGCCGAGGCGGAACGCGAACTCGACTCGGTGATCTCCGCCCAGGAGCACTCGCGCGCGTCGGCCGAGGTGGCCTGCGCGGTCGCCCTGCTCGACCCGGACCGGGCGGAACGGCTCGCGCAGGCGATCCGGAGCTCGAAGGACCGGACGACGGTGCTCGTGGCCGTGGCTCACGCCCTGCACCGCAGGCTCGACCCGCGGGGCTTGGCCGAGCGCTCACCCCGACGACCACCCGCACCGGCGCCGTAGCGGTCCCAGCGCCCTGAGCGCCCGCTTGGCGAAGCAGTGGCGGACCGCGCCGATCCGTGGTGAACCCGCCGCGCGCCACCGCATCCTGGGCGCGACATCTCCTGTCACGAGGGAGAACACGACATGGGCGAGGCCAACGAGGCGCTCCACCGCTGGTTCCGGCAAGGAGGGTGGACCCAGCTCGAACTCGCGCGCGCCGTCGGGCGGCTCGGCCGGGCCCGGGGCTACAACGTCGCGCCGGACAGCTCACGGGTGCGGCGGTGGCTGGAGGGCGAACGGCCGCGGCACCCGGTGCCGGAGCTGTTGGCGGCGCTGTTCGCCGAACGGACGGGCAGGCCGTGCACGCCGGCGGACCTCGGCCTGGCCACGGCCTCGCCGACCCGCGATCAGGTCTCGTGGGACCACCGGGGCCTGGTCGCCACGTTGCAGGACTTCACCAGGAGCGATCTGATGATCAAACGCAGGGACGTGCTCGGCGCGACCGCCGCCCTGGCCACGGGCGCGGTCCTGGAAGGGCGCTTGACCGGGTGGCTGGACGCGGACGACGCGGCGCCGACCCCGGCACTGGGGCCGGGCCGCATCGGCACCGCGGAGATCGCCGAGATCGAGGCGGCGACCAGGACGTTCTGGGCCTGGGACGCCAAGCGCGGCGGCGGCCTGTACCGCGAGGCCGTGGTGGGGCAGCTCAAGGCGATGACCGACCTGCTCGACCACACCTACCCCGACGCGATCTCCCGCCGCCTGTTCCGCTCGACCGCCGACCTCGCCAGGCTGGCCGGCTGGATGTCGCACGACGTCGGCCTCCAGGCGACCGCGCAGCAGTACTTCACGCTGGCCCTGCACTGCGCCAAGCGGGCGCGGGACACCGGGCTGGGCGTCGAGGTGCTGTCCCGGATGGCGCGCCAGATGGTGCACGTGGGCAAACCCCGCGAGGCGCTGTCCCTGGTCGCGCTGGCCCGGCGCGGCTCGGGGAGCAGGCTGGGGCCGATGCCGGCGGCCATGCTCGCGACCTGCGAGGCCTGGGCGCACGCCGGCCTCGGTGACGTCCGTGCGGTGGACCGGGCGGTCGGCGTCGCGGAGGCGGACTTCGCGCGCGCCGACCCCTCCGAGACCCCCGCGTGGCTGTCCTACTTCGACCGGGCCGGGCTGGAGGGCATGGCGGCCCTGTCGTACCGGACCGTGGCCGAACACCGACCGGGCGTCGAGCGGAGGGCCGAACCGCACCTCGTCGAGGCGCTGCGCCTGCGCCGCGACTCCTACCAGCGGTCGAACCTGTTCGACGTGATCTCCCTGCTGGGCGTCCGCGTGCTGCAGGGCGAGCACGCCGAGGCGAACCGCCTGGCGGCCGACCTGCTGAGCCCGGCCGGGCGCATCAGCTCGACCAGGACCTTCGACCGGATCAAGGTCGTCCGCGACCGGGCCGTGGCCGACGCCGCCCGCTCGAAGGAGGCGCGGTCGCTGGCCGACACGCTCGCCACGGTGATCGCGGCCTGAGCGGCTGCCGGGTGGTCGGGCAGCAGCACGGCGGCTCCTGCCCGACCACCGTCAGGAGGACTTCAGGGAGATGCCCGCCTCGTCCAGCGCCGGCATCAGCTTGGCTCTCAGGGCGCGCTGGACGGCCCACTGGCGGCCCGGCCGGACCTTCACCGTCACCCGCATGGTGATGCCCTCCGGCGTGACCTTCTCCACGCCGAGCACCTGCGGCTTGTCGATGACGTCCTTGGCCAGGACCTCCTCGCCCGTCGCGTCCTCCACGGCCTTGGTCAGCACCTCGCTGGCCGACGCCAGGTTCGCGCCGTACCCGAGCGGCAGGTCGACGACGGCCACGGCGAAGCCCTGCGAGGAGTTGCCGACCCGCAGGATCTCGCCGTTGCGGACGTACCAGACGGTGCCGTTGGTGTCGCGGATCGTGGTGATCCGCAGCGCGACCGACTCGACCGTGCCGGTCGCGGGGCCTAGGTCGACCACGTCGCCGACGCCGTACTGGTCCTCCAACATCATGAACATGCCGGACAGGAAGTCCTTGACCAGGTTCTGCGCGCCGAAACCGATGGCGACGCCGAGGATGCCCGCCGAGGTCAGGATCGGCGCGGGGTTCATGCCCAGCTCGGTGAGGACCTGGATGAACGCCACCCCGAACACGATGATCGTGACGAACGACTTGAGCACCGAGCCGATGGTCTTGGCCCGCTGCTCGCGCCGCTCGGAGACCAGCGCGCCCAGCGCCTGGGGAGCGCGCTCCCGCAGCGGCTTGAGCAACTTGGGCTTGCGACCCCCGTTGCCCCGGGTCATCCGGTCGATCAGCCGGCGGAGCAGGTAGCGGACCACGACGGCGATGATCAGCGTCAACGCGATCCGCAAGGCGCCCTCGGCGATCTTCGGCCCGTTGACCTCCCACCACGCGACGGCGAAGGCCGCCTCCACGTTGAACACCGGTGACGGCGTCGGCTCCACGTCCAGCACCTGCTCAGTCCTCCACTCTCACAACTCCAGGCCGGTCGCCCAGGCCAAGAAGGTCAACTGGTCCACGGCCAGGCCCACCGATCGGCTCACCGATCGGCCCGCGTGCCCCACCTCGGTCTCGCGGCGGAGCAGCACCGGGTGCTTGGTCGGATCACTCGACGTCGCGTGCTGCAGTGCCGCGCACATCTTCCGGGCGTGGTTGGGGTCCACGCGGCTGTCCGACTCGAAGACCGTGAACAGCACCGAAGGGTACTCAACTCCCGGCCGCACCCGGTGGTACGGGGAGTAGGCCAGCAGCCACGCCAGCTCTTCGGGCACGGCCGCCGAGCCGTACTCCTCCGCCCAGAGCCGCCCCAGCAGGAAGTTCTCGTACCGCACCATGTCCAGCAGTGGCGCTGAGCACACCACCGCCGCGTAGAGCTCCGGCCGCTGCGTCAACGCCGCACCGACGAGCAGCCCGCCGTTCGACCCACCCGTGATCGACAACTGCCCCGGCGTGGTCCACCCGTCGCGGATCAACCGCTCGGCCGCCGCGTGGAAGTCGTCGAACACGTTCTGCTTGCGCTCCCGCATCCCCGCCCGGTGCCATTCCTCACCCTCCTCGTCGCCGCCGCGCAACGACGCGTGCGCCCACACGCCGCCCGCCTCGACCCACGCCAACGTGGTCGCGCTGTACCCCGGCCCGCGACCCACCGCGAACCCGCCGTACCCGGTCAGCAACGCCGGCCGGGGCAGGTCCGGGTGCTGCTTGCCGGACACCACGAACATTCGCACGACCGTGCCGTCCGCCGACGTGTACGAGACCTGTTGTGTGGACAACTCCGGCAGGGACACCGTTCCGGGCGCCGCCGCCTCCAGCTCCGTCCGGCCGGTCGACAGCGAGTACCGGTACACCGACAAGGGCGTGATGAAGTCGGACCACCCGAACCACAGCACGTCCCGGTCCGCAACGGTCAGCTCGTCGACTGTGGACAACCCGTGCAACGACCCCGTGCCGGGCAGCGGGACCTCCCGCAGGTGCTCGCCGGTCGCGGGGGAGTGCAGGTGCAGTTCCGACACCGCGTGCCGGGTCCGCAGCAGCACCAGCGACCCGTCCAGCCACGTCACCGCGTCCAGCACCGAGTCCGGCTGCTCGCCGACCAGCTCGGTCCACTCGGTCGGGGCCGCCGGGTCGGCCACGCACACCCGGAACCGGGGCGCGTCCCGGCTGGTCCGCAGGTAGAGCCGCCCGTCCGGGGCGACCCACGCCGAGCACTGCACGTCGTCGGAGTCGCGCACGACCGGCGTCAGCTCGCCCGAGCCGTGCAGGTCGGCGATCCACACCGAGTCGCGCCGCACGGTGCCGGGCGCGCCGTTCACCACCAGCCACCGGCCGTCCTCCGACAGCGACAGCCCGTAGTAGTAGGTGTGGTCCAGTCCGTCGCCGTGCACGTTCACGTCGTCGGACGCGGGCGTGCCCACCCGGTGCCGCCACACCCGCCGGTGGAACTGCCGCTCGTCCTCGGGCACCAGCGCGGGGTCGATCCGCCGCACGTAGAAGAACTCCTCGCCACCGGGCAGCCAGCCGACCGGCGAGTACCGGCACCGGTCGATCGGACCGTCCAGCAGCTCGCCCGTGTCGACGTCCACGACGTGCAGCAACGAGTGCTCGTCACCGCCCACGGACACCTGGTAGGCCAGCCGCGTGCCCTCGCGGGACGGCGACCACTGGTCGAGGGTCGTCCGCCCGGACGGGTCCAGCCGCGACACGTCCAGCAGCACCCGCTCCACGCCGTCCACCCGCACGTACAGCACCGGGTGGTCCTCGTCCGGCCCGCGGCGCGTGTAGAACGCCCGCCCGGCCCGCCACACCGGCGTGCCGACGGAACCGGTCCGCATCAGCTCACCCAATCGGGCGGCGAGCGCGTCCCGGCCGGGCATCGCGTCCAGCCACGACCGCGCCACCCCGTCCTGCTCATCCGACCACGCGGCCGTTCGGGGGTCCGCAGGGTCTTCGAGCCAGCGGTACGGGTCGGGGACCGCGTGTCCGTGCAGGTCGTCGACGAGGTCGAGCCGCGGTGCGGCGGGGTAGGTGATCGTCGCAGGCAGCGCTGCGCGGGAGGCTTCGGTCACCTCGCCGAGCGTAGCCCGCGTGATGAAAACCATGTCCGATAGGGGGCCGTTCACCCAAGTTTCGGCCTCGGCTTCGTGACACGTCACATATCACAGGTGATTTTTGGGGTCGATCTGTGGTCTGCTAGGCCTGAACCGGTGGAGGTGGTCGCGTGCCAGACCGACAACCCACCCCGATCGGCGCCCTGGTGAACGCCGGGATCGCGTCGTCGGTGCCGTCCGGCCAAAAACAGCTCGCGCTGAACACCGTGCACACTGTGGCCGACGGCCAGGGGGCCGGTCCGGCGCCCGTGGTGTTGCCCTGGGGAAGACGCAAGGTCCTGCTGCTCAACGCCACGTTCGAACCGCTCACCGCGTTGCCCCTGCGGCGCGCGGTGGTCCTCGTCGTGTGCGGGAAGGCCGAGGTCGTGCACGGTGACCCCGCCGGGGCCGTCGTCCACTCCTCGACGTCCGAGGTGGTCGTCCCGTCGGTGATCCGGCTGGCGAACTACGTGCGCGTGCCCTACCGGGGCCGGGTCCCGCTCACGCGGGCCGGGCTGATGCACCGGGACCGGTACCGCTGCGCGTACTGCGGCGGACGCGCGGAGACGATCGACCACGTGGTGCCGCGCAGCCGGGGCGGCCCCCACTCGTGGACCAACTGCGTCGCCTGCTGCGCGAAGTGCAACCACCGCAAGGCCGACAAGCTCCTCTCGGAGCTCGGCTGGCGCCTGCGCGTGGTGCCCAACGCGCCCCGCGGGCCGCACTGGCGGCTGCTGGCCGGCGTCACCGAGGCCGACCCGCTGTGGCTGCCCTACCTCGGCGAGCCCGCGGCTTAGCGCCCGCTCCTCCTCACGCCGCCAGGACGTAGTCCCGGGGGTCGTCCGTGATGCGCACGGAGTCGTCGGTGATGCGCACGGAGTCGTCCGTGATGCGCACTGAGTCGTCGGTGATGCGCACCGATCCCGAGGTGATCCGGACCGAGCCCGCCATCGTGATGCGCACGGAGTCCGCGTCCGACCCGGTGATCCGGACGGAATCGGACTCCGACGCCGTGATCCGGACGGAGTCGTCCGTGGCCGAGGTGATGCGGACGGAGCCCTGAGAGGTGATCCGAACGGAGTCGTCGGAGGTGATGCGCACCGACTCGGCGAGCGTGGCCTGAGGCTGAACAGTGGTAACGCTCTGCTCCGATTGGGTGTACGACGAAAGGGTGAGGGCGGCGACCAGAACAAGGTTCATGGTGTACATGTCGTGTCCTCCGAGACTCATCGGGCGGGTATTGGTCTCCGGAATCGGATGCGCAAGACCCGTACAGGTGAAAAGCTAGAAGCCGAGTGGGCCCAGGACAAGACGCCAAACCGGCCGCCATTCGCCTCCGTCCGGGGGAAGGCCGACCGGGTGTACGGACTGCGACGATCGAGCACCGGAGCTGGTACATCCGGCACCGATGGACACCGAGCGTGACGTCGTCGCAGGTAGGACGTCAGGCAGCTCACAGGGCGCTATGCCACGTGCCAGGGCCCATCCCCGTGACGGTCACGTGCGCGCGGCCCCGGTCGGCGTCCCACCACGTGGTCACCGCCGTACGCGTGATCGCCGGGCACGCCCGCGGGGCCGCGTTCACAGTTGGAAGGGGCCGCCGGAGACCCCGCGCACACCGCCCGACCCACACCAGTGCGGAAACGGGTGCCCTCACCCCGACCTGACCTGGACGATCGGTTACCGTAACCGGCGTGACCATCGTGGAGACCGTGCTCGTCTTCGCGCTGATCCCGCTGGCCATCTACGGCGTGATCACGCTACTGACGCTGAGGCCGAAGGCCACCCGCATTCAGCGGTACCGCCCGGGCCAGGAGTGGAACTACGCCCCCGTCTGGTGGACGGCGAACCCCGCGGGCCTGCCCGGCGGCGCGCACCAGGCCGTCACGGCGCCGGCCGAGGGCCGCACCGCAAAGGGAGGTGCCCGTGGCAACTGGTGAGCTGACGAGGGTGGACGTCGACCCGTCGACGCTGGAGGTCGGCGCGGTCGTGACCAACAGCGGCCGGGTGTCCGCCGCGAAGATGTACGAGCCGCACGCGCCGGGCCTGCCGTTCACGCCGGTGCAGCTGTCGAGCCTGGACGAGGCGCTGACGCTGGCCAGCCGCACCACCGGGTTGGACTTCAGCGTCTACCTCGGCGAGCTGGGCGCGGACCCGCGGGCGAAGGCCGAGGAGTTGCACGCCGCCACCGTGCGACCCACGCACGCCGTGCTGGTCGCCGTGTCGCCCGGTGAACGCCGGGTGGAGGTGGTGACGGGCGAGGAGTCCAACCGCCGCATCGCCGACCGCGGCGCGAAGCTCGCGGTGATGAGCATGGTCGCGTCCTTCAAGGAGGGCGACCTGTCCGGCGGCCTGGTGAGCGGCCTGCGGATGCTGACCGACCAGGCGGGCACGGCTCCCAAGCACGTCTGACGACCCCCGAACGACGAAGTGAAGGCCCCGGCGCACACCCGCCGGGGCCTTCGCGTTCACCGGGCCTTGAGCGCGTCCACGAACGCCTTCAGCCGTGCCGGGCTGACACCCAGCACGACCGACGGGTTCTTGCTGTCCCGCACCGCGCCGAGGTGGTTCGCCACCTCCACGCAGGAGCCATCGCTGACACTCCTGTTGGACTTCTTCCAGCGCACGGTCATGCGACTCCCGTCGTCCGTTGCACCTCCTTCGCGATGAGTTCGAACGACTGCTCCGTGCTCATCGCGACCTCCAGCAACCTTGGCACGCACGCCTCGAAGCCGGCTACTGCCTCAGCCTCCTGCACGAAGACCGAGCTGACGTGGTTCTCCAGGTGCGCGAACGACGTGCCCTCGCACTTCAGCACCGTGAAGGCACCGTCGAGACCCGGATGCCAGCCGGTGGCGGTCGGCACGACCCTGAGGTCGACGTTCTCGTGCGCGCTCATCATCAGCAGGTGGTCGAACTGCTCGGTCATGACCTCCCGGCTGCCGAACGTCTGGCTGAGCACGGCCTCGCCGATCAGAACGGTGTAGCGGACGGGGTTGCGGCGGGTGAGGATGTCGCGCCGCCCCATCCGGACGGCGACGCGGGTGGCGATCTCCCCGTCGGGGATGCGGGCGGCTTCCATGATCGCGCGGGTGTAGGCGCTGACCTGCAGCAGGCCGGGGATGATCAGCGGTGACCAGCTGACGATCTCCTTGGCCATCTGCTCAACCTCCACGAGCGCGGCGATCTGGGAGCGCAGTTCGGGCATGTCGATCATCGCGAGGGGTGATCCACTCGGATCTTCGGTCATCGCCAGGATTTCTTCGCGATCCCGATCGGTGATGTCGAGCGGCTCGAGGATGCGGATGACCTCGGAGCGGGTCGGGACGCGCTGGCCGCTTTCGTTGCGCGAGAGCAACGAATGTACGACGCCAATCTTCCTCGCGAGTGCGCGTTGACTGAGGTTATTGGCCTCGCGGACGTTGCGCAAACGCGCGCCCAAAGCGATGGATTTCGAGGTGTTGCGGTTCATGGAAATGCATCTTAAAGCGGGACCAGTGGTCAAGTCTCTCGCTCGAAAAGGGGATTGACCAGGTGTTGCGGGCCGGACAAGGTGTTGTGCACCAGAGCTTCCGACCAGCCCGCACACTGGTCGGACATGCGCGGCGAGTGGTGCAGCGCGCGACGGGACTTCGCAGCACACACCACTCGCCGCGCCCTTTGCAGACGTGCGTCAAGGGGGTTTCATGGAGTCCGAAGAAAGGCCGTCCGCGCGGCTGAGCACGGCCCGCAGTCGGGAATTGGGCGAGGAATTGCGCCGCGTCCGGCACCGGGCCCGGATGTCGTCGGCATTCGTCGCCGACGCGCTCGGCTGGTCGTTGGGCAAGCTGTCGAAACTCGAAACCGGCACGCGCGGCACGAGTCCGTGGGAGATCGGGACGCTGCTGGGCCGGTGTGGCGCGGACAAGGCGACCCGCGACCGGGTCCTGGCGATCGCCAGCGAGGTCGACGCGGGCAACTTCCTGCGCCGGCACGACCCGTGGCCGGACACGCTCACGGCGCTGTCCGTGCACGAGCACGTGGCCCGCACGGTGACGACATACGAGCCGCTGGTCGTGCCGAGCCTGGCGCAGACCGAGGACTACGCGTACGCCTTGACCAAGGACCGGGACCTGACGGAGGCGCGCATGTCGCGGCAGGACGCGTTGCGCAGGCCGGGCGGGCCGGAGACGGTGATCTACATCCACGAGGCGGCGTTGCGGATCGTGGTCGGCGACGCGAGGGTCATGCGCGACCAGATGCTGCGCCTGACGTTGATGTGCGGCTGGTCGCGCATCAGCCCGCGGATCATCCCGATGAGCGCGCCGTCGCACACCTACCTGCGCCACTCCGGGACCCTGCTGACGTTCTCGTCGCCGGTCAAGCCGCTGGCCTACGCGGAGACCGAGACGGCGACCGTGTTCCACGACGACCCGACCGCGATCGACGCCTACGAGGCCAAGATGCGCCAGCTGGAGCGCGTGGTCCTGAGCCCGGCCCACTCACGCGACGTGTTCGCCCGCTGGGCCGACGCCTACGACCGCGACCACCGCTCCGCGCCGGACGCGAAACGGAGCAGCGCCTGAAGCGCTGCCCCGTTCACCTCGAAGCCGTCACCAGGTCCGAAGCCATCACCACGCACGCAGCGGCACCGCCCAGTTCACAGGTCGAGCACGATGCGAAGAGCGGTATCCACCTCGTTCATCTCGTGCAGGGACAACCTTCCGGCTCGATCACCCAAGCGTTGGGGGTCGATGGCCGTTGTCTGTTCTACGAGCACTCGAGTGGGCTGCCCGTTCAGTTCGATCTCAGGGCGGAACGACGCCGGTCGAGCCGAGGTGGAGGTCGGCGCGACGAGCCACGTGCTCAACGGGAGCGCGTTCGACTGGACGACGACCGCGTAGCGACTGCCTTGCTGCTCGTGCCCGGTAGCGTTGCGCGGCGCCCGAAGGCGGTAGACCTCACCACGCACGCAGTGGCTCCAAGTCGGCGAGTACGGCCCTTGCTTCCGCCACGTCCTCGGGGTCGGCTGCCAACGCGAGCGCTTCCTCGCGCAATGCCTCGGCTTGCTGCACCTTCGCGGCCAGGAGCAGGGCCTCGCGGATCGCGGCTGAAGCGCTGCGGCCATCGGCCGTCAATCTCTCCAGTGCCCGTTCCGTCTCGGTGTCCGGGCGAAAAGTGATGGTGCCCATGTGGGGAGTGTACTACGACTTGTGTGACGTGCGGTGACACGACCGGGTGCACCGCACGTCACACGTCGAACCTCAGGACCGGTCGAACTCCTGGGCCGCCAGGGCGCGCACGATGCCCGCACGGCCCTCCGACACCAGTCGGCGCAGGGCCGGCGGGCGTTCTTCGGCCAGCCACTCGTCGGCCGCCGTGACCGTCTCCTTCGAGATCGACCACGACGGGAACAGGCCGACGACCATGGACTGCGCCCGCTCGCTCGACCGGCGCTCCCACACGTCGGCCACGTCGGCGAAGTACCGCGCGACGAACGGCTGGAGCAGCGCCTTCTGGCCGGGGTGCTGGATGCCCGCGATGATCGCCTCCGACACCGCGTTCGGCAGCTCGTCGTCGTTCACCGCGCGGTCCCACGCCTCGGTCTTCGCCTCGATCGTCGGCCGCAGCGCGCGGGCCGACTCGGCCTTGCGGCGACCGGTGGCGGTGGGGTCGCGCTCCTCCTCGGCCCGGATCTCGTCCAGCCCGGCGGCGCCGTGCGCGACCAGCGCGTGCAGCAGCCGCCACCGCAGGTCGGTGTCCACGTCGAGGCCGTCGAGCACGTCCGTGCCGTCCAGCCAGCCGCGCACGACCTCCTGCGTCGCGGAGTCGAGCACGGACCCGGCCAGGGAGTTGACGAACGCCAGCTGGTGGTCCGAACCGGGCTCGGCGGCACGGGCCAGCTCCAGGACCCGCGTGGTGAACCGCCGCCAGCCCTCGTCGCGCCACGACACGTCCGCGTACGACGACAGCGCCGTCTGCGCCTGCAGCAGCAGCCGCTGCACGACGCCGACCTCGGTCTCCGCGTGCAGGCCGCCGAGCACCAGGTTCACGAAGTCGCGCGCCTTCAGCTCGGCCTCACGCGTCATCTCCCACGCCGCCGACCAGCACAGCGTGCGCGGCAGCGGCTCGGCGATGTCGGCGATGTGGTCGATCAGCGACGCCAGCGAGTCGGCGTCCAGGCGCATCGTGCAGTAGGTGAGGTCGTCGTCGTTGACCAGCACCAGCTTGCCGCGCGGCACGCCGACCAGCTCGGGGACCTCGGTCCGCTCGCCGGACACGTCCAGCTCCACCCGGTGCGTGCGCACGAGCTTGCCGTCGGCGTCCGCGTCGTACACGCCGATCGCCAACCGGTGCGTGCGCAGCTCGCCCGCGCCCGGCCGCGCGCCGCCCTGGAGCACGGCGAACTCGGTGAACCTGCCCTGGGAGTCGACCGAGTACTTGGGTCGCAGCAGGTTCAGGCCGGTGGTCTCCAGCCACTGCGCGCTCCACCACGACAGGTCGCGGCCGGACGCCTCTTCGAGCGCGTTGAGCAGGTCGGCCAGCGTCGCGTTGCCCCAGGCGTGCTTGCCGAAGTACACCCGCAGGCCGGACAGGAAGTTCTCCAGGCCGACGTAGGCCACCAGCTGCTTGAGCACCGAGGCGCCCTTGGCGTAGGTGATGCCGTCGAAGTTGACCTCGACCGCCTGCAGGTCCGGGATGTCGGCGGCCACGGGGTGCGTGGACGGCAGCTGGTCCTGCCGGTAGGCCCACGACTTCTCGATCTTGGCGAACGTCGTCCACGCCTGCCGGTACTCGGTCGCCTCGGCCTGCGCCAGCACCGACGCCCAGGTGGCGAACGACTCGTTCAGCCACAGGTCGTCCCACCAGCGCATGGTCACCAGGTCGCCGAACCACATGTGCGCCATCTCGTGCAGCACGGTCTCGGCACGGCGTTCGTACAGGTAGCGGGTGACGCGGCTGCGGAAGACGTAGTCCTCCAGGAACGTGACGCAGCCCGCGTTCTCCATCGCGCCCGCGTTGAACTCGGGCACGAAGCACTGGTCGTACTTGCCGAACGGGTACGTGACCCCGAACGCCTTGTGGAAGAAGCCGAAACCCTGCTTGGTCTCGGTGAACAGCCGCTCGGCGTCCATGTGCGGCGCGAGCGACGCGCGGCAGTAGATGCCGAGCGGGATCGTGGTGTCGCCGTCCTGGAACTCGTCGCGCCACTCGGCGTAAGGACCGGCGACCAGCGCGACCAAGTACGTCGACATGGGCTTGGTGGTGGCGAAGACGTGCACGTCCGCGCCGCCCGAACCGTCCACAGTGGACTCGATCGCCGCGTTGGAGACGACCTTCCAGTGGTGCGGCGCGGTCACCGTGAGCTGGTAGACCGACTTCAGGTCGGGCTGGTCGAAGCAGGCGAACATGCGCTTGGCGTCCGCCGTCTCGAACTGCGAGTACAGGTACACCTCGCCGTCGACCGGGTCGACGAACCGGTGCAGGCCCTCGCCGGTGTTCATGTACCGGCAGTCGGCCTCGACCGTCAGCTCGTTGACCTCGGCCAGGTCGGGCAGGTGGATGCCGTCTTCCTCGCGGTAGGAGGAGACGTCCAGCTCGTGCCCGTTGAGCACGGCGCGGTGGACATTGGCGGCCACGACGTCGACCCACGAGGACGCGCCGGGCGTCTGGCTGCGGAAGGCAACCGTCGTGGTCGAGCGGAACGTGTCCGAGCCGGGCTTTCCGCCACCGTCGGTCAGGTCCAGCTCGATCCGGTAGGAATCGACCTCCAGCAGCGAGGCCCGCTGCTGCGCCTGGTCGCGGGTGAGGTTGGGTGCCGCCACTGGTCACCTCGTCTGCCGCCGCCACGGGACCTCGGCGTCGGCGTCGTCGGAACGGGTATGGGTGTCGAGTCGGTGAACACGACAGTCGCATCCAATCACGTGGGACCCCCGGAAGTGGACTGGCGTCCGAGGGAAGACTGCGCGTGGTGGGCTGGTTGAGCACGATGGAAGCGCCGGACCCGGCGCACCGCTCACGAACAGCCACGGAGGGAACACCGCATGTCGACAGAGGGACGTACGAAGGTCGACTTCTACTTCGACCCGATCTGCCCGTTCGCGTGGATCTCGTCCCGGTGGATCCTCGAGGTGGAGAAGCAGCGCGACCTCGACCTGAACTTCCGCGTGATGAGCCTGTCCGTGCTCAACGAGGACCGGGACCTGCCGGCCGACTACCGCGACATGATGGACCGCGGCTGGGGGCCGGTGCGCGTCGCCATCGCCGCGGCCAAGCTCAAGGGCGACGGCGTGCTGCGCGACCTCTACACCGCGCTCGGCACCCGGATCCACAACGAGGGCCTGGGCAGCACGCGTGACTACGACCAGGCCATCAAGCTCGCGCTGGAGGACGTGGACCTGCCCGCGGAGCTGGCCGAGGCCGCGCACACCGACGAGCACGACGAGGAGCTGCGGGCCAGCCACCACCGCGGCATGGACCCGGTGGGCATGGACGTCGGCACGCCGACGATCCACATCGACGGCGTGGCGTTCTTCGGGCCCGTGCTCACCAAGATCCCGCGTGGCGAGGACGCGGTGAAGGTGTTCGACGGCGCGCGGGCGTTGGCGGGCTTCCCGTACTTCTTCGAGCTCAAGCGCACCCGGACCGGGGGTCTGGACTTCTCCTGACGCGTCCGGTGTGACACTCTGGGGCAAAGTTCGTCTTGGAGTGTCACACCGTTCTCGGGGAGTCCGCAGTGATCGAGGTCGTCAACCCGACCACCGAAGAGGTCGTCGGCACGGTCCCCGCCGGCACGCCCGACGCCGTGGACGCCGCCGTGACCAGGGCCGTCGCCGCGTTCCCGGCGTGGTCGGCGACGTCGCCGGACTCCCGGCTCGCCCTCGTGCGGGCGGTCGCGGACGCCATCGAGGCGCGGGCGGCGGAGTTCGCCGCGACCATGACGGCCGAGATGGGCACCCCGGCCACGTTCGCGTCACGGGTGCAGGTGCCGAACCCGGTGGGCATCGCGCGCGGCGTGGCGGACGTGCTGGCCGCCGGGTACTTCGACGGTGCGGAGATCGGGAACTCGCTCGTGCTGCGGGAGCCGGTCGGCGTGGTCGCGGCCATCACGCCGTGGAACTTCCCGTTGCAGCAGATGGTGGCCAAGGTCGTGCCCGCGCTGGCGGCCGGGAACGTGGTCGTGCTCAAGCCGAGCGAGCTGGCGCCCCTCACGGCCGACCTGCTCGCTTCGGTGCTCCACGACGTCGGCGTGCCCGAGGGCGTGTTCTCCCTGGTCCACGGCACGGGGCCGGTGGTCGGCGAGGCGTTGGCCAGTCACCCGATGGTGGACATGGTGTCGTTCACCGGTTCGACGCGGGCCGGTCGGCGGGTGTCCGCGCTGGCCGCCGAGACGGTGAAGCGGGTGGCGTTGGAGCTGGGTGGCAAGTCGGCGAACGTGGTGCTCGACGACGCCGACCTGACCCGTGCGGTGAAGATCGGCGTGGGCAACGCGTACATGAACAACGGCCAGGCGTGCAGCGCGTGGACCCGCTTGCTGGTGCCCGCTTCCCGGCACGACGAGGCGGTGGAGATCGCGGTCGCCGCCGCGGCCAAGTACGAGCCCGCCGATCCGGCCCTCCCGACGACCCGCATGGGTCCGGCGGTGTCGGCCGCGCAGCGCGACCGCGTCGTCGGCTACATCGAGCGCGGCATCTCCGAAGGGGCGAAGCTCGCCCTCGGCGGCCCTTCCCGACCTCTCGACCGCGGCTTCTTCGTCACGCCGACCGTGTTCGGCGGCGTCCGGCCGGACATGGCGATCGCGCAGGAGGAGATCTTCGGCCCGGTGCTGTCCGTCATGCCCTACGCGGACGAGGACGACGCCGTGCGGATCGCGAACTCCACCATCTACGGCCTGGGCGGCGCGGTGTTCTCCGCGGACACCGACCGCGCCCTCGCCGTGGCCAAGCGCTTGCGCACCGGCCAGGTGGACATCAACGGCGCCGCGTTCAACACCAGCGCCCCGTTCGGCGGCTACCGCCAGTCGGGCAACGGCCGCGAGTTCGGCACCCACGGCCTGGACGAGTTCACCGAGCTGAAGTCCGTCCAGCGCTAACCCCGCGCGTGGAGGACGCCGTCGGTCAGGCGGGGGACGGCGGTGCTCACGTTGACCTCGGCGGCAAGGGCGACGTCGCCCGCGTGGCCCGCGGCGATGAGCTCACGACCGGACACACAACCGTTCAGGACGTCTTCCACCGACGCCCACGCGTACATCTCCGCGGCCAACGCCGCTTCCACCGACGCCGAGCCGTAGCCCAGCAGTGACGACATGATCGCGCCCGCGCCGAGCAGGTCCTCCACCGCCGGTCGCAACGGTCCGGCGTCGGCCTCGTCGGTCAGGTTCACGCCCCACCGCTCACCGCCCGGCACGACGCCGATCGGCCCACCCGCCGCCAACTGACGAGCCGCCACGGCGACCGCCCGCGCGTTGCGCAGGCACCCCGCCAGCACGATCGCCCCCGTCGCCTCGGCCGACGAGCACAACGTGGCGCCGTTCGCCGAAGCCAGCTCCAGCTCCGTCCCCGGCGGCACGGACACCAGCGACGACGGCCGCAACGTCCACGACGGGTCCGCCGGACGCGCCGCCGACGCCCGCTTCGACCAGTGCACCGGCCGCACGGCCCCACCACGTGCCACGACGATGTCCACCGCGGTGGAGAACGACAGCACGTCCACGACCACGAGCACCGCGCACTGCTCCCCGAGGGCGGCGACCCCCTCGGGACCCCACTCCAACCGCAGCCGGCAACCCTCTTGTCCGAACACGCGGCCAAGGATGGCAGACTTGCTGACGTGCGCGTTTACCTGGGATCGGACCACGCGGGCTTCGAGCTGAAGACCCACCTCGTCAAGCACCTGACCGACGCGGGCCACGAGGTGGTCGACGTCGGGCCGGCCGTGTACGACGCGGAGGACGACTACCCGCCGTTCTGCATCGAGGCCGCCCGCCGCGTGGTCGCGGACGAGGGCAGCCTGGGCATCGTCATCGGCGGCTCCGGCAACGGCGAGCAGATCGCCGCGAACAAGGTGCCCGGCGCCCGCGCCGCGCTCGCCTACAGCGTGGAGACGGCGAAGCTCGCCCGCGAGCACAACGACGCCCAGCTCATCGGCGTCGGCGGCCGGATGCACACCACCGAGGAGGCGTTCGCGATCGTCGAGGCGTTCCTGGCCACCCCGTTCTCCGGGCAGGAGCGGCACGCGCGCCGCATCGACATCCTCCGCGAGTACGAGCGCACCGGCGAGGCGCCGGCCCTGCCCTGATGCCCGAAGGTCACACGCTGCACCGCCTGGCGAAGCTGCACCAGCGCCGGTACGCGGGCTCGACGGTCCGGGTGTCGAGCCCGCAGGGCAAGTTCTCCGCGTCCGCTGTGGACGGTCGGCTGTTCCGGCGCGCCGAGGCGCACGGCAAGCACCTGTTCCACGTCTACGGCCCGGACGCCACCGTGCACGTCCACCTGGGCCTCTACGGCACGTTCACCGAGTCGCCGCACCCGGTGACCCAGCCGGTCGGCCAGGTGCGGATGCGGCTGGCCGGCCCCACCCACTGGACGGACCTGCGCGGCCCGAACCGGTGCGAGGTCCTCACCGACGTCGAGGTGGCCGCGCTGCGCGCCCGCCTCGGCCCGGACCCGCTGCGCCGTGACGCGAAACCCGACCTGGCCCATGCGCGCATCGCCCGGTCGCGCCAGTCCATCGCCGTGCTGCTGATTGACCAGACCGTGCTCGCGGGCGTCGGCAACGTCTACCGGGCCGAGGTGCTGTTCCGGCACGGCGTCCACCCGCTCGTGCCCGGCAACGAGGTCGACCGGGCGTTGTGGGACGACCTGTGGCTCGACCTGACCGTGCTCATGCGCGCCGGCGTGAAGGTCGGGCGCATCGACACCGTGCGGCCCGAGCACCTGCCCGAGGTCACCGGCCGGGCGCCGCGGCAGGACCGGCACGGCGGCGAGGTCTACGTCTACCGCCGCACCGGCCAACCGTGCCTGGTCTGCGGCACGCCCGTCGCCGCCGCCTCGCTGGCCGGCCGGAACCTCTACTGGTGCCCGACCTGCCAACCGGCCTGACCTCAGAATCCGCCTGACCTCAGAACCCGCCGAAGTCCCCGCCGCCGAAGTCGCCGCCGCCGAAGTCCCCGCCGAAGTCGCCACCGGCGTCGCCGCCATCACCGGAGTCACCGCCGTCGCCGCCGTCCTCGGCGCCGCCGGGGTCCTCCGAGGCCACGGCCGCCGGCACGCCGACCATGCCCGTGAACATCGCGCTGAACAGCATCATCGACGCGAAGCCCCACGCGCCCGCCACCAGCGCGGGCTTCCACCACGGCTCGGAGTACCAGCCCTCCGGCACCGGACGACCCGCCACCACGCCGCCGGGGTAGTAGTGCGGCGTCTGCGAACCCGGCCGCGGCGAGGCGACGTAGCGGTGACCCTTCACCGTGACGTCACGCTCCTCCGACACCTTGCCCGCCCGGCTCTGGCCGGTGAGGTCCGGCAGCTCGGGACCGGGGTCGAGGTCCATCGCGACGCGCGCGGCCCGCACGTAGTACAGGCCTTCCATCGCGGTCTGCGTGACCAGGCGGCACTGCTCCACCGTGCGCGCTTGCTCCATCTGCGACCCGGCCGCGGTGAACCGCTCGGACGCGTCGGCCATCGCCTGCTGCGAGGCCACGTCCGTGCCGGTCAGGTTCATCACCTGGCCGCCGAGCCGTTCCACCCAACGGCGCGCCTCGGCCTGCGCGTCCTCCAGCTCCCGGCGGCGCTTCTCGGCCGCGGAGCGGGCGGCGTACCAGACCACGCCCACCAGGACCAACAGCACGAGCAACACGATCGTGGTGGTCATCGACCCTCCCGGTGCTTGATGTCCGGAAAACGCCCCACGCCGGGCGGAGGTTCCCGAAACGGTCAGAACACCTCCGGGCAGTGGGGCTCCCGATCGCCCAACAGCGCGTGCGACAAGGCGTTCAGCGAACCCGCGGTGACCTCACTCACCCGCTGGGCCCGCGCCAACGTCGCCAACCTCGTCCCACCGAGGTACGCGGCCCCCAACGCCTGCACGTCCAGCACGACGTCCGGGTCGTCGTCCACCCGCTGCACGGTCGCGGCGCCGTCCTTGACGGTGAACCGCCACCGGCCCGCGTTCCACGGGCAGAACTCGTCCGACAGCTCCAGCACCACGTCCACGTCGGAGAGGTAGCGGCGCAGGGGGAGCGCGCGGTCGACGTCCACGATCCGCACCCACAGCGAGTCGGCCCGGCCGCGCAGCGCGAGCCGCGAGTCCTCCAGCAGGTGGACGCCCGGGTCGTCGGAGGCGGTGAAGAACTTCAGCTCGCCGACCATGTCGAGGTCCAGCAGGTAGCGGTAGAGCGCCGCGTACGCCTCGTCGGTCCGTGCCGCGAGCTCGCGCACGTGCAGCTCGTTGCGCGGGCCGCGCACCTGCCAGTCCGCCTTGATCCGGTAGACCGCGTAACCCTGCGGGTGCAGCACGTAGCGGTACGCGCTCAGCCCGTCGCGGTCGCGCTCGGTGTCGGCGAGGTGGTGGTCCCACGCGGCGTCCGTGCGGCTCAGCCAGCCCGTCCGGGACGGCCGCAGGTCTTCGTACACGGCCTTCATCACCGGCATGGCCTCGTCGCGCGGCACCTCGCGCACCCGTTCGCCGCCGGTCGACACGCCGGGGCGGAACTTCGCGCCGTGCGGCACGTCGAGCCGGGTGAACTCGGCCGCGAGCCCGTAGCCGTACCTGGGGTAGATCCCCGCCTCCGAGGCCCACAGCGCGGCGATCGCCTCGGCGCCCTCCTCGTGCATGCCGTGCAGCTGGGCACGCATGACGCGGGTGAGCACGCCGCGACGGCGATGGCCCGGTTTCACGCCGACCGACGTGACCGCCGCGACCGGTACCGGGCCGGCTCCGGGCAAGGTGATCTCGCGCGTCTGGATGCCGCCGCCGCCGATGAGCTCGTCACCGTCGAACACGGCGTGGTGCCGGTCCGGCTCGAAGAGGCCACGCCACCGTTCGAGCTGGTCCTCGACGCTGTCGAACAGGAATGCCGAGTTGACGACCCGCTGGAACTCCGGGAGGTCGTCCGCGGTGAGGGTGCGGAGGTTGAGCGCCATGGCACGTTCATACGCCGGTCGGCCGTCGTGCGCGATCCAATTCAGGGGTCGCACCCGGGCGTTCGGTTCCGCGATGCTGCGCCGATGGATGCCCATTCGTTGGATGCCCATTCGTTGGCGAGCGCGCTCCGCGTCGAAGCGGAGGCGTTGGCGGTCGCAGCAACTTTGGCACCACCTGATCGTGACGTGCCGGCGTGTCCCGGGATGACGATCGGTGACCTGCTCGTGCACGTCGGCTCGATCCACCGCGTGGTGGCGCAGTGGATCGCGCGCGGCGCGCGTCCGGCGGAGTGGGAGTGCTCGCCCGGTGACGCCGACCTGGTCGACTGGTACCGGGTCGGCGCGGCGGCGCTGATCGCCGTGCTGGATCCGGCGCGCGCGGCCGCGCCTGCGGCGACGTGGTGCCCGTGGGACGGGACGGTGGGGTTTTGGGTGCGGCGGATGGCGCACGAGACGGCCGTGCACCGGGTCGACGCGCAGGCCGCGACCGGCTCGGCGGCGCCGTTGGAGCCGGGCTTGGCGGCGGACGGCGTCGACGAGGTGCTGCGGCTGTGGTTGGGCTGCCACCAGCCACCCGGTGTCCACACGTCAGGGCGAGCCGTGACGCTGCGCGTACCGGGCCGTGAGTGGACCGTGGCGCTGCACGAGGGGATCGTCGACTACTGCCCTCGAGCCGACCCGGCGGCCGTCGTCAGCGGCTCCGCGTCCGCGGTGGACCTGTGGTTGTGGGGGCGGGTCGGGGAGGAGGACGTGTCGGTGGAGGGGGATGTCGCGGTCGTGCGCGCGCTGCGTTCCGCCGTTGCCGCTGCTACGGGCTGAATTGGAGGCACACTGTGCGCGTGAGGAAGCTGCGCGTGATCCTGAGATGCCTGGTGACCTTCGCCATCGGCGTGCTCATGGTGGTGCTGGCGATCCGCTTCGGCGAGGCGCTGTGCCGCGCCATCACGTCCTAGGGGGCGGCCTTGACGAAGCAGAACTCGTTGCCCGCCGGGTCCAGCAGCACCTGGAAGCTGCCCTGCTCGTCGGTCTGCACGCCACCCAGTTTCGTCGCCCCGAGCCCAACGGCCTTCTCCGTCGCCGCGCCGATGTCGTCGACGTCGACGTCCAGGTGAAGCCGGTTCTTCACCGCCTTTGACTCCGGCACGGGCTGAAACGAGATCCGAGGCCACCCGGGCGGCACGACGTGCGCCCACCCGTGCTCCCGCTCCACCACCTCACCACCGAGCAACCCCGCCCAGAACCGCACGAGCCGTGCCGGGTCCAGGCAATCCACCACGATCTGGTCCAGACGCATGTGCCCATGATGAGCCAAGTGGACGTGCGGGTCGTGGGAAGCAGCCCAACTCGCGCGACCGCTCCCCACAACCACACGACGAGCCCGCACGTGTCGAGGGGGTTGACAACAACTCGTCCGAACCACTCTAACTCCGAACCGGAAACCAATCATCAACCAAACCGAACCCCAACAGCATGAACCTGCCAGCCCACCGCCCCACTGGTCCCAACCAATCCCCACCTAACCGCAGACCACCACCTATCAAGCCCACCCCAGCCCACCCCACCGGCCCCATCTCCACCAGGGGCACAACCATCCACAAAGGACCGCGCCGTCCACCTGCCGCTACCGCCACGCGACCTGGCGGCGCGGGCACGCGAGGGGTCCGGACGTTCCGCAGAACGCAAAAGACCGTCCACGTGGGACGGTCTATGAGGGCTCTGCCAGCAAGAAGAGTCTGGAGCGGGTGACGGGAATCGAACCCGCATGACCAGCTTGGAAGGGCGGCGTCAACCCCAGCTCACCGCTCCTTGCCAGCACCTGCTCTTGTCCTTGTTGACCGCTGTTGACCGTCGCTGACCTGGGCTAATCGCACGATAATCGCACGCAGCAACCACCTGGTTGCGTGCCTCAACGAGCCACGTAGGTCCATTGCGTGCGCGTCTCTACCCATCCTGAGGCGTGGATGTGTCCACAATGATTTGCTCAGCCACGAATCTCATTAGAGGTAGCTCCGGGGTCAATGCCACGTCATCAGAGAAGGGTGTAAACCGACTCCTCGCGCCTTCCTTGCTGTGCACAAGTGCATTTCTTGTCTTATAAATTCTGCGACTTAGCGCCTGGTAGACCGCCGGCTGATCGTCAGAATTAAGGTCAACTTTATCGCCATCGGAGAAGGGAACTGCCGTATTTTTGTAGTACTCGGGTAGCGCAGGGTCGAAGGCGCGCAACTCTTGTAGGATCTGAGCTAGGTCGACGTGCTTTTGAAGGGTGAGTCGGAGGGCAATCTGCTCATTTATGACCACTTCTTCGCTTCTGAGCTGTACGGCCTTGTTGACCTTCTTAATGAGCTCTCTGATGTCACGCTTCCGGCGATATGAGAATTTCGGCGACGTGATTATGGTCTGCACCTGTTCGACTAGGTCATCCTGCACGATGTTCTCAAACCAGTGTTCTGCCACATGGTAGTAAGAGAGGTATTCCAGCATGGGGCTTTCCGCCGATACGGCGAGCTGGTAGTGGAACACTAGATCACTAACGTAGTGGCGTCGTGGGGCGTCGATTTCTTTTGCGCGTGATCGTCTCGTGCGCGATATTGCAGACGATCGCTTGAGTTCGTCTACGCTTAATACCGGCATCAGGGCTACATCAAGGTTGTATCCGAGGTGGAAGTACACGGCTTCTGCGTGCTGCGTCCAGTAGGATTCAGGTCGAGGCTTGTCGGAAATGATGCGGATTGTTGTAAACGATCCTACGTTCCGTAAGGTATCCAAGGCATCCCACTGGTCTTTAGGTCCATCGGAATAACGGAAACCAACAAATAGTCCGAAGGTTCGGAAAATCCTCGCACCGTCCAACCGGAGAGCGTCGGAGAGGAAGTGCAACAGGAAGGGTATTGTCGGCGGTCCGATTTCGTATGTCAGGCCCTGCTGGACATCGTCCAGTTGAATTCCTTCTCGCAGGGCTCGTGCTGGTCGGTTCGTGTGGCGCTTTACTAGGGCCTCAAAGGTTTTCGGTGTCGAAACTGACACACCTTCGCCGCGTTTAAAGTTGGCGATCTCAGAAGCGATCTCGGTTAGCTTGTCCTCGCTTACAGGTGAGGACACGTAGCGGTCCATCTTGAAAGTAAAATTCTCGCCCGTCTTCTCTGCTTTGGTTCGCAAGAGAGTGGATATCTGCTCCGCGATGGTTTCGGCGGTGTGCTGCATGGCTCCTCTGAACGGCATTAACCGTGCGTAGGTGGAGTATTCTTCTCGGCAGGATACAGGTTGGGGTCAGGTTCAGCTAGTGTGAGAGATTTTCGGTTCCGTTCCATAATTCTCGCACATAGTCTCTACTGGTGCGCTCAACGAGGCGCGCCTGACGTCGATTAAGACTGACGGTGGCAAGGTGGCGTACCCGCCGCGGCAGCCGATCGCCGTGCCCAGCGCTGTGAAGTCTGTGACTGCGCGATCGTCGGAACCCTGGACGCTGGGAGCGATTCTCGTCCGAACGCAGCACCTCCGCGTGCAGTCATCCGGCCGCGTGCGCCGACTCCGCGTGCGGCCGACGGGCGGAGCGGAGCGGGAGCCCGGCGTGCCGCGATGCGGGGAGTCGGTGAAAACGTGAGGCCGGACTGGCCGCGCGTTGCCGCAGGCGGCGCGCCTTGATCCCGTAGAGCGGAATTCGGCAACGCGGCAGGTTGGGGGCTGTTGCGGTGTTGCGGTGCGAACGGCCTGCCTAGGGTGTGGGTGTGGATCTGGTCGCGCGGGCCTACTCGGTGGCCGAAGGTCGGCTTGCCTCGTCGTTGCCTCGGCGGTGGGCGCATGTGCAGGGTGTTGCGAAGAGAGCTGGGCTGGCGGCTGGAGTCATCGCGGAAGCGGAGCGCGAGCTGTTGACGGCTGCGGCTGTTCTTCACGATGTGGGGTACGCGCCGGAGATTGCCGAGACTGGGTTTCATCCGCTTGATGGGGCTCGGTATCTCGAAGACCAGGGGTGTTCTGAGCGGTTGTGTGCGCTTGTGGCACATCACTCCTGTGCCTACCGAGAGGCCGAGTTGAGGGGGTACTCGGCTGAGCTGGCGCGTTGGGTGGATGAGGAGACGCCGCTGCGGGATGCACTGTGGTGGGCGGATATGACCACCGGGCCGGATGGCGACACGACCGGGGTTCGTGAGCGGATCGCGGAGATTCAGGCGCGGTATGGGCTGGAAGACCTGGTGACGGTTTTCATCCGGCAGGCGGAGCCTGAGTTGGTGGCGGCGGTGGAGCGGACGGAGGCTCGGTTGAGGGCTGCTGGGGTTGAGGTCAGGTGAAGTAGGGCTCGGCGCGGTTGCTGAGGCCGTGGTCGATGCGTAGGCGGATTGACGGGTGTATGTCGAGGTCGGGTAGGCGGTCGGGTTCTACCCAGAGGACTTCCTTGGATTCGCTGCTTGTGCGCAGCTCGCCTCCGATGGGTTGAGCGCGGAAGCAGATGGAGAACTCTTGGCGGACCTCGCCGTCGTCGTAGGCGATGACGTGGTTAGGGTTGGAGTACAGGCCGACCAGGCCGGTGACCTCTACATGGATGCCGGTCTCCTCCTCGACCTCGCGCACTACCGCTTGGGCGAGGGTTTCGCCTACGTCCTGGCCGCCGCCGGGGATGGCGTACTTGTCGTTGTCGGTGCGCCGGATCATCAAGAGGCGGCCGGTGGAGTCTTGGACGATGGCGCTGACGGCTACCCGGATGCTGTTGGGCTTCGGGGCGTTGGGGTCGTTGAGGTAGTCGGTCCGGGTCATGGTTCGACCTTGTCAGAAGGTGGCGCGCTTCGCGCTGGTCCAGACGGTCTCCAGGCTTTCGGAGTAGGTCTCGAAGAGGTCGCCTGCGGAGAGTCGGCGTAGGTGGAGTGCGGGGGCGTGGGCGCCGGGGAAGCCGTAGACGTGGGTGTTGACGATCATTTCGTCGTCGAAGCGGAAGACGGAGTTGCAGAGGGTCGTCTTGTGTAGGCGGACCTCGATGCCGGGGACGTCGGCCAGCGGGCGGACGAACGCTAGGGCGTTGCGGATGCGGGCGGCGACGGTGCCCTTTCCTAGCTGCTCTTCCTCGCTGCGGCGCGCTGCTTCACGGCCTGCGGGGTCGCCGAACAGGAGACGGATCTTGGCACCCTGCTCGGCCTTGAGACGCAGCTCCTTGGCGAAGGTGGGGCGTTCGACCAGGAAGAGGGCGGCCAGGGAGAGCACCTCGATGTGCTTGGTGGCGTCGTTGAGGAGTCGGTCCCAGAGGTCCGCGGGGATGTTGTTGCGGTGGGGGTAGACCTTGACCACCTCGGACTCGGCGATCTCGGCCTTGCGGTCCGCGGCTACGGCGTCCGGCCAGAGGTAGTTCTCGGTCTCGCGGACCATCGAGGCGATGGTGTGGCGGTGGCGGGGGTAGGGGACGCGGCCCTTGGTGATCCAGCGTTCGACGGTCTTGGGGTCGACGCCGGTGGCTCGGGCGATGTGGTCGAGGTTCAGGCCGTTGCGGAGCAGGGCTTCTCGTAGTCGTTCGTTGGCCATGTGTACCCCCGTTGTAACGACTTGGGACGTCTTTAAGCTAGCAAGGACGTCCTTAGAAGTCCCGCTATGCGGTGCTTGCGTCCCGCTGATCAGCCGAAAGTGGTTGGTGTCAAGGTGCTGGACCAAGGGTCCAGCCGACGCTGATGACAGGAGATCGGCTGTGGCGATCAGTGGTGGGAGCAGGCTCCCGGCGACGCACGACTTCGTCTTTCCCCGTGGCGCGTTGGTGATGGGTGTCGAGCCGGTGCTCAGGTTCCAATCGGCCGAGGAGCGGGCGAAGGGGTTGCCGGTCCAGCAGGAGGCGGACAAGGAGACCGGACTGTTGGTGTGGTCAGTCCTGGTGATCGACCAAGCGGCGGAGCGGAAGACGGACGCCGTGGTGACGGTGAAGATCGCGGCCCCGCACCAGCCGGTGCCGCCGGAGGCGATCCCGGGGACGGATGTGCGGCCGGTGGTCTTCGAAGGGCTGACGGTGACGCCCTGGATTGACGACAAGGCGTGCCGGGGGAGCCACGGGGGCGAGCGGCACAGGTGTCGGGCGAAGCTCGGGTACAGCCTGAGGGCCTCGGGCATGAAGCCGGTCGTCGTCAAGTCCGCTGCCAAGGCTGCGTGACCCCATGGGCGGCGAAATGGTGCGGCTCCACGTGACCGATGATCTTCCGATTCGCGCATACCCGGTGGCGTTTGAGGACCGGGTGGAGATTCGTTTCGGTAAGGCGTTCCCTGCCGTTCTGGTGGTCGAGCGGGATTCGGTCAACAGGCTGCGTTCGGCGTTGAAGCAGGGCGGCGTTGCGCTGGGTGTGGAGGGGGATGAGTGGGAGTGAATCTTCTGGAGGAGTTGTGGTCGGCGGTGGGATCGGCGACGACGCTTCGGGCGGCTCATGACGCGTTGGTCGAGGTGATGCCCTCGATTGAGGCGACGCGCGCGGACTGGCGGGATTTCCACTTCCGGGCGGCTGAGGTGTATCGGCGGGTCGCTGAGTCCGATCGTGGGCGGCAGAGGGAGGCGGTCTTCCTCGCGGAGCAGCACTGGGAGAAGGGCAAGAAGATCGCCCAAGCCCTCGCCGATGCGGCGGCTGTTCGCAGCAAGCGCTGGCAGGCGGTCGAGTCGAATGGGTCCGAGGGCGCGGCGGTGGCCGTGGTCCATGTTGGCTTCGGCGTGGGTGAGCCGAGGTACACGGTCAGGCTGCGCGGTGACGCGTTCACCAAGGCGGTGCGGTTGGCGGGGTTTCACTCGGACTACGCGCTGGCCAAGGCGATGGGGCTCAACCGGTCGACGGTGAAGCGTGCCCGTAACGGTGAGCTGCGGCCCGGTGCGCGGTTTATCAGTGGGGCGTTGAAGGCGCTCGCGCCGTTCGAGTTCGAGGACCTGTTCGAGGTCGAGACGAGCGATTGACCGTGCGGGCGGTCTCGTGCGGCAAGTGATCTGAATTGCTGGTTGGTGGGGTCGCGGGGAAACAGGTTCGAGTCTTGGCGGGCTGAAGCTGTTTCCCGGCGACGCACCGACCGGATCTTTCGCGTGCTTTCGTTACCACACAAGGGATTCCGGTCATGTCGAGGCTATCGGTACGTGGGGTGCGCGCGTCAAGTCGGCGCGGTGCTCCAACAGTGTGGAAGTTGTCCAACGGTCGCCCCTGTGGGGCGTGCAAGCGGTTCGGTGTCTACGCCCCTAACCAGCTCGTTTGTTGCGGCTGCCTGGGTTGGTTGCCGCTGATTTTCGCCCCGGTGGGGCGTGTGCGATGAACGGCGGAAAGTGGGTCGACCCGGCTCCGTTCGAGGGTGTCCGGCCTCGGGTGCCGTGGTGGGTGCTCGTACCCGGCAAGGCCAAGTGGATCGCGGCACTGGTGGCGCTGGCGTGGCTGGTGGTCGTCGGGGCCGTGCGTCTGGTGCTCGTTGTCGTTCGCTATCCGGTGGTCACGTTGGTGCCGGTGTCGGCGGCCTGGTGCTGGTGGCGGTTCGGGCTCTCGCCGCTCGTGCTGGCGCTGTTGTCGCTGGTAGCGGCGTTGCTGATCTGGGCTGGCCTGGATCGCGGGTCGTTTCTACGGCACGGCTGGTACCGGTTGGTGACCGAGTGGCGGCGGGCGACGGTGTACGTGCCGAAGTGGCGGTCGGTGATGCGGCTGGCTGACCTGGCCAAGCGGGACCGTGGGCGCGAGTACTGGCCGAAGCTGCGCCGGGTCCGGTCGGAGGGCTGGCGGGATCGGGTTCGGGTCCGGATGGTGCCTGCCCAGTCGCCTGAGGCGTGGGAGCTGCGGCGGGACGGGTTGGCGCACTCGTTCGGTGCCCGTTCGTGTCGGGTGCGGGTGCTGCGACCTCGGGTGATCGAGCTGGACTTCGTCCACCGTGACCCGCTGCTGCGTCCGCTCACGGTGCCCGCGCTGACGGACTCGACCGAGGTGGATCTCAAACGGGTGGTGGTCGGCCGGACGGAGACGGGCAAGCCTTGGCGGCTGCGCCTGCTCGGGTCTCAGGTGCTCGTGGTCGGCGTGCCCGGTGCGGGCAAGGGCTCGGTGCTCTGGTCGCTGGTGTGGCAGCTCGCCCCGGCCGTCCGTGCGGGCCTGGTCCGGCTGGTCGGGATCGACCCGAAGGGCGGGATGGAACTCGGGCAGTGCTCGGACGCCTTCGACCGTGTCGTGTACGACAACGGACCGGAAGCTGTTGTCTTGCTTGAAGAAATTGCCGCAGAAGTCAAGGATCGGGCCACGCGGTACCGGGGTGTGCGGCGGCTGTGGGCACGGTCGACAGGAGAGCCATTCACCGTCCTGATCGTGGACGAGCTGGCGGACCTGATCGCCTACCAGCCGGACAAGCAGCTCCGCGAACGGGCCGTGCGGGCTATCCAGACGATCACCTCACAGGGGCGTGCACCTGGCTATGCGGTCGTGGGCCTGGTCCAGGACCCGCGCAAGGAGGTCGTCTCCTTCCGGCACCTGTTCAGTACCCGTGTGGCACTGCGTCTGGACGAGCCGCAACAGGTCGACATGGTGCTTGGCGACGGTGTGCGGCAGCGCGGCGCGGCGGCTCATGAGATCAGCGAGAACACGCCTGGTGTCGCCTGGGTCAAGGAGGACGGGCAAAGGGAGCCGGAACGGGCTCGGGCCTTCCACGTCACCGACGCCGATCTGGTCGAGCTGGGCACGTTCCTGGCTGATGCGAAGGTGCACGACTTCCCGACTCGTCCGGACGGCTCGGGGGAGGTTGCGGCGTGAGCGAGTACCTGACTCGTGCGGACCGGATGAAGCAGCCGGCGGCGCTGGACGTGGCTCGGGCCGTGGCTGAGGAACACGGGGTGTGTGTCCGGCCGCTGGCCAAGGAACGGATCGACCTGGACACCGGACGGGTTGAGATCGTGCCCGTGGCGTGCGGCTCAACCGTGGCGAGTGTGTGCCCCACCTGCGCGGAGAAGAACCGCAGGTTGCGGATGGCGCAGTGCCGCGAGGGATGGCACCTGACCGAGGAACCCGACTTCACCCCGGACCAGCCCAGTGACGATCAGCGGGCGCTGACCGCGTACCGGGCCGACCTGGTGAAGGTGTACCGGCAGGCGGTCGAGGAGGGCGACGAGATCGGAGCGGAGGAGGTCCGAGAGGAGGTCGCGGGGGTCGACGTCGAACTTCGGCAGCTCGGAATCCGCGATGCACTCCCCGCTCTGGAGGCACGTCCACGGATCACCCGGAAGCGGTCGACCAGGCGGCGGCAGGATGCACCGAACCTGCCTCGGCGGCCGGTCCAGAAGCACACGGTCGGGCGCGTGTTCGGGGGCAAGTACCAGCCCTCGACGTTCCTAACGCTGACGCTCGACAGCTACGGCAAGGTGCGCTCGGACGGCACACCGGTAGACCCGAACACCTACGACTACCGGCGGGCGGCTCGGGACGCGGTGCACTTCGCGGCACTGCTCGATCGGTTCGTGCAGAACCTGCGGCGCTGCGTCGGCTGGGACGTGCAGTACTTCTCGACGGTCGAACCTCAGCGGCGGCTGGCGCCGCACTGGCACGCGGCTATCCGGGGTTCGATCTCGCGGGCGGAGCTGCGGGCGGTCGCTGAGGCCACCTACCACCAGATCTGGTGGCCCAACCACGACGAGATCAAGTACAGCGGAGACAACCGGCCGGTGTGGGACTCGCGGGCGAAGGGGTTCGTAGACCCGGCTACCCGCGAACCGCTGCCGACGTGGGACGAGGCACTGGACCAGGTGGAGCGTCCGGCGCACGTGGCGCGATTCGGGGTGCAGGTGCACTCCAAGGGCATCCTCGGCGGCACTGAGGAGGCCGGTCGGCACATCGGCTACCTGACGAAGTACCTGACCAAGAGCATCGGTGAGTGCTTCGACGCCCAGACCAACCGCCAGGAGGACCATGCCGAACGGCTGTGCGCGGAGCTGGCCGTGACGCCCTGCTCGCCGCAGTGCCCGGTCTGGCTGCTCTACGGCGTCCAACCCAAGGGCGCTCGCCTGTCGATGGAGCCCGGCCGGTGCAAGGGCAAGGCGCACAAGCGCTCAACGCTCGGCGTCGCTGGTCGGCGGGTGTTGGTGTCGCGGAAGTGGTCCGGGAAGTCGCTGGCCGATCACAAGCACGACCGCAAGGAATTCGTTCGGCAACTGCTCGCCGACGTGGGGATCACCGGGGACGACCAGCCCAAACGGGTCGTCTGGAACAACGTGCAGCCCGGTGACCCGAACGTGCCCCCAAGACCACACCTGCTGCTGCGGGCGGTCGCGGAGCGGCGTCGATGGAAGGCCGAGTACACGGCGGCACTACTCGCCTCGGCCAGTCCGCCAAACCGTTCGGCAACGTCTCAAGCTGCGTAAATGGGGGAGAAGACGATGAAGGAGCACTTCACGGTTCAGGAAGCGGCGGACTACATGAACACGACCGTCCGCTTCGTCCGTCGCCTCATCGCAGAGCGTCGGATCGCGTTCCACCACCTCGGGCGGCATGTCCGGCTCAAGCGGACCGACGTGGACGAGTTCATCAACGCCGGTCGGGTCGAACCGGTCTGGAGGGCTGCCTGATGGCGAACAAGAAGAACCATCGCCAGTTCGGGCACGTCCGCAAGCTGCCGTCCGGTCGCCACCAGGCGAGCTACCTCGGCCCTGACGGCCTCCGCCGGAACGCGCCGGAGACGTTTCCGACCAAGACCGATGCCAACGCCTGGTTGTCCACGGTCGAGGCCGATCTCCTCCGTGGCGAGTGGGTTGATCCGCTGCTCGGCAAGGTCGCGCTCAAGGAGTACGGGGAGCGGTGGATCAAGGAACGGCAGCTCGGCGTGCGCACTCGTGAGGAGTACGAGCGGCAGTTCCGGCTTCACGTCGTGCCGTTCCTCGGCGAGAAGCTGCTCAACTCGATCACCACGGAGACCGTGCGCACTTGGCGGCGGCACCTGCTCGACAACGGCCGTTCGGACACCACGACCGCCAAGGCGTACCGGCTGCTGCGGGCGATCATGAACACCGCTCTGGACGACAACCGGATCAAACGGAACCCGTGCCGCATCAAGGGAGCAGACCAGGAGAAGGCTCCCGAACGGCCGGTGGCGTCCGTGGAGCAGGTGTTCACCCTGTCGGAGACCGTGCCGCCACGCTTCCGGGTGCTGATCCTCGCTGCTGCCTTCACCGGCCTGCGGTGGGGTGAGTTGATCGCCCTCCGAAGGTGTGACGTCGACCTGGACGCGCCGACCGTCCGGGTGCCTCGGAGGCTGGCTCAGCTCAACTCGGGGAAGCTCGTGGAAGGCCCACCGAAGTCAGCGGCAGGCTTCCGGACGGTCGCCATGCCCGAGATCCTCGTGGACGACTTTCGACGTCACCTGATGGCGTTCGTCAAGGCCGGTCCGGAGGAGCTGATCTTCACGGGGGAGAAGGGTGCGGCCCTCAAGCGGGGCAACTGGCACCGGTCCGTGAAGTGGATCAAGACCGTGGCCAAGGTCGGACTCCCGAAGGGCTTCCACTTCCACGACCTGCGCCACACGGGCAACAACCTGGCAGCGGCAGCGGGAGCCAGCACGCGGGAGCTGATGCACCGCATGGGGCACGGGAGCATGCGGGCGGCGCTGATCTACCAGCACGCGACCAGCGAGCGTGACCGTGAGATCGCGGACAAGCTCAGCGAGCGGGTGAAGGCGAGTCAATCGCACGCCAATCGCACGACGTGATCAAGAGACGCGACAGCGGTGCTGCCCTGGGATGGGTGGCACCGCTGTTGACCTGCAAGGGAATGTCGAGAGCGGGTGACGGGAATCGAACCCGCATGACCAGCTTGGAAGGCTGGGGCTCTACCATTGAGCTACACCCGCATCGCGCCTACCGGGGTGGGCGCGTGGTCAGCTTAGCCGGTCGCGATAGGCTTGGGTGGACCGGGGCGTGGCGCAGCTTGGTAGCGCACCCGCTTTGGGAGCGGGGGGTCGCAGGTTCAAATCCTGTCGCCCCGACGGTCGCCCTGGCCGGCCTCGTGGTTGGTCAGGGCTCTTCTCGGCCGCCCAGCTCGTTGACGGCGGTGGAGATCGTGGCCGCTTGGCGTTCCAGGTCGTCGTCCGACGAGGTCTCGTCGACGCCCCGCCCCAGGAGCTCGGCTCTCGAGAGCAGGAGCATGGCGCCGCGGAAGCGGTCCGCGTCCAGGTCGTCCACCGGGATCACCTCGAGCCTGCCCTCGATCAGGACGAGGTTCGGGTCCGGCAGGTCGGACGTCAGCAGCTCACGCAGGTCACTCGCCTTGACGGTCATGTCTTCGTGCTACCCGGCACCCGCCCCGCGAAACGCGGGCCGTTCTTGAGCACACCCGCGCCCGGGTGCTCAAGAACGGCTCCCCAGTGTCATGCCGGAGTCGCCACCTGCTCGCTGACCACCTGCGCCGCCGCCGACACCAGCGCCGTCACCGACGGGTTGGTGGAGTTGTCCTGGCGCCACGCGAACTGGGTGTAGACCCGGAACGGCGGGACCCAGGGCAGGCGGCGGAGCCTGCCGTCGTCAAGCTCGGCGGCGACCGTCACCTCGGGGACAAGCGAGATCCCCAGACCCGAGGCGACCGCCCGCTTGGCGGCGTCGATCGAGTCGAGCGCCAGCACCGGCGACTTCGACTCGGCTTCCTGCAGGCCCAGGGCCTGCTCGAACTGCTCGTAGTAACTGGCGCCGTTCTCGGCCCGGATGAGCGTGCTCCCACGCAGCTCGTCCTCGGTGATCACCGAACGCCTGGTCAGGGCGTGGGTCGGACCGGCGACCATGACCAACGGCTCCGGGCACAGCACCGTCGTCTCCAGCCCCTCGCGGGGCTCCACGGAGCCGATGAAGAAGGTGCAGTCCAGCCGCCCCTCACGCACCGAGGTCAGGTTGGCCTGGGTGTTGCGCGAGTGGAGTGAGATCTGGACGCTCGGGTAGCGCCAGCACATGTACTCGATCAGTGGTAGCAGACGGTAGTCGGTCAGACTCTGTGCGCTGCCGATGACCAGCTTGCCGTGCGGCTCGCCGTTCATCGTGATCGCTTTCCTGGCCTTGTCGGTCAGGGTGATGATGTTCCGCGCGAAAGGTAAAAGCTCGACACCGGCAGAGGTCATCTGGATGCCGCGCGGAAGTCGTCGGAACAACGGCACGCCGAGGGTCTCTTCGAGTGCCTTGATCCGAGTGGTTATAGTGGGTTGCGAGCAATTCAGCGTGGCGGCTGCCTTGGTGAAACTGCCCGTTTGAACCACAGTTGTGAACGCCAAAAGCTGACGCGTCTCCATGGAGCTCCCCAACGGTGCGTGTAAGTGGTCCACGATGAGGCCTGTGCGGGACGGCATCGTGATCTCTTGTGCGTGGCGGCAGTTGACCTGGCTGCGCTTCTGCGTGCGCGTGGCCTGAGGTCGATCAACATCGCCGCGCTACCGCGAGGGGTGGGACGCGGTGGCCGGCAGGTGCGCCCGGGGCCCGTCGGACCCCGAAGTCGCAGCCGGCGCCCAGTAGTGGTCCTGGGATAGTGTTCGGCAGCGGCGGAATGGATCTCATCGGGTCATCGGCACCTTGTCTGGTAGGTGGTTAAAGAGCTCGATGACATTGTCTCGCTCGTTCCTGTCGGTCCCGGTTGCCGGTTGCGTCCGCTGCTGACCCCCCAGAACGTCCGGCAACGTGAATTATTGCTGGTCCAACATGCGGATCCGGGCGTCACGCTACCTGAAACCCACACTAATGGACTACGGCGGTTGGAGTCATCTCGACAAGTGAAAGTTTTCTGTCGAGCACTACTCCAAACGGCCTCAATTCACTCTTTCTGGCGAACCTCCCCTCGCTGGCGGTCGCCGACTGTTAGTCGGCTCTACGGCATACGTGTTACACGACTCCGCGGTGGCCCCGCTCGGTGATGACGCGCTCCGCCGTGGTCGCGGCTCCCAGTGCCACTCGAATGGCCTAACGAATGACCCTGTCGATCAGCCGTTGAGCCGCATAGGTACCCCCGATCCGCCTCTGGCGAGACCGCGAAATTGCGGTCTCGCGGGTCCGGTCGGGGGATGTCGGCGCGCCGGGCGCGGGTCGGGCGGCACGGCGGTGGCGCGGCGGCGGCCCGGATGCGCCGGGGCCGGGTTAGGAACCACTGTTGTGATTTCCGCCGCGCCGTGCCGGCCCGCCGCGAGGCCGTCCCGCCGGACGTCGGGCGCGCCCGCGAGACGGCACGGTCGCGTGGCCCGAACGGGCGAAATTCCACCGGTGCCGCGAATTCCTGCGGCATGCCGCAAAGGGATTCCCGGCGAGCGGGTATTGCCGCGACAATGGTCACGAGGCCCCCGCGCGGCCGGTTGCGGCCCCTCGACCCGGGGTGCTAGCGCCGCCGCGCCGGCCGACCACCTAGACTCAGGCGGAATCCCGTCGCGCCCAGACGCGTTCACGGGGTGTTCCGCACGTCATGCCCGTTACGAGGAGACCACGTTGAAGAGCACCGTCGAGCACCTGAGCCCGACGCGGGTCCGGATCAACGTCGAGGTGCCGTTCGACGAGCTCAAGTCGGACTTCGACCGCGCGTACCGCAAGCTGGCCAAGCAGGTCCGCATCCCCGGCTTCCGCCCCGGCAAGGCCCCCGCCCGCGTGCTGGAGAGCCGCATCGGCCGCGCGCCCGTGCTGGACGAGGTCGTCCAGGAGGCGATCCCGGCCAAGTACCTGGAGGCCGTCACCTCCGGTGAGCTGCGCACCCTCGGCCGCCCCGACTTCGAGGTGACCAAGATCGAGGACGGCGAGTCCCTGGCGTTCACCGCCGAGGTCGACGTCCGCCCCGAGATCACCGTCCCCGCCTTCGGCGAGCTGAGCGTCAGCGTCGACGACCAGGAGGTCACCGACGAGGACGTGGACACCCAGCTCGACGAGCTGCGCGCCCGCTTCGCCACCCTCACCGGCGTCAAGCGCCCGGCGCAGACCGGCGACTTCGTCGTGGTCGACCTGTCGGCGACCGTGGACGGCGAGGAGGTCGAGGAGGCCAAGACCACCGGCCTGTCCTACGAGATCGGCTCCGGCCAGCTCGTCGAGGGCATCGACGACGCCCTGGTCGGCGCCTCCGAGGGCGAGTCCAAGAACTTCACCACGACGCTGGTCGCCGGTGACCACGCCGGCCGCGACGCCGAGGTCACCGTGGTGCTGAACTCGGTCAAGGAGCGCCAGCTCCCCGAGCTGGACGACGAGTTCGCCCAGCTGGCCAGCGAGTTCGACACGCTCGACGAGCTGAAGGCCGACCTGCGCACCCGCCTGGGCCGCGTGAAGAAGATGCAGCAGGGCGTCCAGGCCCGGGACAAGGTGCTGGAGGCGCTGCTGGCCAGCGTCGAGGTGCCGCTGCCCGAGGCCGTCGTCCAGGGCGAGGTCGAGGCGCGGGCGCACGACGCCATCCACGCCCTCGACCACGACGAGGCGCGCTTCGCCGAGTGGCTGGCCGAGCAGGGCCAGACCAAGGAGCAGTTCGACACCGAGGTGCGCGAGGCCTCCGAGCAGGCGGTCAAGACCCAGCTCGTGCTGGACGCCATCGCCGACGCCGAGCAGCTCAACGTCACCGACGCCGAGCTGACCGAGCGGATCATCTACCAGGCGCAGCGCTTCGGCATCAGCCCGGACGAGTACGTCAAGCGGGCCCAGCAGTCCGGCCAGCTCGGCGCGATCTTCGCCGACGTGCGCCGCGGCAAGGCGCTGGCCTCGGTCGTGCGCCAGGCCACCGTGACGGACTCCGCCGGCAACGCCCTCGACCTGGACGAGCTGTTCGGCGAGACCAGGTCCACTGAGGAGCCGGAACCCGCCAACGCGGAGTGAAGCCCTGAGCGAACGCGGGCGGTGTCGGGACGTCGACGCCGCCCGCCTTCGTTAAGGTCGTTGCTACGAGACTCTTTCGGCACAGTTAGTCAGTCGCAAAGATAGGCAGGCAGACGTGACGCAGCACTCTTTCTCGGAGCCCATGATGCGAGCGGCCTCGGGGATGAACCTCAACGACTCGGTCTACGAGCGTCTGCTCCGCGAGCGGATCATCGTCCTGGGGACGCAGGTCGAGGAGAACATCGCCAACCAGATCGTGGCGCAGCTCCTCCTGCTCGCCGCCGAGGACCCGGAGAAGGACATCACCTTCTACATCAACTCGCCCGGTGGCTCGGTGACCGCGGGCATGGCGATCTTCGACACGATGCAGCTGATCGAGCCGGACGTGGCGACCTACGCGATGGGCCTGGCCGCGTCGATGGGGCAGTTCCTGCTCTCCGCGGGCACGCCCGGCAAGCGGCACGCGCTCCCGCACGCCCGCATCCTCATGCACCAGCCCTCGGCGGGCGTCGGCGGCACGGCGGCCGACATCGCGATCCAGGCGGACATGCTGACCCGGACCAAGCACGAGATGGCCGAGCTGATCGCGCAGCACACCGGCCAGCCGGTCGAGCGCATCATCGCCGACTCGGACCGCGACCGGTGGTTCAACGCCCAGGAAGCCCTGGAGTACGGCTTCGTGGACAAGGTGATCACCCGCGCCAGCCAGGCGTCGACCAACTGACCGCGAGCAGAGCACCAGGAGACCTGAAGTGAGCCAGTTCCACGCGCCGCAGTCCCGGTACGTGCTCCCGTCGTTCGTCGAGCGCACCAGCTACGGCATCAAGGAGTCCAACCCGTACAACAAGCTGTTCGAGGAGCGCATCATCTTCCTCGGCGTGCAGGTGGACGACGCGTCGGCCAACGATGTGATGGCCCAGCTGCTCGTGCTGGAGTCGGAGGACCCCGACCGCGACATCCTGATGTACATCAACTCGCCCGGTGGCTCGTTCACCTCGCTGATGGCCATCTACGACACCATGCAGTTCGTCCGCCCGGACATCCAGACCTACTGCCTGGGCCAGGCGGCCTCGGCGGCGGCGGTGCTGCTCGCGGCGGGCACCCCGGGCAAGCGGCACGCGCTGCCGAACGCCCGGATCCTGATCCACCAGCCGGCCACCGAGGGCGTCTACGGGCAGGTCTCCGACCTGGAGATCCAGTCCAACGAGATCCAGCGGGTCCGCCGGTTGCTGGAGACCACGCTCGCCCGGCACACCACCCGGACCCCGGAGCAGGTGCGCCTGGACATCGAGCGCGACAAGATCCTCACCGCCGACGAGGCCAAGGACTACGGCCTCATCGACAGCGTCCTGCCCTACCGGAAGCTCTCGGCGAAGTAGCCCCGGCGTGGCGCCCGACACGCCGAGCTGACCAGGGGTCCTGCTCAGCGAGGCGTGTCGGGGGCACGCTGGTCCTCCCGCACAGGCGGGTAGGACAGGTACCGTCGAGGGGAACGGGCGGACCCCGCATCCAGCGGGCACTCGCCACATCAGCAGTCAGGCGCACCTCACCAGGTCGTGCGCCGGAGGGGACAGAGGTCAGCGGTCATGGCACGTATCGGTGACGGCGGCGACCTGCTGAAGTGCTCTTTCTGCGGCAAGAGCCAGAAGCAGGTGAAAAAACTCATCGCCGGACCGGGTGTCTACATCTGCGATGAGTGCATCGACCTCTGCAACGAGATCATCGAGGAAGAACTCGCGGAGGCCGGTGACGTCAAGCTCGACGAGCTGCCCAAGCCCGCCGAGATCCACGAGTTCCTCGACCAGTACGTGATCGGCCAGAACGAGGCCAAGCGCACGCTCTCGGTGGCGGTCTACAACCACTACAAGCGCATCCAGGCGGGTGACCGCGGGCGTGAGGGCCGCGACGACGGCGTGGAGCTCGCCAAGTCGAACATCCTCATGCTCGGTCCCACGGGGTGCGGCAAGACCTACCTGGCCCAGACGCTCGCGAAGATGCTGAACGTGCCGTTCGCCATCGCGGACGCCACGGCGTTGACCGAGGCGGGCTACGTGGGCGAGGACGTGGAGAACATCCTCCTCAAGCTCATCCAGGCGGCGGACTACGACGTCAAGCGCGCCGAGACCGGCATCATCTACATCGACGAGGTCGACAAGATCGCTCGAAAGAGTGAAAATCCGTCGATCACGCGCGACGTGTCGGGTGAAGGTGTGCAGCAGGCGCTGCTGAAAATACTGGAGGGGACGACGGCCTCGGTGCCGCCGCAGGGTGGTCGCAAGCACCCCCACCAGGAGTTCATCCAGATCGACACGACGAACGTGCTGTTCATCGTGGCGGGCGCGTTCGCGGGCCTCGACAAGATCATCCAGGACCGGGTCGGCAAGCGCGGTCTCGGCTTCGGCGCCGAGGTGCGGACCAAGGCCGAGGTCGACGCGGCGGACTACTACGCCGACTCGATGCCCGAGGACCTGATCAAGTTCGGCCTGATCCCCGAGTTCATCGGCCGGTTGCCGATGGTCGCGAGCGTCACGAACCTGGACAAGGAATCGCTCGTCCGCATCCTCACCGAGCCGAAGAACGCGCTGGTCAAGCAGTACCAGAAGCTGTTCGAGATGGACGGGGTCGAACTGGAGTTCACCCGGACGGCGATGGAGGCGGTCGCGGACCAGGCGATCCTGCGCGGCACGGGCGCGCGCGGCCTGCGGGCGATCATGGAGGAAGTCCTGCTGCCGGTGATGTACGACATCCCGAGCCGCACGGACGTCGCCAAGGTCGTCATCACCGAGCAGACCGTGAAGGAGAACGTCAACCCGACGATCGTGGCCCGGCAGCCTTCCCGCCGGGAGCGTCGCGAGAAGTCGGCGTGAGTTGTCCCTCCCGCACACGCTGATCCTGCACGGCCTGGGTGGTTCCGGGCCGGAGCACTGGCAGAACTGGCTGGCAGGTGAACTGGCCCACCACGGTGGGTCCGTGGACCTGCCGCGGTTCAGCTCGCCCGACGAGCCGGAGCTGTCGGTGTGGCTGGACGAGCTGCGGTCGCACCTCGCCGCGATGCCCGCGGCCGGGTCCGTCGAACGGGTGGTCGTCGCGCACTCGTTGGCGGTGCTGCTGTGGCTGCACCACGCGGCCGGCGAGTTCGACGAGGCGCTGCGGGTCGACCGGGTGCTGCTGGTCGCGCCGCCCGCCCCGGACTTCGCCGACGAGCCGTTGATCTCCGGGTTCCTGCACCCCGTGCTCGACCCGACGGTGGTGCGGCGGGCGGCGGTGTCGACCAGGCTGGTGGTGGGCGAGGGCGACGCCTACTGCACGGTCACGCAGGCCAAGGAGCTGGCCGAGGCGATGCGGGTCGACCTGGACGTGATCGTGGGTGGCGGGCACCTCAACGTCGCCGCCGGGTACGGCTCGTGGGGTGCGGTGCTGAAGTGGGTGCGCAGTGGGCGCACCCCGCTCACGCCGCGCTGACCGTCACCCGGAAGAGGGTGAACGCGGCCAGGAACGGGCCGGTGGCGAGGTCGGCCAGCCAGGCGTCGGCGGCCGGTCGGGTGATGCGGCCGGCCTCGACGGCCCGCTGCGCGTTGCGGGTCAGGCCCAGCAGCTCGTCGGCCGCGGCGAAGTCGTGCAGGAGTTGGACGTCGGCCTCGACCGAGGTGACGGTCAGGCCGACGTCGCCCGCGAGCCGCGCCAGCTGCCTGCCGATGACGGGGTTGCGCACGACCCGGTCGCACACGAAGCGGTTGAACGCGAGGTTCGTGGCCACCGCGCCCGGGTCGACGGCGAGGGTCTCCCAGTCGGGTTGCGCCAGAGCGGCACGTCCGCCGGGGCGCAGGACCCGGCGGAGCTCGGAGAGGGCGGCGGCCGGGTCGGCGACCAGGTGCAGGACCCGGTCGATCCGGGCGCGGTCGACGCTGCGGTCGTCCAGGGGCAGGGCGTGGACGTCCCCTTGGCGCACGTCCACCGGCAGGTGGGTGGTGCGCCGTCTCGCCTCGTCGACCATGGCGGGGTCGAGGTCGACGCCGATGACCTCGCCCGCGCGTTCGGCCATGGCGGGCAGGTCGGTGCCGGGGCCGCAGCCGATGTCGAGCGCGGTGTGCTCCGGGCGGAGGTCCAGGGCGTCCAGGAGCCGCTGCTTGTAGGCGCGGCCCGCGACCGCGGCGCGGTCCAGGTACGTGATCGGGTCCGGGGTGGGGTTCTGCGTCGCCATGGACCCAGGCAACCACGGTCGTGTGGAGGTCCTGTGGGGGTCCGGTGATCAGATGCGCTTGCCCAGGAAGCGGATCACGTCGGGCACGACCTTGCGGTAGAGGGCGTCGTTGTGGCCGCCGGGGGTGATGGAGGCGACGGACGGCTTGGCGTTGGCGATGAACTGGCGCGTGCCGGTGATGAAGTTGTCCCGGTCGCCCGCCCAGACGCCGATCGGCGCGGTGCCGAGCTTGTCGAGGTTCTTCAGCGGGTCCAGGGAGGCCCACTGGTCGGGGCCGCTGAAGGCGTTGCGCTTGGACATCTCGGTCCAGTCGGTGAGCAGGGCCGGTGCGATGACGGCGATGGCCTTGGCCGGGTCACGGCGTTCGTGGCGCCTGCGGCCGTAGAGGAGCGCGCCGAAGCCGCCCATCGACACGCCGGTGCACGCGAACGGTGCGCCGTAGCCCCGTTCGGCCAGCCAGCGGGGCACTTCTTCGAGCAGCATGGCCATCGGGTCGTCGCCGGGGACGTTCTCGTGCCAGTAGTGGTCGCCGCCGTCCACCGCCACGAAGCCGAACGGGGGCACCTGGCCCCGGCTGACGGCCGCCACCAGGACTTCCGACATGCCGCCCGGTGACGCCGTGCGGGCGGCGCCGTGGCGGCCGTGCAGGAGGATCGACATGGGCAGGTTCTTCGTGGGCACGCCCGCCGGCGTCATGGTGAGCAGGTCGACGTCGCGGCCCCGGTAGTGCGAGTAGACGCGGTCGACCGTGATCACGGCGCGTTTAACCGCCGGCACGGGGCCCGCCACGCCCAGTGCGTGGCGCAGTGCCTCGCCCAGCGGTGCGTTGCCGTGCCAGGCGGCCGTGACCCCGACCGCCGCCAGGGCGGTGCCGCCCAGTGCGGCGAGCGCTGTTCGCCTGCTGACCATGTGTCTCCCCCACGCCGGATCCCCTCACCACATCGTCGCGAAACGGGCTCGCGTTTCCTCAGACCCCCGACCGGGCCCGGAGTTCCGCGATCCGCTCCGCCGAGTAGCCGAGTCCGCGCAGCACGTGGTCGGTGTGCTCGCCGAGCGCGGGCACGGGCGCCGGGTCCCAGGACCAGGCGGTGGAGTCGACCGGTGGGCGCAGGGCGGTGACCTCGCCGCCGGGCACCGGGATCGTCGTCCGGCGGTCGCGCGCCGTGAGCTGGGGGTGGTGGGGCAGCTCGGCGACGCCGCGGGTCAGGGCGGCGGGCACGTCGGCCTCGTCGAGCGCGCCGAGCAGGTCCGCGGTGGTCCAGGCGGTGAAGTCGAGTTCGGCGTGCAGGGCCGGCCGGTGGGCCACGCGGGAGGTGACGGTGGTGAAGCGGGGGTCGTCGGCCAGGTCCGGGCGGTCCAGGAGGGCGCACAGGCGGCGCCACTGGGGGTCGTTCTGGACGGCCAGGTGCACGGTGCCGTCCGCGCACGGGAACGGGCCGTAGGGCGCGATGCTCGGGTGGTGCGCGCCGGTGCGCGGGGCGGCCTGACCGGCGCCGGCGGCGTAGAGCATGGGCTGGTGCATCCACTCGGCCATGGCTTCGAAGAGCGAGAGCCGGAGCGTGGCGCCTTCACCCGTCCGGGAGCGGTGGAGGAGGGCGGCCAGGACGGCGGACTGGAGCTGCACGCCCGCGGCGATGTCGGCCACCGAGATGCCCGCGCGTGCGGTGACGTCGTCCTGGCCGGTGAGGTCGATGAGGCCGGTCTCGGACTGGACCAGGGCGTCGAACGCCTTGCGGGAGGCGTACGGGCCCGACTCGCCGTAGCCGGAGAGCTCGCCGATCACCAGGTCGGGTTTCACCTGGCGCAAGGAGGAGGAGTCCACCTCCAGTCGACGCGCGGCGGCCGGTGACAGGTTGCACAGGACGACGTCGGCCGTGGTGACGAGGTCGTGCAGGACCTCTCGGGCGGCCGGGTGCTTGAGGTCGAGGGTGACCGATTCCTTGCCGACGTTCGTCCAGGCGAAGTAGGACGACACCGAGCCGCACGTGGTGTCGTAGTAGCGGGCGAAGTCGCCGCCGTCCGGGCGTTCGACCTTGATCACCCGGGCGCCCAGGTCGGCGAGCAGGCGGGTGGCGTAGGGCACGGCCACGGCTTGTTCGAGGCTGACGACGGTGACGCCGTCCAGCGGTCTCATGCGGTGATCCGGTCGTGGCCCGTGTAGACGTTCATCGAGTCGTCGCGCAGGAAGCCGACCAGGGTCAGGCCCTGCTCCTCGGCCAGGTCGGCGGCCAGGGAGGACGGCGCGGAGACGGCCGAGAGGATGGGGACGCCGGCCATGGCGGCCTTCTGGACGAGCTCGAACGAGGCCCGGCCGGACACCATGAGCACGGTTCCCGCCAGCGGGACCTTGTTGTTGAGCACGGCCCAGCCGAGGACCTTGTCGACGGCGTTGTGCCGGCCCACGTCCTCGCGGACGACCAGCGCCTCGCCGGTGGTGGTGAAGAGGCCGGCCGCGTGGAGGCCGCCGGTCGAGGCGAAGACCTTCTGGCGCTTGCGCAGCTCGTCCGGCAGGGCGGAGAGGACGTCCACGTCGACGGTGCAGTCGTCGGCGGCGGGGGAGTGGTTGGTCTTCAGCTTGACCGCGTCCAGGGCCGCCTTGCCGCAGACGCCGCAGGACGACGTGGTGTAGAAGTTGCGCTCGACGCCAGGGTCGGGCGGCGCCACGCCGTCGGCGAGGGTCACGTCGAGCACGTTGTAGGTGTTGAGGCCGTCGGGCCCGGTGCCTTCGCAGAACCGGGCGACCGAGATGTCCGCCAGGCCGCCGATGACGCCTTCGCTGAGCAGGAAACCGTGCGCCAGCTCCACGTCGTGCCCGGGTGTGCGCATCGTCACGGTCAGTGCCTTGCCGCCTACCCGCAGTTCCAAGGGTTCCTCGGCGGCCAGCGCGTCGACCCGTTTCCGGGACGTTCGTCGCGCATACGTGACCACTGGGCGACGCACGGTGACTCGCCCCATCGCGAACTCCTTCTCTTGGCTAAGTTTTTTCGCAAGCCACTCACCAGGTTACGGAGGTGTCGGGCAGTGGGTTTCCTGGACCGCTCTCGCACGATCGCCCCACCGGGCTGGAACCGCTGGTTGATCCCGCCCGCCGCGTTGTCGGTGCACCTGGCCATCGGTCAGGTGTACGCGTGGAGCGTGTTCAAACCGCCGTTGGAGAGCTCGCTGGACCTGACGGGGACGCAGAGCGCGCTGCCGTTCCAGCTGGGCATCGTGATGTTGGGCCTGTCGGCGGCGTTCGGCGGCACGTTGGTCGAGCGCAACGGGCCGCGGTGGGCCATGTTCGTGTCCGCCACCTGCTTCTCGTCGGGGTTCCTGATCTCGGCGGTGGGCGCTTGGACGCAGCAGTACTGGCTCGTGGTGGTGGGGTACGGGTTCGTCGGCGGCATCGGGTTGGGCATCGGGTACATCTCGCCGGTGTCGACGCTGATCAAGTGGTTCCCGGACCGGCCGGGGATGGCGACGGGCATCGCGATCATGGGGTTCGGCGGCGGCGCGCTGATCGCGTCGCCGTGGTCGGCGCAGATGCTGGAGTCCTTCGGGCGCGACAGCGGCGGGATCGCGCAGACGTTCCTGGTGCACGGGCTCGTGTACGCGGTCTTCATGTCGGTGGGCGTGCTGTTGGTGAGGGTGCCCGCTGAGGTGGAGGAGCGGAAGGTGGTGCGTTCGGCGGTCAACGTGTCGGCGCGCAACGCCTTGCGGACGCCGCAGTTCTGGTGCCTGTGGGTGGTGTTGTGCTTCAACGTCACGGCGGGCATCGGGATCCTGGAGAAGGCGTCGCCGATGATCCGGGACTTCTTCGCCGAGACGTCCACGCCGGTGGCGGCGGGTGCGGCGGCGGGGTTCGTGGCGTTGCTGTCGCTGGCGAACATGGTCGGCCGGATCGTGTGGTCGTCGACGTCGGACCTGGTGGGGCGCAAGAACGTCTACCGGCTGTACCTGGGCGTCGGCGCGCTGACGTACCTGGTGCTGGCGCTGGCGGGCAACGCGTCGAAGCCGTTGTTCGTGGTGTGCGCGATGTTGATCCTGTCGTTCTACGGCGGCGGGTTCGCCACGATCCCGGCCTACCTGAAGGACCTGTTCGGCACCTACCAGGTCGGCGCGATCCACGGTCGGCTGCTGACGGCGTGGTCGTTGGCGGGCGTGCTCGGACCGTTGATCGTGAACGCGATCGCGGACGGGCAGAAGGCGGCCGGGAAGTCCGGGCCCGACCTGTACACGGCGTCGCTGTTCATCATGATCGCGTTGCTGGTGGTCGGGTTCGTGGCGAACGAGCTGGTGCGCCCGGTGGCGGCGAAGTACCACGAGCCGGAAGTGGAGGCGGTCCGATGAGCGGTCGGGGGTTGGTCGTGTTCGCGTGGCTGTGGGTGGGCCTGCCGCTGACCTACGGGTTGGTCGAGCTGATCCGCAAGGTGACGGCGTTGTTCACTGGTTAGAGTCGGCCGCGTGGATACCTACGACGTGGTGGTGGTCGGCGGCGGGCACAACGCGCTGGTGGCGGCCGCCTACCTGGCACGGGCGGGCCGCACGGTGCTGGTGCTGGAGAAGCTCGACCACGTCGGTGGCGCGGCGGTGAGCGAGCAGGTGTTCCCGGGCGTCCCGGCGCGGCTGTCGCGGTACTCGTACCTGGTCAGCCTGCTGCCGGACAAGGTCGTCGCGGACCTGGGGCTGCGGGTGGCGTTGCGGTCGCGGTCGGCGTCTTCCTACACCCCGGCGGGCGACCTGCTGGTGGAGCGCGACCCCGGCGAGGCGACGGCGGCGTCGTTCCGGGCGCTCACCGGGTCGGACGCGGAGTGGGAGCGGTGGCGCCGGTGGTACGACGACCTGGAGGTGCTCGCCGAGGCGTTGTCGCCGACGATGCTGGAGCCGCTGCTGTCGCGGGAGCACGCACGGCTGCGCGTCGACTCGGTGGCGCGGATGCGGTTGTGGGACCAGGTGGTGGAGCGGCCGATCGGCGAGACGTTGGAGGAGTTGTTCGCCGACGACGTGGTGCGCGGTGTCGTGGCGACGGACGGGTTGATCGGCACGCACGCGTCGTTGCACGACCTGAAGGCGAACCGGTGCTTCCTCTACCACCTGATCGGCAACGGCACGGGTGAGTGGAAGGTGCCGGTCGGCGGCATGGGCGCGGTGACCGGCGAGCTCCTGCGGGTGGCGCGCGAGGCGGGTGCGGAGATCGTGACCCGCGCCGAGGTGACGCGCGTGGACGCGGACGGCGTGCGGGCCGAGGTCGAGTACGACGGGCGCACGGTGGGCGCGAGGTTCGTGCTGTCCGGCGCCGCTCCGTCCACTTTGGACCGGTTGCGCGGTCGGCCCGCGAGGACCGTCGCCGAGGGCTGCCAGGTCAAGGTGAACATGCTGCTGGAACGGCTGCCGCGGTTCCGCAGCGGGGTGGACCCGCGGGTGGCGTTCGCCGGCACGTTGCACGTGGACGAGTCGTACGGGCAGCTGGAGGCGGCGTACCGGGAGAGCGCGGCCGGGAAGGTGCCGTCGGTGCTGCCGGCGGAGATGTACTGCCACACGTTGACCGACCCGTCGATCCTCGCGCCGGAGCTGGTCGCGCGGGGCCGGCACACGTTGACGTTGTTCGGGCTGCACACCCCGGCGGCGTTGTTCGAGCAGGGCAACGACGAGCTGCGGGACGAGCTGGTCGGCCGGTACCTGGCCGGGTTGAACGCCCACCTCGACGAGCCGATCGAGTCCTGCCTGGCCGTGGACGCGAACGGCGAGCCGTGCATCGAGGCCCGCACGCCGCTGGACCTGGAGGCGGAGCTGGGGCTGCCGCGCGGCAACATCTTCCACGACGAGCTGGCCTGGCCGTTCGCGGAGACCGAGGACGAGGTCGGTCGGTGGGGCGTGGAGACCGACGTGGCGAACCTGTTCGTCTGCGGCGCGGGCGCCCGCCGCGGCGGTGGGGTGAGCGGGATCGGCGGTCACAACGCGGCGATGGCGGTGCTGGAGCGGTGACGTCGTGAGCGACGTCCACAACGAGATCAGCGGCACGGTGTTCGGCCCGGTGCTCCAGGTCGGGCGGGTCGACTCGCTCACCGTCGTGCAGCCGGCCGCGCCGGTGACGCCGGCGAGCCTGCCGGTGGACGAGGGTTTCGTGGGCCGTGCCGCGGAGTTGGCCGTGCTGCGGGACTTCCTGGCGCCGGGCGGCGAGCGGACCGCGGCGGCGGTGGTGGGCCTGGCCGGGGTGGGCAAGTCGGCGCTGGTGATCCGGGCCGCGCACCTGGCGGTGGGCGCCGGGTGGTTCCCCGGCGGTGTGCTGTTCGTGGACGCGCAGGGCTACAACGACGAGCAGCGGCTGGCGGCGGACGACGCGCTGGCGTCGTTGCTGAGGGCGCTCGGCGTGCCCGGTGAGGCGATCCCGGAGGGCCAGGGCGACCGGGAGGCGTTGTACCGGTCGCAGCTCGCGGCGCGCCCGCCGGTGCTGGTGGTCGTGGACAACGCGTCGTCGGCCGATCAGGTGCTGCCGCTGCGGCCCGCCGGGCCGGCGCACCGGTTGGTGCTGACCAGTCGGGACAACCTGCCCGTGCCCGGGGCTCGGCGGATCGAGCTGGACGTGTTGAGCGCGGCGGAGGCCGTGGCGGTGCTGGAGGACGCGGTCCGGGCGGTCGACCCGGGCGACGACCGGATCACCGCCGATCCGGTGGCGGCGGGGGCGTTGGCGCGGTCGTGCGGGTTCCTGCCGCTGGCGCTGCGGATCGTCGCCGAGGTGGTGGCGGATCGGCGCGGCGAGGACCTGTCCCGGTTCGCCGAGACGATCACGGCGGCGCACGACCGGTTGGGCGAGCTGGCCTACGACGATTCGGTCGACGTGCGCACGGCGTTCAACGCGTCGTACGTGCGGCTGCCCGCGGACCAGGCGCGGATGTTCCGCCTCGCCGCGCTGCACCCCGGTCGCACGGTCACCGCGGCGACGGCGGCGGCGTTGGGCGGCTTGACGCTCGAAGGCGCGCGGGCGCTGCTGGTCCGGTTACGCCGTGCGCACCTGATGCAGAGCGGTGTGGTGGTCGACGAGTACCGGTTCCACGACCTGCTGCGGATCTACGCCGCCGAGCGGTGCGCGGCGGTGGACGACGTGGAGGTCCGACGAGCGGCCGAGCGCGCGCTCGTGGAGCACTACGTGTCGCACGTCAAGGGCGTGCACAGCCACCTGGACCCCGGTGCGGCGCAACGGGAGGTGTTCGCCGATCGGCCGGCGGCGCTGGCCTGGTTCGACGGCGAGCTGCACAACCTGCTGCCCGTGCTGGAGTTGGCCGCGCGCCACGGGTGGCACGAGGACGTCCGGGACGCGGGCCACGCGTCGTTCCGGTACTTCAACCTGCGCCGACCTCCCGAGTGGGTGCCGGTCGACCTGCTGGGGCTGGCGTCGGCACGGGCGCTCGGCGACCGCGCCGGCGAGGGCCGGGTCCTCAACGGCCTGGGCAGCGCGCACCACCGGCTGCGGCGCTTCGACGAGGCGCTGCCCCACTTCCAGGCCGCGCTGGCGTTGTTCCGCGAGGTCGGCTCGCTGCGCGACCAGGCCCACTCCCTCAACAACATCGCCTCGACCTACGCGGTGACCGGGCGCATCGCGGACGCGATCCGGCACGTGGAGCTGAGCGCCGCCGCCTACCGGGGCGCGGGCGACCTGGACGGCGAGGCCCGGTGCCTGGCCAACCTGGGCAAGGTCCACGGGGACAGCGGCGAGCACGTGCGGGCCATCGAGTTCTACCGGCGCGCCCTGGACCTGCGCCGACAGGTCGGCGACCGCGACGGCGAGGGCGACTGCCTCAACGGCCTGGGCATCGAGCACGACGCCCTCGGCCTGCTGGACGAGGCGGAGGGCCACTACCAGGCCGCGCTCGCGGTCTACCGCGCCGCGGGCAACCGCCTCGCCGAGGGGCAGGCGCTGGGCAACCTCGGCCGGACGCTGCGCGGCCAGGGCAGGCTCGTCGAGTCGCTGCGCTGCTTCGAGCAGGACCTGGCGATCTGCCAGGAGATCGGCGACGCGCACGGCGAAGCCATCTCGATCTACAACATCGGGCTGACGCTCTGGTCACTCGGGAACGCGGACGAGGCCGTCGAGCACCTCCGGCGGGCCGCCGAGCGGTTGGACGAGACCAACGACCCCGTCGTCGCCGAGTCCGCCCGCGAGTCGATCCGGGAGCTCGAGGCCGAGCGGAGGGCGGGCCGGAAGTGGTTCAGAGGCCGGCGAAGAGGTCGTTGACCAGCCGTTGGGCCTGCTCCGCGGTCGCGCCGGTCGTCACGGTGATCTCGACCGTGCCGGCGCGGGCGACGACGGCGGTGCGGACGACCTCGCCGGTGACGGCGGTGGCGCGGTAGGCCTCGTCGTGGAAGCCGGGCAGGTCGGTGACCTGGCCGTGCTCCGCGCGGCCGTCGGCGAACGACGCGGCGTCCGCGCCCGTCTCGAAGCGGACCTCGGTCGTGCCGCCGTCGTACGTGCAGCGCACGACGTTGTCGGCGATCGCCTGGCGCGGGTGGTTGAGCCGCAGCTCCAACGCCGCGCCGACCACCTCCGCCGGCGCGTCCTCGCAGTTCACGCCCGCCGAGTCGGTCGCGGTCGGCGCCGGTGGCGGCTCGGTGGTCGGGGTGCTTGGCGGCGTGCTCGTGCAGGCGGCGAGCGCGAGCAGCGCCAAGGCGGGCACGGTCCTCATCACGTCCGTAGGTTCGCCCGAACGGCCGCCCGCGTTACCCGGACCCTGGCATATCAAGGAACCTTCCTAAAGAAGTCTTGCTAAAGGTGCACGACGACCAGCACGCCGCCGACTCGTCGGGAGCAAGCGCTTGCGCTCCGTGTCCGGCCGGTTGCGGCTCGACTGGCGGGTCGTGCGGGACCAGCGCGTGCTCGTGGCCAGCGTCGGGTTCTCCTGGCGCCGGGCCACGGGCTGACGCCTCAGGCGTCGACCTTCTCCAGCCGCACCACGATCGACTTCGACGTCGGCGTGCCCGACACGGTAGCCGTGGAGTCCAGCGGCACCAACGAGTTCGCCTCCGGGAAGTACGCCGCCGCGCAGCCCTTCGCGGTCGGGTAGGCCACCACCCGGAACCGCTCGGCACGCCGTTCGGTCACGCCCGTCGGGTCGTCGGGCCACTCGCTGACCAGGTCGACGTGCTGCCCGTCGAGCAGGTCGAGCGCGTCGAGGTCCTCCGGGCTGACGAACACCACCCGCCGCCCGTCCTTCACGCCGCGGTAGCGGTCGTCCAGGCCGTAGATCGTGGTGTTGTACTGGTCGTGGCTGCGCATGGTCTGCAGCAGCAGCCGCCCCTGCGGCACCCGCAGCACGGTGAGGTCCTCGGCCGCGAAGTGCGCCTTGCCCGACCGGGTGCCGGTGAACTCGCGGGCGTCGCGCGGCGCGTGCGGCAGCACGAAACCGTCCGGCCGGCGCACCCGCGCGTTGTAGTCGTCGCAGCCGGGCACGACCCGCGCGATCCGGTCCCGGATCAGGTCGTAGTCCTTCTCGAAGTCCTCCCACGGCACCGGGTGCGCCGGACCCAGCACGGCCCGCGCCAGCCGGCACACGATCGACACCTCCGACAGCAGCCGGTCGCTCGCGGGCGCCAGCCGGCCGCGGGAGCGGTGCACCACCGACATCGAGTCCTCGACCGTGACGAACTGCTCGCCGGTGTGCTGGAGGTCGCTCTCGGTGCGCCCCAGCGTGGGCAGGATCAACGCCGTGCGGCCGTGCACCACGTGCGACCGGTTCAGCTTGGTCGACACGTGCACGGTCAGGTCCAGCTTCCGCATGGCCGCCTCGGTCACCGCCGTGTCCGGGGTGGCCGCGACGAAGTTGCCGCCGACGGCGAAGAACACCTTCGCCGCGCCGTCGCGCATGGCCCGGATCGACGCCACCGTGTCGAAACCGTGCTCGCGAGGCACGTCGATGCCGAACTCGGCCTCCAGCGCGGACAGGAACTTCTCCGGCATCTTCTCCCAGATGCCCATCGTCCGGTCGCCTTGCACGTTCGAGTGACCACGTACCGGGCACAGGCCCGCGCCGGGCTTGCCGATCATGCCGCGCAGCAGCGCCACGTTCGCGATCTCGCGGATCGTCGGCACCGAGTGCTTGTGCTGCGTCAGGCCCATGGCCCAGCAGAAGATCGTGCGCTGGGACTCGGCGAGCATCCGCGCGAACCGCTCGACCTGGGCGCGCGGCAAGCCGGTCGCCTCGTCGACGCAGTCCCAGTCCAGCCGCCGCACGTGCTCGGCGTACTCGGCGAAACCCTCGGTGAAGCCCTCCACGAACCCGGTGTCCACCGCGTCCCACGACAGCAGCAGGTTGCCCGCCGCCTGGAACAACGCCTGGTCGCCGCCCAGCCGGATCTGCAGGAACTCGTCGGCCAGCTTCGTGCCCGCGCCCACCAGGCCGCGCACGTTCTGCGGGTTCTTGAACCGCAGCAACCCCGCCTCCGGCAACGGGTTCACCGCCACGACCTTCGCACCGCCGCGCTTGGCCTCCTCCAGGGCCGAGAGCATCCGCGGGTGGTTCGTGCCCGGGTTCTGGCCCACCACCACGATCAGGTCGGCGCGGGCGAAGTCGTCGATGCTCACCGAGCCCTTGCCGATGCCGGTCGTCTCCGACAACGCCGCGCCGGAGGACTCGTGGCACATGTTCGAGCAGTCCGGCAGGTTGTTCGTGCCGAACGAGCGCACCAGCAGCTGGTAGAGGAACGCGGCCTCGTTGCTCGTGCGGCCCGACGTGTAGAAGACGGCCTCGTCCGGGCTCGCCAGCCCGTTCAGGTGCGAGGCGATCAGCGAGAACGCGTCGTGCCACTGGATCGGCTCGTAGTGCGTCGCGCCTTCGCGCAACACCACCGGCTCGGTGATCCGGCCCTGCTGCCCCAGCCAGTAGTCGGTCTTGCCGGCGAGCTCGGCGATCGGGTGCGCGGCGAAGAACGCGGGCCCGACCCGCCGCCTGGTCGCCTCCTCGGCCACCGCCTTCGCGCCGTTCTCGCAGAACTCGGCCAGCTTGCGGTGACCCTGCGGCTCCGGCCACGCGCAGCCGGGGCAGTCGAAGCCCTCGCGCTGGTTGAGCAGCCGCAGCGTGCTCGCCGTGCGGGCCACGCCCATCTGCTCGACGCCGCGCTGGAGCGACACCGCGACACCGGGGATGCCCGCCGCCCACCGCTTGGGTTCGCTGACGTCGAGCTGCGACTCGTCGATGTCCTGCCGGGGCGGGTTGCGGTCCATGCCCCTATTGTGCGGCCGCCGCGCCACCGCGCGAGCGGGCTCCGGGTGCACCGCCGGCGCACCCCGCGCGAGCACGCCGGCGGTCCGTCCGATCGCCGGTCGCGCCAGGACGACGCGGGACCGCTGTCACGGGCCCCAAGGGGTTGTGAACGGCCCGTGGATCCGGCGTCCTCACCTGCGCGAATCCAGGTGATCACCATCAATTGTGATCGGCGCCACTGTGCCGCGAATCGTCCGATCGGGTGACCTCATTCCGGGCACCCGTCGGCCGGTGACGACGGCGCGCCGAGGTCGAAGTCCAGGCCGGGCGGCAACGACGGGTCCGTGAACGCGGGCGCCAGGAAGCCGCGCTTCGCGCTCGAACACCCGATCGAGTGCATCGAGCCCAGCGACGCGTCCGCCCACAGCCCTTCCACCCCGGGACCACCCGTGCGCAGCGAGTACCGCGCCTGGAACCGCGTCAACGCCACCACGTCCGACGGACCCCGCACCGCCTCCGGCCGCTCCGGCGTGAACGCGTAGGCGAACGTGTAGTCCGTCCGCACCACCAACTCGCCCTCCGGCCCCACCTCCGCCGCCATCTCGCCACGCGCCTTCGGCTCCACCTCCGCCAACCGCGCGCCCTTGTCCACCCGCGTCACCACCAAGGCCGCCTCGCCGTCGTTGCGGCCGTCGAACAACACCCGCAACGACTCGCGCAGGTCGGGCGCGAACAACCCGTAGAACGGCTCCAGGTCGTGCTCCACCACCACCCTCCGGTCCAGCCGCGCCGCGACCACCGCCTCCCGCACCCGCGCGTAGGCCGCCTCGACCTGCTCCGCCGAGTACGGGCCGACCTGCACCGCCTCCGGCGCCACCACCCCGGCCGCGCCGTCCTCCCACGCCGCCGCCGACGTGCCCGCGAACGGTTCGTCCAGGTCGACCGGGCGCACACCCGGCGCCGAGTACGGGTCCGACCCCGACGCGACCACCGCCCACGCCAGCAGCACCGCCGCCACCGCGATCGCCGACCCGACCCAGAACCGCCGCCGCGGCCGGCGCGGCAACGACCTCAGCCGCCGCACCCTGGCCTCGCGCTCGGCCCGCTTCACGGCCTCCCGCGCCCACCCGGCGTCCCGCAGGTCCGGGTGGTCCTCGATCCGGTACTCGTCCACGTCGCCCCCCGCTCGCCAACTCCTGCCCAAGGCGTTACCAGCAATCGACCGGGAAGTCGATACGGGACCGCCGCGACGGGTGCGACGCCCGCTAGCAGGTATCTGATTAGAAGTCGATACCCGAGCCTCCGTAGACTTCGACCGTGACTGAGACCCCCACCGCACCGCAGCGCTCCGAACTCCCGCCGGCCTGGAACCCGGCCGAGGTAGAGGCCGGGCTGTACGAGCGGTGGGTCGAGCGCGGCTACTTCACGGCCGACGCGACCAGCGACAAGCCGCCGTTCTCCATCGTGCTGCCGCCGCCCAACGTCAACGGCAGCCTGCACATGGGCCACGCGCTGAACCACAGCGTCATGGACGCGCTCACCCGCCGCCGCCGCATGCAGGGCTACGAGGTGCTCTGGCTGCCCGGCACCGACCACGCGGGCATCGCCACCCAGACCGCCGTCGAGCGCGCCCTCGCCGGCGAGGGCAAGTCCCGCCACGACGTGGGCCGCGAGAAGTTCGTCGAACGCGTCTGGGAGTGGCGCGAGGAGGTCGGCGGCAAGATCCTCGCCCAGATGCGCCGCCTCGGCGACGGCGTCGACTGGACCCGCGTCCGCTTCACCATGGACGAGGGCCTGTCCCGCTCCGTCCAGACCATCTTCAAGAAGCTCTACGACGACGGTCTGATCTACCGCGCCGAACGCATCATCAACTGGTGCCCGCGCTGCCAGACCGCGCTCTCCGACATCGAGGTCGACCACTCCGAGGACGACGGCGAGCTCGTCTCCATCCGCTACGGCTCCGGCGAGCACTCGATCGTGGTCGCCACCACGCGCGCCGAGACCATGCTCGGCGACACCGCCGTGGCCGTCCACCCCGACGACGAGCGGTACCGGCACCTCATCGGCACCGAGGTCGAAGTGCCGCTGACCGGCCGTTACGTCCCCGTCGTCGCCGACGAGCACGTCGACCCCGCGTTCGGCACCGGCGCGGTGAAGGTCACCCCCGCGCACGACCCGAACGACTTCGAGATCGGCCGCCGCCACGACCTGCCCGCGCTCACCGTCATGGACGGCCGCGGCGTGATCACCGCGCACGGACCGTTCCAGGACATGGACCGCTTCGAGGCGCGCCCCGCCGTCGTCGCCGCCCTGCGCGAACAGGGCCGGATCGTGGCCGAGAAGCGCCCCTACAAGCACTCCGTCGGCCACTGCTCGCGCTGCGACACCGTGATCGAGCCGCGCCTGTCCATGCAGTGGTGGGTCAAGGTCGCCCCGCTCGCCGAGGCGGCCTCCGCCGCGGTGCGCGACGGCCGCACCACCATCCACCCGCCGGAGCTGGCCAAGCGCTACTTCGACTGGGTCGACAACCTCAACGACTGGTGCATCTCGCGCCAGCTCTGGTGGGGCCACCGCATCCCCGTCTGGTACGGCCCGAACGACAAGGTCATGTGCGTCGGGCCCGACGACGAGGCGCCCGGCGAGGGCTGGGTGCAGGACGAGGACGTGCTCGACACGTGGTTCTCGTCCGGCCTGTGGCCGTTCTCCACGCTCGGCTGGCCCACGCCCACCAACGACCTGGCCAAGTTCTACCCGACCAGCGTGCTGTCGACCGGCTACGACATCCTGTTCTTCTGGGTCGTCCGGATGATGATGTTCGGCCTGTACGCGATGGACGGCAAGCAGCCGTTCGACCACGTGTTCCTGCACGGCCTCATCCGCGACCAGTACGGCAAGAAGATGTCGAAGTCGCGCGGCAACGGCATCGACCCCATCGACTGGATGGACGCCTACGGCGCCGACGCCACCCGGTTCACGCTGCTGCGCAGCGCCAACCCCGGCTCGGACATGGCGCTGGCCGACGAGTGGGCCGCCGGCTCGCGCAACTTCACCACCAAGCTGTGGAACGCCACCCGTTTCGCGCTCAACAACGGCGCCACCGTCGAACGCCCGCTCCCGCCGCGCGAGGAGCTCACCGACGCCGACCGCTGGATCCTCGACCTGCTCGACGGGCTCGTGACCGAGGTCGACGGCCAGTTCGAGGGCTTCCAGTTCGCCAAGCTCAGCGAAGCGCTCTACCACTTCACCTGGGACGAGTTCTGCGACTGGTACCTGGAGCTGGCCAAGGTCCAGCTCGCCGAGGGCGGCGCGCGGGCCGAGGCCACCCAGTCCGTGCTCGGGCACGTGCTCGACGTCGTGCTGCGGCTGCTGCACCCGCTGACGCCGTTCATCACCGAGACGCTGTGGACCACGCTCACCGGCGGCGAGTCCCTGGTGATCGCGGACTGGCCCAAGCCGACCGGCGTCGCGCGCGACGAGGTCGCGGCCACCCGGATCGAAGGCCTGAAGAAGCTGGTCACCGAGATCCGCCGGTTCCGCTCCGACCAGGGCCTCAAGCCCGCCCAGAAGGTCGCGGGCAAGGTGCGCGGCGCGTCCGACGTCGACCTGCTCGACCAGGTGCCCGCCGTCCAGGCGCTGACCAGGATGACCGAGCCCGGCGACGACTTCTCGGTCAGCGCCTCGCTCGACGTCGGCCTGCCCGGCGGCACGGTCAAGGTGGAGCTGGACCTTTCCGGCACGGTCGACGTCGTGGCCGAGCGCAAGCGGCTGGCCAAGGACCTCGGCGTGGCCGAGAAGGAACGCGCCCAGTGCGAGGGCAAGCTCGGCAACGCCGCGTTCCTCGACAAGGCGCCCGCCGAGGTCGTGGCCAAGATCCAGGCCAGGCTCGCGGCGGCCAACGCCGAGATCGACCGCATCCACGCCCGGCTCGAGACCCTGCCGCGGGACAACTCGTGACCGGCTTCGAGACGGGCGCGCTGGAGGAGCTGCGGCAGGTCGAGTCGGAGCTGAACACCCGCTGGCCCGAGACCAAGATCGAGCCGAGCCTCGACCGGATCCGGGCGCTGGCCGACATCCTCGGCGACCCGCAGGGCACGTACCCCGTGGTGCACGTCGGCGGGACGAACGGCAAGACGTCCACGTCGCGGATGATCGACGCCCTGCTCACCCGGATCGGCCTGCGCACCGGCCGCTACACCAGCCCGCACCTGCAGCTGGCGACCGAGCGGATCAGCGTCGACGGCGCCCCCATCAGCCCCGAGCGGTACGTCGAGATCTACCGCGACGTCGAGCCCTACCTGTCGCTCGTGGACGCGCGCGGCGACGTGCCGATGAGCAAGTTCGAGGTGCTCACCGGCATGGCGTTCGCGGCGTTCGCCGACGCGCCCGTGGACGTCGCCGTGATCGAGGTCGGCATGGGCGGGTCGTGGGACGCGACGAACATCGCCGACGGCCGGATCGCGGTGATCACGCCGATCGGGCTCGACCACGTCGAGTACCTGGGCGGTGACCTGGCCGGGATCGCGGAGGAGAAGGCCGGGATCATCAAGCCCGGCGCGGTCGCCGTGATGGCCAAGCAGGACCCCGCCGTCGAGCAGGTGCTGCTGCGGCGGTGCGCCGAGGTGGACGCCACGATCGCGCGGCTGGGGCACGAGTTCGGCGTGATCCAGCGCGACGTCGCCGTCGGCGGCCAGGTGCTGCGGCTGCAAGGCCTCGCCGGCGTGTACGACGAGGTGTTCCTGCCCCTGCACGGCGCTCACCAGGCCGCCAACGCGGCGCTCGCGCTGGCCGCCGTGGAGGCGTTCTTCGGCGCCGGGCCCGACCGGCAGCTCGACATCGAGGCCGTGCGCGAGGCGTTCGCCACCGCCACGTCGCCTGGCCGGCTGGAACGCGTCCGCAGCGCGCCCACCGTGCTGGTGGACGCGGCGCACAACCCGCAGGGCGCGGAGGCGCTGGCCAAGGCCCTCGACGAGGAGTTCGGCTTCCGCAAGCTGGTCGCCGTGGTCGGCGTGATGCAGGAGAAGGACGCCGTCGGCATCCTCACCGCCCTCGAACCGGTCGTCCAGGAGCTCGTCGTGACCGCGAACTCCTCGCCGCGGGCCATGGACCCCGACCTGCTCGCCGGGATCGCGATCCCGATCTTCGGCGACGACCGGCTGGTCGTCCGGCCGCACCTCGACGACGCGATCGAGGAGGCCGTGCGGCTGGCCGAGGAGAGCGACGACGGCGACGTCGTGTCCGGCGGCGGCGTCGTGGTGACCGGCTCGGTCGTCACGGCGGGCGACGCGCGTGCGCTGTTCGGCAAGGAGCCCTCGTGACCTCCCCCGCCGCGCAGCCTGCGCCCGCGCCCAAGAAGGACCCGATGAAGTCCTTCCGCGGCATCATGGCCGGCACGCTGATCCTCGAGGTGATTGTCGTCGCCTTGGCCCTGCCGGTGGTGGCGAAGCTGAGCGGCGGCGTCGGCACCGGGGTCGGGTACCTGGTGCTCGGGCTGATCGTCGCGCTGATCGGGACGTGCGCGCTGCTGAAGCGCCCGTGGGCCGTGTACGTGATCGCGGCGATCCACGTGGTGATGGTGGCGTCGTGGTTCGCCCTGACCGCGCTCGGCGGCATCGGTGTGGTGTTCAGCCTGGTCTGGGTGTACCTCCTGTGGCTTCGGCGTGACGTGGCCAAGCGCATGGCCGAGGGTCGGCTGCCCAGCCAGCAGCAGGGCTGAGCGGTGGCTCGGCGGCGCGGCTGAGCCGTGGTCGGGCGGTCGGGTTCGAGTTGGCGGTCGGGCGGTCGGGTTCGACTTGTCGGTCGGGTCGGGGTCGGGAGCGGTGGTCGCCGCCGGGGCCGGCCGTTTTATCCGGCTAACGGGAGAAATGCGGTTCGGGTTGTCCTGGGTTGCACGCTTCACCTGTCCGTGTGGTCCGAGCCGGTCTGGGTGGCCGGCGTGACCCGGTCCTGGGTCGAGCACACCCGGCAGGTGTAGTGGGAACTCGGGGAGCAAGTCGTAGTGCTCCGCCGTGCGCTGAACCGGTGAGCGACGGTTCCCGTTCACCCGGAATTCGGCTTCACCGGTTACAAACCCGCGCATGAGCGATGGTGTGGTGAACCGGCGGACGCTGCTGCGCGCCGGTGCGATCGGTACGGCCGCGGCGCTCGTGCCCGGCGGTGTGGCGTTGGCGCGGGGTGGTGACCGGCCCGTCCTCACGCACGGCGTGCAGTCCGGTGACGTGACGTTCGACGGCGGCCTGGTGTGGACGCGGGCCGACCGGCCGTCGCGGATGCTGGTGCAGGTGTCCCCGGACCCGTCGTTCCGCCACGCGCGGACCGTGCGCGGGCCGTTGCTGACGCCCGAGACCGGCGGCACGGGCCGGGTGCGGCTGCGCGGCCTGCCGAACGGGCGCGAGGTGCACTACCGCGTGGTCGCCGAGGACCTCGACGGCCGCACGCGCAGCGAAGCCGTCACGGGCAGCTTCCGCACCGCGCCCCACGGCCGTGACGACGTGCGATTCGTCTGGTCCGGTGACGTGGCCGGCCAGGGCTGGGGCAGCAACCCGGACCTGGGCGGCATGCCGATCTTCGGCGCGATGGCCGCCCGCCGGCCCGACTTCTTCATCAACAGCGGTGACACGGTGTACGCGGACGGTCCGCTGGCGGAGTCGGTGGCGCTGCCCGACGGGCGGGTGTGGCGCAACGTCGTCACCCCGGAGAAGCTGAAGGTCGCCGAGACGCTGGACGAGTACCGGGGCCAGTTCGCCTACAACCTGCTCGACCCGCAGTACCGGGCGTTCGCCTCGCAGGTGCCGATGATCGTGCAGTGGGACGACCACGAGGTGACCAACAACTGGTACCCGGGCGAGATCCTGACCTCGCCGGCCTACACCGAGAAGCGGGTGGACGTGCTGGCCGCACGCGCGTTCCAGGCGTTCCACGAGTGGCAGCCGATCGACCCCCGGCAGGCGGTGGACGGCCGGGTGTACCGGAAGTTCCGCCACGGCGCGCACGTCGAGGTGTTCGTGCTGGACATGCGGTCGTACAAGGACGCGAACACCTCGCCGCGCGACGGCGCCGGCGTCGTCCTGGGCGAGCGGCAGGCCCGCTGGCTGGTGGACTCGCTCGACCGGAGCCGGGCCACCTGGAAGATCATCGCGGCCGACCTGCCGATCGGCCTCACCGTGCCCGACGGCACGGACATCGAGGGCGTCGCCAACGGCCTGCCGGGCGCGCCGGGCGGGCGTGAGCACGAGCTGGCGTGGGTGCTGGGCGAGCTGAAGCGGCGGCGGGTGCGCAACACCGTCTGGCTGACGGCGGACGTGCACTACACGGCCGCGCACCACTACTCACCGGAGCGCGCGACGTTCCAGGACTTCGACCCGTTCTGGGAGTTCGTGTCCGGCCCGCTGAACGCCGGTGCGTTCGGCCCGAACGCGCTGGACCCGACGTTCGGCCCGGAAGCGGTGTTCGTGAACGCCCCACCGGCCGCGAACACCACCCCGTTGGACGGTTTCCAGCACTTCGGCGAGGTCGAGGTGTCGCGGGACGGCGAGCTGACCGTGTGGCTGCGCGACATCAAGGGCGCGTCGCTGTGGAGCAAGACCCTCCAGCCCCGCCGTTGACCCTCGGGTGACCCGAGGGCTCACAGTGGTGGTGTGACGGACGAGCCGATGACCATCGGGCGGTTCGCCCACCTCAGCGGGCTGACCGTGCACGCGCTGCGGCACTACGACGACGTCGGGCTGCTCACGCCCGACGTCGTCGACCCGGCGTCGGGCTACCGGCGCTACCGGCGCGAGCAGGTGCGCCGCGCCCGGCTGATCCTGGCGCTGCGCTGCCTGGACCTGCCGATCGAGGAGATCCGGCGGGTGGTCGACGGCGGTGACGTGGACGAGGTGCTGACCGGCCACCGCAAGCGGCTGGAACGGCAGCGCGACGTCCTCGCCGCCCGGCTCGGCGACGTAGGCCGCTACCTGGAGGAGGGGATCACCGTGTCCACCCCCGGCACGGGCGTGCGCCCGGTTCAGATCAAGATCGCCGTGGACGACGCGGCGAAGGCCGTCGAGTTCTACCAGACCGCGTTCGACCTGCGGTACGAGGTGACCAGGCGGGCCGAGGACGACGACTACTCGTCGTTCGTGTTCGGCGAGTACGGCGAGGACGGGTTCTTCCTGGTGCACCTGCTGGAGGACCGCGCGGACACCGACCGGCTCGGGCCGAGCACGTTCGGCCTGCTCGTGCCCGACCTGGACGCCTACCACGCGCGTGCCGTCGCGGCGGGCGGCGTGGAGGTCGTCGCACCGCGCGACTCGGTCGGCATGCCGCGCAACTCGGCGGTGAAGGACCCGTCGGGCAACTGGATCTGGCTGTACCAGGAGTGACGCCGGCTCACCCGGTCGCGGCGATCTCCGCGGCCGGGCCCGCCAGGTCCGTCCACTCCCCGGTGCGGGCGCTCCACCGGGACACCACCGAACGGTCCGGTGCCAGGCGGTAGACCTCGTCGTCGGTGACGACCACGTCCACCGCGGGCTCACCGAAGCGCGGCCACGCGTCCGGGTCACCCTCGTAGCGGAGGATCGCTCCGGTCGTCGCGTCGAGGGCGAACAACCCCGCGCCACCGGCGTGGATCGAGCGCGTCGGCCCGCCGATCCGCGTCCACGACCCGGTGGCGTTCGACCACTCCCACACCGCGCCGTCCTCTGCGGACCTGCGGTACAGCCGGTCCGGGCCCACCGCGTAGGTGTCCTGCGGGCCGTTGGCGGCGCCGATCTGCGACCAGTTACCCGGACGGCCGTTGTAGCGCACGATGGTGTGCCGCACCGGGTCGGTCGCGTACATCGTGTCGCCGCCGGCGTAGAGGTGGCCGGCGGAGGCGCCGACCACCTTCCAGGTCGAGGCGTCGGGTGCCCACTGCCACACCAGGTCGCGCTCGGGGGACAGCCGGTAGAGGTAGTGGCCGTCCACCGCCAGTTCCGCGGCACGCTCGCCGATGGGTTCCCAGGCGTTCGGCTTGCCCTGGTAGCGGTAGAGGCGCCCGGACGCCGGTTCGACCCCGAACACGCCCGCGCGCCCGGCGGTCAGGCTCTCCGTCGGTCCGCCCACGGTGAGCCACTCGCCTGCCTCGTCGTCCCACCACAGCACCGACCCGCGGTCGGCGGACAACGCGTAGAGACCGTCCGGCACGTGAGGTGCCGCGTCCGGCCCTCCGGCCTGGTCGCGCGGTTCGTCGGCGACAGCGGACCACAGCACCACCGCCACCGTGACGACGAGGACGAGGCACGCCGCCACCAGCGGCCACCAGCGCCACCTCAGGTTGTCCGCATTGGCCACGTTGTTGTCCGCGCTGGTCAGCGCGTTGTCCGCGGTGTCGGCAGGTGCCTGCGGCGCGGCCGGTTCCGGCGTCGACGCCTCTGCCTGCTCGTGCAGCACCCGCGCGCGGGCCAGGGCGATCTCCCGGCCCCGCTGGTCGGTGATCCGGTCGGTCACCACCCGTTCGAGCAGGTGCAGCGGCACGATCCGGCTGCCGGACCGGTACTGGCTCCATAGCGTCTTGCCGGTGCGGTACCGCGCGGCCAGGTCGCGGACCGTGGCCTCTGCGGTCATCGCGCGCAGGAAGCCCGCGAGCTCGTTGTGCGCGCGCGTGGCCCCTCGCAGGTCCCCCTGCGGACGGCCGGGCCTGCCCACGTGTCCCCCCTGTTGTCCGCGGACAATGTTGTCCACCGCCACCACCCCGCTGACCAGCGCTTTCCTGCTGGGATGGGTCGGCTTTCGCCACATACTCGGTGCGGGGCCCCGATCAACATCGTCCGCAGTATCCCGTGGAGGGGAGAGTTCGTCATGCCGTCTGATCAGCTGAACGTGGCCGTCGCGCCGGCGGTGCTCGGGCCGGAGTACGGCGAGGGCCGGGTGCTCTACCTGCCCGCCGCGTCGCTGCCCGCCGGTGGTGTCGGCGTCGAGTTGCGCACGCTCGTGGACGACCGGCTCGCATTGCTGGTCTACACGTCGAAGGAGGCGCTGACCGCGTGCTGCGGCGAGCGCCAGGGGTGGGTCGCCATCTCGGGCGACGGGCTGCACGAGGTGCGCTACCACGCGGGCGCGGACGTCGTGCTGTGGGACGAGCCGCTGCCGGAGGTGGCCTGATGGTCGGGTTCGAGGCGGGACCGGCGGCGCTGGAGCGGCTCGCGTCCACGCTGCGCGCCAGTGGGGACGCGCTCGACAACTCGGGCGCCGAGATCCCCGCACTGCGGGCGGGTGCCGTCACCGACGCCGTGCACGCGGCGTTCGCGGTGCTGTGCGAGTCCGTGGTCGAGGTGGTGGCCGCGTTCACGTCGGCGGGCGACGCGGTGTCGGACAGCGCCAAGACCTACGTCACGACCGACCAGGACCAGACGTTCGGACACTGAGGGGGACGGATGCCGATCGAAACGCACGTGCAGGGGGAACCGGCGAGCCTGCGGGCCGGCGCGGAGTGGTTGCGGGGCATGGCGCGGGCAGTCGAGGCCGCGGCGACGGAGGCACGCGGTGTCGTCACGCGATCCGAGTCGGAGTGGACCGGTGCGGCCGCGGACGACTTCCGCGCCCGGATGGGCCGGACCGTGCCGACGGTGGACGAGTTGTCGGACACCTTCGCCGGATCGGCGGAGGCGATGGATGCGCACGCAGACGACCTCGACACCGTCCGCTCGCGGATGGGACAGGCGTTGGAGGTGGCGAGGGCGGCGAACCTGGCGGTCGTCGGCACGGCCATCCTCGAACCCGTCGCACCGCCACCGGGACCGCTCAAGGCGCCGGAGGACCGGTGCCCCACCGCGGAGGAGTCGGCGAGCATCCGGGCGTTCGCCACCTACGAGGCGCAGTGCAAGGCGTACGTCGAGTGCGCGTGCACGGTCGCGGAGGCCCGTGCCCTGGAATCCGACGCCAACGCGACGTTGTTGCAGGTGCTGCGGGACAAGGTCACCGACTGGACCACGTTGGCCGACGTCGCCGTGGGCGCGTACGCCGCCGTGCTGGCCAAGAAGCTGTTCACGATGAGGCAGTCGGTCATCAGGCTCACGGGCCGGGCCGACTGGCACAGGACGCACGCCGCCGGTGTGCTCGCCGATCCGCACGCCGCGCCGTTCCTGCGGACGAACGCGGCGCTCGCCAAGGTGGACGCCGACCTGGCCCAGGCGACGGCCGAGCGCGATTTCGCCGGCAAGTGGGGCGGCGACGGCGCGCGGCGGACCTCGGTGCTGCTGAAACTGGCGCGCAACGGCCGGTTCGCCGCCGCCGAGACCTTCGGTTACCTGGAGAACCGGCTGCCGTTCCTGCGGGGCGCGCCGCCCATCGTGAAGGCCCTGCCCATCGCGGGCCTCGTCGTGTCGACGGGGCTGACCGCGTACGAGATCTGGCAGGACCCGAGCGCCGAGAACGTGACCAAGGTGGTGCTGTCCAACGGGGCCGGGCTGGCGGCGGGCGCCGCGGTCGCGCTCGTCATCGCGCCGGGTGCGCCGGTGATCGTGCCGATCGCCATCGGCGCTGTCGCGGCGTTCGGCGCGAGTACCGCGGTCGAGTGGGCGACGCCGCACCTCCTCGACGCGGGCGGTTACCTGCTGGACAAGGGAGGTGACGTCCTCGACGCCGGGTGGGAAGCCGCCAAGGACTTCGGCGGCGGGCTCAAGGACTTCGGCGGAAAGGTGACCAGCCTGCTCGACTAGTGCAAGTATCTGCAAGGACTTGCAGCCGTCTGGGCCTTGTCCGGCCGTGATTGTCGTGGTTTCGTGCACCCCGTCCCGGCGCTCCGCCGGGGCGGGGTTGCAAGAATTTGCGACAAGGAGGTCGCGATGCGTCGGGCCGTCGCCGCGCTCATCGCCCTGGCCGTTGTGCCGTTCGTGCCACCACCCACCGGCGCCGCGCCCGAAGTGGGGCAGAGGCTCGCGGTCGGCGCCGTCACCGACCTCGCGCCCGGCGCCCGGGACGGTGACCGGGCGTTGGCCAAGGACGCGCTCCGGGCCGACCTGACCGGCGAGCGGTTCTACTTCGTGATGCCCGACCGGTTCGCCAACGGCGACCCGCGCAACGACCGCGGCGGCACGGCCGAGACCGACCGCCTCAAGAGCGGCTACGACCCCGCTGACAAGGGCTTCTACCACGGCGGCGACCTCAAGGGCCTGCGCGACAAGATCGACTACCTGGACGACCTGGGCGTCACCGCGATCTGGATGACGCCCATGTTCGCCAACCGGTGGGTGCAGGGCTCCGGCGACGACGTCTCGGCCGGCTACCACGGCTACTGGACCACCGACTTCACCAGGCTCGACCCGCACTTCGGCACGACCAACGACATGCGGCGGCTCATCCAGGACGCGCACCGCCGCGGCATCAAGGTGTTCTTCGACATCGTCGCCAACCACACGGCCGACCTGATCGACTACGCCGAGGGCGAGTACGACTACGTCAGCACCGGCGCGCAGCCGTACCTGGACGAGCAGGGCAACCCGGTCGACATCGCGGAGATCGCGGGCCAGGAGGACTTCCCGAAGCTCACCGCGCCGTACACGCCGGTGGTCAAGGGCGAGAAGACCCCGGCCTGGCTCAACGACCCGCAGCTCTACCACAACCGCGGCGACTCGACGTTCAGCGGCGAGTCCAACGAGTACGGCGACTTCTTCGGCCTCGACGACCTGATGACCGAGCACCCGACGGTCGTCAAGGGCATGAAGCGGATCTTCACCAGCTGGATCGACACGCTGGGCATCGACGGCTACCGGGTCGACACGGTCAAGCACGTCAACATGGAGTTCTGGCAGGCCCTCGCGCCGCACGTGAAGCAGTACGCGGCGATGCGCGGCAAGAAGGACTTCTTCGTCTTCGGCGAGGTGTTCGACGCCAACCCGGCCCTCACCTCCCGCTACACGACCACCGGCCGGATGCAGGCCACGCTGGACTTCCCGTTCCAGAGCGGCGCGGCCAGGTTCCTGTCCGGCCAGGGCGCGGCCCGGCTCGGCGAGGTGCTCGTCGAGGACGACCGCTACACCGACGCGGACTCCAACGCCTCCTCGCTGCCGACGTTCCTCGGCAACCACGACATGGGCCGCATCGCGTGGATGGTCCGGGACGGCCGTCCGGGCATCTCCGAGGCCGAGCTGCTGGACCGGCTCGAACTCGGCAACGCCCTGATGTACCTGTGGCGCGGCAACCCGGTCGTCTACTACGGCGACGAGCAGGGCTTCGCGGGCACGGGCGGCGACAAGCTGGCCCGTCAGGACATGTTCGCCTCGAAGACGCCCGAGTACGCCACCGAGGACCTGGTCGGCAGCGACCGCACCGGCGCGGTGGACAACTTCCGCACCGACCACCCGCTGTACCGGCAGCTGCGCGACCTGGCGGACTTCGTCGACCGCGACCCGGTGTGGCGTAAGGGCAACCAGGAGCTCCGGCTCGTCCAGGGCGACGTGCTCGCGTTCAGCCGCACGGGCCGCACCCAGCAGGTCGAGCACCTGGTCGTGGCCAACGCCGGCACCGCGCCCGCGACCGTCGAGGTGCCCGCGTCGGGCCGGGGCTACCGCCCGATCTGGCCCGCCGCCGGCTCGCAGGTCAACGCCGAGGGCGGCAAGGTCACCGTGACCGTGCCCGCGTTGTCCGCCCTGGTGCTCAAGTCCACCGGCAAGATCCCGTCCGCCGCGCCGACGCCCGCGTTGGCCGTGCCGGCGACCGGCACCGTGCTGGACGACCGGGTCGAGCTGCGCGCCGACGGCGTCACCTCGCCGTACGCGCAGGCCACGTTCGCCGCACGGGTCGAGGGCGAGCGCGACTGGCAGCTGCTCGGCACCGACGACGCCGCGCCGTACCGGGTGTTCGCCGACCTGGCGGCGCTGCCGGGCGCGGCCGTGGGCAAGGACGTCGAGCTGCGCGTGGTCGCCAAGGACGCCAAGGGCGCGTTGGGCGCGGACGGCGCGAAGGTCGGCCTGGTGGCCGCGCCCGCGGTCGAGCCGCCGACCGCCGTGACGTCCGACTGGCTGGTGGTGCACTACAACCGCCCGGCCGGCGACTACGACGGGTGGGGCCTGCACGCGTGGGGCGACGTCGAGAACGCGCCGACGTGGGACGCGCCGCTGCCGTTCGCGGGCGAGACGCCCTACGGCCGGTTCGCGTGGGTCAAGCTCAAGCCCGGCGCGCGGTCGGTCGGCGTCATCGCCCACCGCGGCGACGAGAAGGACACCGACGGCGACCGGTTCATCGACCCGAGCGCGACCCCGCAGGTGTGGCTCGAGCAGGGCCAGGCCGCGGTGCACGCCAGCGAGGTCGCCGCGACCGGCCAAGCCGTCATCACGCACACCGGTGACGCGGCGGGGCTCGTGGTGCGCGCGGGCGGGGTCGACTACCCGTTCAGCGGGGGAGTGGCGACCGTGCCGGCGACCGCGCCCGTCGACTTCTCCGTGGTCCGCGGCGGCACGGTCGAGGCGACCGGTCGCACGGCGGGACGTGCGTGGGTGAACGGCGACAAGGTCCACGCGAGCCTGGCGGCCGCCCAGAACCGGGCGGTGATCCACTACAACCGGCCTGACGGCGACTACACCGACTGGACGCTCTACCACTGGACGGGATCGCTGGAGCCGAGCCCGGGCTGGAACCAGTCCCGCGTGCCGGACGGGACCGACGGGTTCGGCGTGTACTGGTCCGTCGCGCTGGAACCGGGCGCGGCCGGGCTGAACAACATCATCCACCGCGGTGACGCCAAGGACCCGGGGCCGGACCAGTTCCTCGACGTCACGGGCACCGGGTACGAGGTCTGGTACGTCTCCGGCTCCACCAAGGCGGACGGGTCCATCTCCTACGTGCTGCCGCCGTCCGGTGGCGAGGGCGTGGACGACGACCTGACCAAGGCCAAGGCGATCTGGGTGTCGAAGGACCTGGTCGTGTGGGACGTGCCCGTGGTGCCGTCGGACGGCTACCGGCTGGAGCACGACGGCAAGGTGCTGCGGCTGGAGCCGTCGTCGGACGCCGTGCCCGCGAAGTTCCCGCACCTGCGGGGCAAGCCGGTGTTCCGGGTGCGCGACGGCGAGCGGCTGGACGAGGCGTTGCGCGGCAAGCTGTCCGCCGTGCACGTCGACTCGAACGGCGGCCTGCGGCACCGCACGGGCGTGCAGATCGCCGGCGTGCTGGACGACCGGTTCGCCGCCGCCGCGTCCGCGCTGACCTACGGGCCGACGTTCGACGGCGACCGCGTGACCGCGCGGTTGTGGGCGCCCACGGCGTCCTCGGTGAAGCTCCGGGTCTCCGACCAGCCCGGTAGCCCGGTGACGACGGTGGACCTGGCGCGGGACGACGCGTCCGGCTCGTGGTCGGCGTCCGGCGCGTGGCGGGACAAGTTCTACCTGTTCGAGGTGACCGTCGCCGGGCGCACGGTGACCGTGACCGACCCGTACTCGGTGGCGTTGGCGGTGAACTCGACGCACTCGCAGTTCGCCGACCTCGGCGACGCGCGCACCATGCCCGCCGACTGGGCCGGGCACGTGGCCCGCGGCCTGGACGGCGACCCGACCGAGCACGGCATCACCGAGCTGCACGTGCGGGACTTCTCGATCGGCGACACGTCCGTCCCGGAGTCCGACCGCGGCACGTACAAGGCGTTCACGCACTCGTCGTCGGTCGGCATGGCGCACCTGCGCGAGCTGGCGGCGGCGGGGCTGGACACCGTGCACCTGCTGCCGACGTTCGACATCGCCACCATCCCGGAGAAGCGCTCGGACCAGCAGCGGCCGGCGTGCGACCTGGCGTCGTTGCCCGCGGACTCGCCGCAGCAGCAGGCGTGCCTGGCCGGTGTCGCTGCGAAGGACGGCTTCAACTGGGGCTACGACCCGTACCACTACGACGTGCCCGAGGGCTCTTACGCCACGGACGACGCGCAGACCGGGTGGGCGCGCTCCAAGCAGTACCGCGAGATGGTGAAGTCGTTGCACGACAACGGGAACCGCGTGGTGGTGGACGTGGTCTACAACCACACGGCCGCCGCCGGTGACGCGCCGACGTCCGTGCTGGACAAGGTGGTGCCGGGGTACTACCAGCGGCTCGACCTCGACGGCGCCGTGGCCAATTCGACGTGCTGCGCCAACACCGCGACCGAGAACGCCATGATGGGCAAGCTCGTCGTGGACTCGGTCGTGCGCTGGGCCCGGCTGTACAAGGTGGACGGGTTCCGGTTCGACCTGATGGGGCACCACCCGAAGGCGAACGTCCTGGCCGTGCGGGCGGCGCTGGACGAGTTGACCGTCGAGCGCGACGGCGTGGACGGGCGCAAGATCCGGATCTACGGCGAGGGCTGGGACTTCGGCGAGGTCGCCGGCAACGCCCGGTTCGAGCAGGCCACGCAGGCGAACCTGGCAGGGACGGGCATCGGCACGTTCAGCGACCGGCTGCGCGACGCGGTGCGCGGCGGCGGGCCGTTCGACGCCGACCCGCGCGTGCAGGGGCTGGCGTCCGGGCTCGCGGGCGACCCGAACGGTTCCCCGGCCAACGGCGACGTGACCGCGCGGCTGGCCAACTACACCGACCTGGTGAAGCTGGGCATGGCGGGCAACATGGCGTCCTACCGGTTCCAGTCCACTGGTGGTGGGGTGGTCTCGGGGCGTGATGTGACGTACAACGGCTCACCCGCCGGGTACACGGGCGCGCCGGCCGACGTGATCACGTACGTGGACGCGCACGACAACGAGTCGTTGTTCGACTCGCAGGCGTTCAAGCTGCCCGCGGGCACGTCCATGGCCGACCGCGTGCGGATGCAGAAGGTGGCCCTCGCCCCGGTCCTGCTGGGCCAAGGCCAACCGTTCATGCACGCCGGCGCGGAGTTCCTGCGCTCCAAGTCGTTGGACCGCAACAGCTACGACTCCGGCGACTGGTTCAACCGCTACGACCCGTCGTTGCGGGACAACGGCTTCGGCCGCGGCCTCCCACCGGCCGCGGACAACGAGGACAAGTGGCCCTACGCCGCCCCGCTCCTGGCCGACACCGCGCTGAAGCCGTCTTCGGATGACATGCGTGCGGCGGTGGACAACACCCTGGAACTCCTCCGCATCCGCAAGTCTTCGCCGCTGTTCACCTTGAACGACGCGGCACTCGTGCAGCAGAAGCTGTCGTTCCCGACCGCCGAGCCGGGCATCGTCGCGGCGCTCTTGGACGACACGGCGGGCCCGGACACCGACCCGTCCCTGAACGGCCTCCTGGTGATCATCAACCCCTACCCGACCACCAAGTCCCTCTCCGTGCCGGGCGACTGGCAGAACCACCCCCTGGCCACCGACAAGGCCACCATCGCCAACGGTTCGATCACCGTGCCCGCGCGCTCGGTGACCATCCTGACCCGCTAGTCCGGCGAGGTGCTCGGCGCGCGGGCCCCGTGCGCCGAGCACCTCACCGCCGAACCGTCACCGGTGGCTGCGCCGATCGGTGAACCGGGAAGCGTGGATGCCGTCGTAGAGGCGCATCCACGGCGCGATCTCGTCCGCGCCGCAATCGGGCACGCACCACCCGCGGTACTTGCCGGAGGGGCAGTAGCAGCCCCGCGGGTAAGCCTTGACCAGCGTCCGCTCGGGCATCGCGGCGCGCGACCGGTGGACGACGGGTCCCTGCGCGCCTACGACCGCATCGACCGTGCCGAGATCGAGCAGATCAAGAACCACGTGTTCGAGGCCCTGCACCCGTTGGAAGGCGTCGACGGCGGCACGGTGATGGCTCGCCTCGACCCCAACCCCGACATGGCGGAGGCGTGGCTGAGGTTGCGATCAGGGCGGGCGCAACCATCGGACATCGCCCTGCTCGAACACGAGCTCGCCGAGGCGCGATACTGGCAGCAGAACCCGAACGCCTCGTACAAGGACGCTCACGCGGCGGCCAACGAAGTGTCGCGGTGGGAGACCCGGATCCCACCCGCGTCCGATGAGGACTACAGCAGGCCTTGGAGGTGATCGCGTTGGCGATGCTCGTGTACCTGGACAAGGAAAGCGAAACCGAAGCCGAGGCGCGCTACCGGTTCCACACCGACGGCGGCGCGGACCGCTACCTCGTGCTGGACAAGCGGTCGGAGGTGATCTCGCCCGACGACGGCAACCGCGATGGCGTGTTCCGCGCCGCGGCCACCAAGCTGGCCAGGACCTGGCTCAGCACCGGGTCGGCGCCGGACCGGCTGATCCACCAGAGCTGACAGCCCGACGGTCGTGGTGCGACACCGCGAGCAGCCGCAGCAGCACGAACAGCACGGCGGCTCCGGTGAGGGCGGTGCCCAGGCGGGGCTTGTCGGTGGCCACGACCGGCACTATCGCAGCTCCGGCTACCCTTGACCGAGTTGCACAATCCCGCACGAAGGAGTACCGACCGCCGTGAGCGAGCGCACCCTGGTCCTGGTCAAGCCCGACGGCGTCAGCCGCGGCCTGGTCGGCGAGGTCATCTCCCGCATCGAGCGCAAGGGCCTGCACCTGGCCGCGCTGGAACTGCGCACCGTGGACCGCGCGACCGCCGAGCAGCACTACGCCGAGCACGACGGCAAGCCGTTCTTCGCCGACCTGGTCGAGTTCATCACCGGCGGCCCGCTGGTCGCCATGGTGGTGGAGGGCACGCGGGCGATCGCGGCGTTCCGCCAGCTGGCCGGCGGCACCGACCCGGTCGAGAAGGCCACCCCCGGCACGATCCGCGGCGACTTCGGCCTGGAGGTCCAGTTCAACCTGGTCCACGGCTCGGACTCGCCGGAGTCGGCCGAGCGCGAGATCAAGCTCTGGTTCCCGAACCTCTGAGCTGACCCGTGCCGACGGCCCGGACGCCCCAGCGGTGTCCGGGCCGTCGGTGTGTCGGGACTAACCGCCGACCGCGGCACGCACCGGTGACGAGCCGAGACCACCCGCGGCCGAGCCGTGCAGCACGACGCCCTCGCGGTGGCCCAGCGGCAAGTACATGCGCACGTCGTCGAACCGGAAGTCCCCCACCGCGATCACGTTCGGCAGGCGGCCCCACTCGCGGAAGCCCAGGCTCTCGTACAGCTGGATCGCGCCGTGGTTGTTCCCGCGCACGCCGAGCGTCAGCATCTCCAACCCCGCCGCACGCGCGTGCTCGACGACCGCGCCGAGGAGCCGCGCGCCCAGCCCGAGCCCACGTGCCGCCGGGTGCGCGGTGACCCGCCGCACCTCGGCCATGTGCTCGAACACCTCGCTCTCGGACCGCCGCCACGTCGCCGTGCCGCGCAGCACGCCGTCCACCCGCGCCACGACGAGCGCACCGTCGGAAGGCGACGCGAGCACGCTGTCCAGCCACGCGTCGGTCTCCGCGCGCCCCGGCGGTTCGCGCCAGCCGATGGCGCCACCGGCGGCCACCACGGCGTGCAGCACCTCGTGCACCTCGGACCGAAGTCGTTCGTCGGCCGCCACCGGCCAACTCAGCTCGATGTCCACGGCGCCACCCTAAAACGGTTCCGAGAATGTCGGACCCCGCCGCTAACGTGACGAACGTGACCCCCACCCTCGTCCACGCCAACGGCCTGACCAAGCACTTCGGCTCCTTCGAAGCCGTCCGGGGCATCGACGTCGAGGTGAGCAAGGGCGAGGCGTTCGGCTTCCTCGGCCCCAACGGCGCGGGCAAGTCCTCGACCATGCGGATGGTGTCGTGCGTGTCACCCCGCACCGGTGGCGACCTGCGGGTGCTGGGCCTGGACCCGGACACCGACGGCCCGAGGATCCGCGCCCGCATCGGCGTCGTGCCGCAGCAGGACAACCTCGACACCGAGCTCACCGTCCGGCAGAACCTCCAGGTCTACGGCCGCTACTTCGGCCTGTCCCGGGCCGCGGTGCGCGAGCGCGCCGTCGAGCTGATGGACTTCGCCCAGCTCACCGACCGCGCCGACGCCGAGGTGGAGCCGCTGTCGGGCGGCATGAAGCGGCGGCTCACCATCGCCCGCTCCCTGGTCAACGACCCCGACCTGCTGCTGCTCGACGAGCCGACCACGGGCCTGGACCCGCAGGCGCGCCACCTGCTGTGGGACCGGCTGTTCCGGCTCAAGCAGTCCGGCGTCACGCTGATCATCACCACGCACTACATGGACGAGGCCGAGCAGCTGTGCGACCGGCTGGTGGTGATGGACGGCGGTCGGATCGCGGCCGAGGGCTCGCCGTCCGAGCTGATCCGCCGCTACTCGACCAAGGAGGTGCTCGAGCTGCGCTTCCCGCCGGGTGAGCAGAGCGCCGACGAGGTGCGTGACCTGGCCGAACGGGTCGAGGTGCTGCCCGACCGGGTCCTGCTCTACACCCCCGACGGCGACGCGGCGCTGGCCGCGGTCCACGCGCGGGGCGTGCGGCCGGTGTCCAGCCTGGTGCGCCGCAGCACGTTGGAGGACGTGTTCCTGCGCCTGACCGGCCGGACGTTGGTGGACTGAGATGAGCGCGCACGTCGTCGGCTCGTGGCGCGCCGCGCTGATCGCGGTGGAGCACCACTGGACCTGGTACCGCCGCAACTGGCGGGCCACGGTGATCTCGAACTTCTTGCAACCCGTGCTGTTCCTGCTGGCCATGGGCATCGGTTTCGGCTCGCAGGTGCGGGAGGGCGCGGCCACCGGCGGCTACCCGTACCTGGTGTTCCTCGCGCCCGCCCTGCTGGTCGTCACCGCCGTGCAGAACGCCATGTTCGAGTCCACCTGGGTGGTCTTCTCGGCGTTCAAGTGGCAGCGCACGTACCTGGCGACGGTGTCCACCCCGGTCACGCCCGCGCAGGTGCTCAACGGCCAGCTGCTGTGGATCGCGCTGCGCCTGGCGGCGGGCACCGCCGTGTTCCTGGGCATCGCCGTGGCCCTGGGCGCGATCATCAGCCCGTCGGCGGTGCTGGCCGTGCCGTTCGCCACGCTGGCGGGCATGGCGTTCAGCGCGCCCGTGGTCGCCTACTCCGCCACCAGGGAGAAACCGGACTCGTTCAACGCGATCTTCCGCTTCCTGCTGCTGCCGATGACCCTGTTCACCGGCGCGTTCTTCCCACTGGCCCAACTGCCCGGCTGGGTGCACCCGCTGGCCTGGCTCACCCCGGTCTGGCACGGCATCGAGCTGGCCCGCGGCGCGACGTTCGGCACCCTGCGCCTGCTGCCCGCCCTGGGCCACGTCGCCTACCTGTCGGCCCTGCTCGCGCTCGGCGTCGTCCTGGGCCGCCGCTACTTCCACCGGAGGCTGGCCGTATGACCAACGAGACCTCCACGACCGACCTGGTCGAGCCCAGCCGGCCGGTCACGCCGCGCACCGGCGCGGGCCTGCTGCTGCGGGTCGTGCCGCCCGGCCTGTACGCGGGCCGCGCGCACGTCCTGGTCGAACGCTCGTACCTGGTCAGCAGGCGTGGCTGGATGTCGGTGATCTCCGGCTTCTTCGAGCCGCTGTTCTTCCTGTTCTCCCTCGGCTACGGCCTGGGCCAGCTGGTCACCACGGTCGACGGCCCCGGCGGGCCGATGCCGTACGCCGTGTTCGTCGCGCCCGCCCTGCTGGCCGCCTCGGCGATGAACGGCGCGGTGTTCGAGGCGACGTTCAACCTGTTCTTCAAGTTCAAGTACGCCAAGACCTACGACGCCGTGCTGGCCACCCCGCTCGGCCCGGTCGACATCGCCCTCGGCGAGGCGGCCTGGTGCCTCATCCGCGGCGGCCTGTACTCGGCCGGCTTCATCGTGGTCATGCTCGGGTTCGGGCTCATCGGCTCGCCGTGGGCGCTGCTGGCGCTGCCCGCGTGCCTGCTGGTCGCGCTGGCGTTCGCGGCGGTCGGCATGGCGGCGGCGACCTACCTGCGCTCGTGGCAGGACTTCGACCTCGTGCAGCTGGCCGTGATGCCGCTGTTCCTGTTCTCGACCACGTTCTACCCGCTGTCGGTCTACCCGGGGTGGTTGCAGACCGTGGTCCAGTGGACACCGCTCTACCACGCGATCGAGCTGATGAGGGCGCTGACCACGGGTTATGTCGGCTGGGGCGCGTTGACGCACGTCGCGTACTTCGCGGTGATGGTGGTCGTGGGGGTGGTCGTCGCCGCACGCAGGCTCGGCAAGTTGCTGCTGACCTGACCTGGTTGAACACTGGACGAACCCCGAGTACCGGAGGTCGTCATGGACGTCATCGCACTCATCGGCCGGATCCTGTTCGTCTTCCTGTTCTTCGGCTCCGCGATGGGCCACCTCACGCAGACCGAAGCCATGGCCGGCTACGCCGCGTCCAAGGGCGTCCCGTCGGCGAAAGCCGCCACGTTCGGCAGCGGCGTGCTCATGGTCGTCGCCGGGTTGATGCTGCTCCTGGGCGTGTGGGCGGATCTCGGCGCGCTGCTGCTGGTGCTGTTCCTGCTGCCGACGGCGTTCCTCATGCACAACTTCTGGAAGGAGACCGACCCGCAGACCAAGCAGGTCGAGATGATCCAGTTCAACAAGGACGTGGCCCTCGCGGGCGGCGCGTTGATGTTCTTCGGCCTGTACGCGGGCCCGGGGTCCGAGCTGGGCCTCACCATCACCGGACCGCTGTTCTGACGCGTGCGGGCACTGCCGTTACCCTGGTCGGCGTGAGTGTCGAGTCGGTCTTCCCCGCCCTGGAACCCCTGCTGCCGAGGGTGTCCAAGCCGGTGCAGTACGTCGGCGGGGAACTCAACGCCACCGTGAAGGACTGGGACGCCGCCGCGGTGCGGTGGGCGTTGATGTACCCGGACGCCTACGAGGTGGGGCTGCCCAACCAGGGCGTCATGATCCTGTACGAGGTCCTCAACGAGCAGCCGGACGTGCTGGCCGAGCGGACCTACGCGGTGTGGCCCGACCTCGAGAAGCTGATGCGCGAGCACGGCGTGCCGCAGTTCACCGTCGACGGGCACCGGCCGGTCGGCGCGTTCGACCTGCTCGGGGTGAGCTTCGCGACCGAGCTGGGCTACACGAACCTGCTCAACGCGCTCGACCTGGCCGGCATCCCGATCCACGCCGCCGACCGCACCGAGGACCACCCCATCGTGGTGGCGGGCGGGCACGCGGCGTTCAACCCGGAGCCGATCTCGCCGTTCGTCGACGCGGCGGTGCTCGGCGACGGCGAGGAAGCCGTCCTGGAGATCACCGACATCGTCCGCGCGTGGAAGGCCGAGGGCCGTCCCGGCGGTCGGGACGAGATCCTGACCAGGCTCGCCGAGACCGGCGGCGTGTACGTGCCCCGGTTCTACGACGTCGAGTACCTGCCCGACGGCCGCATCCAGCGCGTGGTGCCCAACCGCGAACGCGTGCCGTACCGGGTGTTCAAGCGGACCACGATGGACCTCGACGCGTGGCCGTACCCGAAGCAGCCGCTGGTGCCGCTCGCGGAGAGCGTGCACGAGCGGATGAGCGTGGAGATCTTCCGCGGCTGCACGCGCGGCTGCCGGTTCTGCCAGGCGGGCATGATCACCCGCCCGGTGCGCGAGCGGTCGATCGAGGGCATCGGCGCGATGGTGCAGCGCGGCCTGGAGGCGACCGGGTTCGAGGAGGTCGGCCTGCTGTCGCTGTCCAGCGCGGACCACTCGGAGATCGCCGAGATCACCAAGGGCCTCGCCGACCGCTACGAGGGCACGAACACCAGCCTGTCGCTGCCGTCGACCCGGGTGGACGCGTTCAACATCGACCTGGCCAACGAGCTGTCCCGCAACGGCCGCCGCTCGGGCCTGACGTTCGCGCCCGAGGGCGGCAGCGAACGCCTCCGCCGCGTGATCAACAAGATGGTGTCGGAGGAGGACCTGATCCGCACGGTCAGCGCGGCGTTCGGCGCGGGCTGGCGGCAGGTGAAGCTGTACTTCATGTGCGGTCTGCCCACCGAGACCGACGACGACGTGGTCCAGATCGCCGAGATGGCCAAGAACGTCATCCGCGCGGGCCGCGAGGTGTCCGGCCGCAAGGACGTCCGCTGCACGATCTCCATCGGCGGGTTCGTGCCCAAGCCGCACACGCCGTTCCAGTGGGCCGCGCAGTGCGACCCGGAGACCGTGGACAACAGGCTGCGCCTGCTGCGCGAGGCGGTGAACTCCGACCGCTCGCTCGGCCGCAACATCGGCATGCGCTACCACGACGGCAAGCCGTCGCTGATCGAAGGGCTGCTCTCGCGCGGCGACCGGCGCATCGGCCTGGTGATCGAACGGGTGTGGCGCGAGGGCGGCCGGTTCGACGGCTGGTCCGAGCACTTCTCCTACGACCGCTGGGTCGCGGCGGCCGAGGCCGAGCTGCCGCCGTTGGGCGTGGACCTGGCCTGGTTCACCACGCGTGAGCGCGAGGAGCTGGAAGTCCTGCCCTGGGACCACCTGGACTCGGGCCTGGACAAGGAATGGCTCTGGGCGGACTGGCAGGACGCGCTGGACGAGCGCGAGCAGGACGACTGCCGCTGGACGCCGTGCTTCGACTGCGGCGTGTGCCCCGCGATGGGCACCGACATCGAGGTCGGGCCGACGGGGCGGACGCTGCTGCCGATCTCGCCGGTGGGCAAGGGCTCCCCGGTGCGCAACCCGGAGCTGACGGCCCGGAGCTGACGGCCTGGGGTCGACGGCTCACGGGCAGGCAGTTCACGGGCGGGCTTCGGCCGCGTCGACCCGGATCGCGCGCATCGGGCACACGCGCGCCGCCGCACGCACCTGCGGCGCCTGGTCGGCGTCCGGGTTGCGCGCGTAGCGCAGCCGCCCGTCGTCCAGCACCCGGAACACGCCCGGCGCCTGCGCCTGGCACAACGCGTAGTGCCGGCACCGCCCGTGGTCGACCGCGACCCGGACACCGGCGGGCTCGTCCCGGACCGGTGGCGGTGGCGGTGGCGGCGGATCGGCCTCGACCACACCGATCCGCACCAGCACCCGCGGCGGCAGGAACCGCAGCACGGTCAGCGTGACCGCGGGCATCAGCACGGTTATGCCACCCAGCCACACCACGGCGACGTGCCCGCTCGCCGAAGCTCCCAGCCACGCGTGCATCGCGCCGAGCCACACGCCCACGTACGCGAGCCGGTGCACGCGCAGCCAGTCGCGGTAGAACACCGTGCGCTGCAACGCGGCCGTCACCGACGCGGCCAGCATGAGCTCCAGCCCGACCACGCCGAGCGCGTGCCGCACCTCGCCGCCGCCGACGAGCGGCACGAGCAGCTGGTAGGCCGCCAGGGAGCCGTTGTCCAGCAACAGGAACGACACCGCGTGCGACACGGCCAGGACCACCGCGAACGTCGCCAGCACCTGGTGCGTGGCGCGCAACGCGGCCCGGCCGGTGATCCGGCGGACCCAGCCGGTGGCGGTGAGCACGCCCCAGCACGCGGCCAGGCACATCGCCACGTACGCCAGCCGACCGGACAGCGCGGCGACCTCCCACACCCCGACGTCGTGTCCCGAGACCGCGAGCACCACGTGCACACCCCCTGTTAATGGCGTGGTACACCCTCTGAAGAGGAACTACGAACGTCGGGTGCGACGGTTCACTGAAGGTTCAATCAAGACATGTGATCTACATCACATGATAGATCTCCGGTGACTCCGGCGGTGATCCCGAGTTGTAGTACCTTCGCGGAAGTCTCATTCGCCCCGCCGCGCGTGAACTCCGGGAGGTCGATTGCCCATGAATTCAGCGGGCAGTGTCGGAATGGGTGGCGAGCGGTCCGGTGAAGAACTCGTCACCACGCTGTACGAGCAGTTCAAAGGTGGGTTGTACGCCCACGTGCTCGGCCTGACCAACCGTGATCGGCAGTGGGCCGAGGACGTGGTCCAGGAGACGTTGATCCGTGCGTGGCAGAACGCCGAGACGCTGGTCCGCGACCCGCGGATGCTGCGCGGCTGGCTGCTCACCGTGGCCGGGAGGATCGTCATCGACGGGTGGCGCACGAGGCGGGCCAGACCCCGCGAGGTGGAGCTGACCAGCCCGGACACCGTCGAGGTGCCGGATCAGACCGAGCAGCGGCTGTCCGTCATGGTGCTCAACGACGTGATCGGCAGGCTGGGCGAGGAGCACCGCGCCGCGATCTACGAGACCTACGTGCGCGGTCGCACGGTGCGTGAGGCGGCGGTGGTGCTCGGCATACCGGAGGGCACCGTGAAGTCGCGGGTCTACACCGCGATGAAGATCCTCCGCCGGGCGTTGCGGGAGTGGCACTGAGAAAGGCCGTCACCGGTCGGCCGGAAGAAATTCGACGAGCGCGGCGCGCGCATTGTTCGCGAGGCCGGCGAATCGGCTCGCGGGAAGTCGAGCCTCGATTCTTCTCGACGTCCGGCGTCGCGTCTCTACGGAGGGCACCGAAGGAAATTCCGCGACCGCCATCGCGATCCTTCGGTACCGAAGGGACTGGACAGGCGTCCTACCGTGGTGGTCGGCGATCCACCGCCCCGGCTGCGCCGCAGCAGATCGGAGCTCTCCGGTGACGGCATCGAACCCGACCGTGCCCGGCCGGGACCGCGAACTGCGCGCCGCCCGCTCGGCGCTGCGCGGCGTGCTCGCCGGCCGGACCACGAGCCTGCTGGTCACCGGTGAGATCGGCATCGGCAAGTCGGCCCTGCTGCGCGCCATCGCCGACGACGCGCGCGACCTCGGCTTCACGGTGGCGACCGCGACCGGGGCACGGCTGGAGAGCGACCTGCGCGGCGGCGTGATCACCAGGCTGGCGCAGGGCCTGCACGACGGCCCGGCCGAGCCGCTGGACTGGTTCCACCGCGTGGTCCTGGCCGCGCTCGGCCGCGGGCCGCTGCTGCTGGCCGTGGACGACGTCGACCTGTCCGACAGCTGGTCCCTGCGCTGCCTGGCGTTCGTGCTGCGCCGGGTCGCCGACCGGCCGTTGGCGGTCCTGCTGGCCGCCACCACGGGCCAGTCGCCGGTCGGCGAGGTGACGCTGCCCGAACTGGTGGCCGCGCACCACGAGCACGTCGAGCTGACCGGCCTGGACGTGCCGGCGGTCGCCGCGCTGGTCGGTGACGCGCCTGCGGCGGCCTGCCGCGAGGTGACCAGGGGCAACCCCAAGCTGCTGCGGGCGTTGGCCGGGCAGTTGCGGCCCGGCGCCACGGCGGCCGACGTGCACGCGCTCGGCTCGGCGAAGATCGGCGCGGCGCTGCGGGTGCGGCTGGGTCGTTACGAGGGCGCGTCGGAGGTGGTGCGCGCGGCGGCCGTGCTGGGGGAGGACGCGACCGTGGGCCGGCTGGCCGCGATGGCGGACGTCGAACCCCGGCGCGCGCTGCGGCTCATCGACGGCCTGGTGCGGCTGTGCGTGTTCCGCGACGACCACGTCCTCGGCTTCGCCCACGCGTACCTGCGCAACGCCGTGCTGGCCGATCTGCCGGTCGCCACCAGGGCCGCCGACCACGCGCGCGCCGCCGTGCTGCTGAGGGACGAGGGCGCGCCCGATCGGCGGATCGCCGAACACCTGCGCGGAGCGCGCGCTGTGCCGCTCCCGTGGGGTGTGGAGATCCTGCGCCGCGCGGCACGGGAGGCGACCTACGACGACCGCCTGGACGCCGCGCAGGACTACCTGGAGCGAGCGCTGGAGGAACGCCTGTCCTCCGACGAACGGCTCGCCGTGCAGCTCGAACTCGTGCACATCACGTTCCTGGTCGACCCGGCCGCGGGTATGGACCGGCTCCGGGACGCGCTGGCGCACGCCGACGACGCCCGCTCCGCCGCCGGGCAGGCCGTCACCATGCTGCTGCGGCTGTGCAGCGGACCGGAAGCCCGGCTGGCGGTGTCCATCGGCCTGCAACTGGTGTCCCGCCTCACGTCGCAGGAGCACGACGAGTCGTGGGAGCTGCGGGTCCTCGCCTACCTGGCCAGCGCGGGCAACAACGTCGGCCTCGCGTTGCGCGCCAGCATGTTCACCGACGAGCTGGAATCGGAGGTGCCGCGCTCGCCGAGGCTGCGGCAGGTCCACTCCGCGTTGCTGTCGCTCGGGCACGCGTTGCGCGGCGAGTCGGCCGAGGACGCCGTCCGGCACGCGGCCGAGGCGTTGGCAGGCGACCGGGTCGACGTGTTCGTCCAGCCGTTCGTGTTCACCGTCAGCACGTGCTTCATGGCCGACGCGCCCGACCTGTCCGAGCGGTTCCGCCGCATGATCGGCAGCGAGGCCGAGCCGCACGACTACCACCTGCGCAAGGGCACCGTCGTGTCGATGGCGCACGGCATGGACTTCCTCGCCCGCGGCGACCTGGTGCGCGCCAAGACGTTCCTCAAGTGGCAGCTGCGGCTGTTCGACGAGCTCGGCGCGGTCGCGGTGTGCCCCATGGCGATCCTGTGCGCGGCCAGGCTGGCGGAGGTGCTGGTCGACCTCGGCCGGTTCGACGAGGCCCGGGACCTGCTGGCGCGCCACGGTTTCGCCGACGAGCTGCCCGAGCTGTTCCAGCACAACGTGACGCTGTTCGCGCGGGGCAGGCTCAAGCTCGCCACCGACGACCCGGCCGGGGCGCTCGCGGACCTGCTCGAGTGCGGCCGGAGGCTCACCGCGTCCAAAGTAGACAGTCCGGCGGTCCTGCCCTGGCGGTCCTCGGCCGTGCGGGCGCACCTGGCGCTGGGACGACGTGAGGCCGCCGCCCGGCTGGCCGCCGAGGACCTCGCCCGCGCCAAGCGCTGGGGCACGCCCCGGGCCATGGGCGCCGCGCTGGTCTCGGTCGGGCTCACCACCGACGACGAAGCCGCCACCCGGGCGTTGCTCAAGGCGGTGGACTACCTGACCGGATCGGTCGCCCGGCTGCTGCACGCCGAGGCGTTGCTCGAACTGGGCGCCCGACTGCGCCGCCGCGGCCAGGCCGAACGCGCCATCCCGCACCTGCGGCTGGCCGTCGAGCTCAGCGCCCGGTGCGAGTCCAAGCCGCTGATCCGCCGTGCCGCGGCGGAGCTGCGCGCGTGCGAGCCGGCCACCGCGCACGGCACCGCGCACGGGCTGACGAAGCAGGAGACCCGCGTCGCCGGCATGGCCGCGCAGGGCCTGACCAACCGGCAGATCGCCGAAGCCCTGTTCCTCACCCGCCGGACGGTCGAGCTGCACCTGTCCGGCGCCTACCGCAAGCTCGGCATCGCCGGTCGCGCGGACCTGGCCGGCGCGTTGCGCCGCCACCAGGACCAGTACTCCGCCTGACCTACTCCCGCACGGCGGCGAGCGCGTCGACCATGCCGTGGCCGTAGAAGCCGTTGTACTCCGAGTGGCCCGTGCAGAACGCGTCCTGCACGCCCGTGCCGTTGAGGTCGTAGTCCGGCGGGCACGGCACCGTCTCCGCCTGCGCGTTGAGCATCTTCGACAGGTCCAGCGGGGTGGCGCCGGGGTGCGAGGACGCGAGCAGCGCCGCCACCCCGGACACGTGCGGCGCGGCCATCGACGTGCCGCATGAGTAGTCGTACCCGGCGGCCGGCACGGTCGACAGCACGCACCCGCCCTGCCCGTCGTCCGGCGCCTGCCTGCGGTCGCCGCCGGGCGCGGTCACGTCCACCGCGCCGAGCCCGTAGGAGCTGTACCCGGCCTTCACCTTGTCCGCGCCCACCGACGACACCGCCACCACGTTGCGCAGCTGCGCCGGCAGCACCAGGCACGTGTTGTCCACCGGCCGCGGCTTGACGTCCTCCGGCGCGGCGTTGGTCGGGCTCAGGACGTCCCGGCCCGGCTTGGTCAGGTCGGCCGCCGCGTTGCCCGCCGCCGCCACCGTCAGCACGCCGCGGCCGGACGCGTGGTCCACCGCCCGCCGCACCGCCTCGTAGACCACGGACTGGCCCTGCTCGTCCTGGCAGGTGAACACCCACGGGTCGATGAAGTAGCTGTTGTTGGTGATGGTCATGCCCCGTTCGGCGGCCCACATGAACCCGCACACCGCGTACTCGGGGTAGATGAACCCGGCGTCGTCCACGACCTTCACCGACGCGATCCGCACGCCCGGCGCCACCCCCGTCGTGCCGAGGCCGTCGTCGGCCGCCGCGACCGTGCCCGCGACGTGCGTGCCGTGCCCGGACGTCGTCGGCGCCCACGCGGCGGGTGACGGGTCCGCCACGCCGGTCGTGCAGCCAGCGGACAGCGCCGGGTCCAGCGCGCCGACCAGGTCGGGGTGCGTCGGGTCGATGCCCGAGTCGAGCACGCCCACCACCACGTCCCGGCTGCCCGTGCTCACCGCGTGCGCCTCGGCCGCCCGGATCAGGTCCATGTCCCACTGCTCGGCCGTGCGGTCCGCCGTGCCGCCCGCGGCGCGTGCTCCGGCCGTCTCGTCGTCCTTCTTCTTCTGCCTGGCGGGTGCGCCGTTGCGCTTCGACAGGCCGTCGGCCTGCGCGCTGTACGCCCGGTCGGGGCCGATGTGCCGCCCGAACCGGGGGTCCGGCGAGACGGCCACGGCCACCGCGATCTGCGGGTAGTAGTGGGCGGTCGTGCCGCACGCGGCGGTGATCTGGGCGTCGGCCAGCGGCGCGCTGGTGCCGGGGGCGAACACGACCAGGTAGCGCAGCGTCGGACCGGGCTGGACGCAGTCGACCGCGGCGGCCCGCGTCTCGGGCTCGGCCGCGGCCGCGGTCACCGAGAAGCAGCCGGACGCGAGCAGCGCCGCGCTGACCGCGACCGCTTGGGCGCGGCGGTGCAGAGGCACGGGGGACCTCCAGGCTGGACCGGTGACGGGGGAGCCGTCGAGCCGACGTCAGGGCGAACCGTCGATCGGAGTGCTGGTGCCGGACCGTAGCCAGACCGGGCGGAGCAGACAAGCGCAACGGTGCCGAACAGGTCCAAGGTACCGTCCTCGTGGAGTAGGAGCGTGGACCGTCGGGGTGCTCACCCCGTCGCGGGCCACCCGGCACCCAAGGGGAGTAGCACTGAGCCGCCAGCAGCAGCCCAACCCGTCGGCCGCACCTGTGCAGAAGCTCCGACTGCGCTACGCCAAACGCGGTCGGCTGCGGTTCACGTCACACCGTGACATCGCGCGCACGTTCGAGCGCGCGCTGCGTCGGGCAGGCGTCCCCATGGCCTATTCCCAGGGCTTCAGCCCTCACCCGAAGGTGTCATGGGTCGGCGCGGCGCCCACGGGCGTGGCGAGCGAGGCCGAGTACGTCGAGGTGTCCGTCGTCGACCAAGTCGACCCGGAGGCGCTGCGGACCGCCTTGGACGCCGTGCTCCCGCCCGGGTTGGACGTGCTGGAGGTCGTCCAGTCCGCCGGCGGCACGCTGCCCGAGCGGATCGAGGCCAGCGCGTGGCGGGTCGAGCTGCCCGGCGTGTCGCCCGAAGAGCTGACCGAAGCCGTGACCGCGCTGATGGGCTCGGCATCCGTCGAGGTCGAGCGGCTGACCAAGGACGGGAAGAAGATCGTGGACGTGCGGCCGGCGATCGTGTCGGCCGAGGTCGAGGCGCATTCGAGCGACGCCGGACACGATGCACGAGATTTGTCACAGCCGTGTGGGATACTCATGACGGTCGTACGGCAGACAACCCCTACCGTGAGGCCCGACGACGTGCTGAGTGCGCTCCGAGTCGTCGCCGACCTGGTTCCGCCGGTCCCCGCGAAGGCGACCCGGATGGCGCAGGGGCGGCTGGACGATGAAGGCGGCCTGGTCGACCCGCTTGCCCTGGACAGGGCGGCGGAGGTCTGACCGGGCGGTGTCGGAGCGGCGCTGACGGCGTCGTCGAAAGTGTTATAGGACCTGCTGTGCCGCGTGCCCCACGGGTGCGCGCCACAGCGCGAGGCAAGGATTCCCGCCGCCAGCCGCGGCGGTGAGTGGACAAGAGAGGCCCCTGCGCGGCCGCGTCGGTTGGGACGCGCCCGGGGGCGGAGGAGCTGCATTGTCGAACACGGAAAAGCCTGCCGGCGCCGCCGGCGGGGGTAACGCCACACCCGGACACCCGGATCTGGCGGACCTGCCCGCCAAGCTGCGGGTGCACGCGCTGGCCAAGCTGCTCGGCGCGAGCAGCAAGGACGTGGTGGCCGCCCTCGCCGACCTCGGTGAGACGGTGAAGGGCGCGCAGTCCAGCGTGAGCCGCGATCTCGCGCTCAAGGTCGCCGAGAGCCTCCTGAACTGGGACGACATCGTCACCGGGGAGGTGGACGAGCAGACCGAGGAACCGGTGCGGGTGGCCCGCGAGGTCGCGCCGCTGGTGCCGCTGTTCGCGCCGCCGTCCGCGGTGTTCCTGCCGCCGACCCCGGTGGTCAAGGAAGCCCCGGTCAGTCGGGACGAGGACCTCGACGAGACCGACGAAGACACCGACGAGCACGCAGCCGCCGACGACGCCGGCGACGAGGGCGAAGGCCGCCGCCGCCGCCGTCGTGGCCGCCGTGGCCGCGGTCGCGGCAAGGGCGTCGGCGACGAGAACGGCGACGACGAGAACGGCGAGGAGCAGGCCGAGGCGGTCGAAGCCGAGGCCGAGACCGCCGACGAGGCGTCGGCCGAGGACGAGGGCCCCGGCAGCCGCCGCCGTCGGCGTCGCCGTCGCCGCAAGACCGGCGCCGACGAAGAGGCCGCGCCGAGCGAGGACGACCCGCCGAACACGGTCGTCCACGTCCGCGAGCCCAGCCGCGACGCCCGTGACGACAAGGCCGACTCCGAGGCCGCGCAGAACGAGGTGCGCAGCGTCCGCGGGTCGACCCGGCTCGAGGCCAAGCGCCAGCGCCGCCGTGACGGCCGCGAGGCCGGTCGCCGCCGTGCCCCCGTGCTGTCCGAGGCCGAGTTCCTGGCCCGCCGCGAGGCCGTGGAGCGCACGATGGTGGTGCGCGAGCGCGGCGACCGCACGCAGATCGGCGTGCTGGAGGACGGCGTCCTGGTCGAGCACTTCGTGACCTCGTCGGGCACCGGCTCGCTGGTCGGCAACGTCTACCTCGGCCGGGTGCAGAACGTGCTGCCCTCGATGGAGGCGGCGTTCATCGACATCGGCCGCGGCCGCAACGCGGTGCTGTACGCGGGCGAGGTCGACTGGGACGCGGCCGGCCTCGAGGGCAAGGCCCGCAAGATCGAGCAGGCCCTCTCGACCGGCGACAGCGTGCTGGTGCAGGTCACCAAGGACCCGGTCGGCCACAAGGGCGCCCGGCTGACCACCCAGATCAGCCTGCCCGGCCGCTTCCTGGTGTACGTGCCCGGCGGTGGCGCGACCGGCATCAGCCGCAAGCTGCCCGACAACGAGCGCAAGCGCCTCAAGGACATCCTCAAGCGCGTCGTCCCCGAGGACGCGGGCGTCATCATCCGCACCGCCTCGGAGGGCATCGCCGAGGAGGAGTTGGCCCGCGACGTCACCCGCCTGCAGGCGCAGTGGCAGGTCATCAAGGACAAGGCCGACACGCCCAAGGCCCAGGCCCCGCAGCTGCTGTACGAAGAGCCGGACCTGCTGGTGAAGGTCGTGCGCGACCTGTTCACCGAGGACTTCGCCGCGCTCGTCGTCCAGGGCTCGGACGCGTGGGAGACCATCGACGGCTACGTGCGGCACGTCGCGCCCGACCTCCAGGAACGGCTGCGCAAGCACGTGGGCACCAGCGACGCGTTCACCGAGTACCGCATCGACGAGCAGCTGCTCAAGGCGCTGGACCGCAAGGTCTGGCTGCCCTCGGGCGGCTACCTGGTCATCGACCGCACCGAGGCGATGACGGTCATCGACGTCAACACCGGCAAGTTCACCGGATCGGGTGGAAACCTCGAGGAGACGGTGACCCGGAACAACCTGGAGGCGGCCGAGGAGATCGTCCGCCAGCTCAGGTTGCGCGACATCGGCGGCATCATCGTGATCGACTTCATCGACATGGTGCTGGAGTCGAACCGCGACCTGGTGCTGCGCCGGCTGACCGAGTGCCTCGGCCGTGACCGCACCCGCCACCAGGTGGCGGAGGTGACGTCGCTGGGCCTGGTGCAGATGACGCGCAAGCGGGTCGGCACCGGCCTGCTGGAGGCGTTCTCGACGACCTGCGAGCACTGCCGCGGGCGCGGCCTGGTCGTGACGACCGAGTCGATGCACGCGCACGGCAACGGCGGCGGTGGCCAGCAGCAACAGCAGCAGCAGCCGTCGCAGCAGCAGGGCGGTGGCCGCAAGTCGCGCCGCGCCAAGCACGCGGAGACCCCGGAGCCCGTGGCCGAGCAGACCGTGGAGCCGACCGAGGAGCCCGAGGCGATCGCGGAGCAGCCGGCGTCGGTCGAGCCCGTGTCCGCCGTGGTGGAGGAGGAGGCCGCGCCGGAAACCCCGAAGCGCGACCGCCGCCAACGCCGCCGGGCCCGCCGCGAGGCCGGTGCGGTCGTCAAGCACGGCGACGAGTTCGCCGCCACGCCGACGAGCCCTGCCGCGGGCGCGGACACGGCGGTCGCGGAGCCGGTCTCCGAGCCCGCCCAGGCGGCCCCGCCCGCCGAGCCCGCCCCGGTGGAGCCCCCGGTCGAGGCGGTGGCCGAGGTGCCCGTCGAGGAGCCGGTCGCCGAGCCCGCCGCGGCGGTCGCCGAGGCCGCTGCCGAGCCCGAGCCGGAGCTGGACGTCGAGACGCCGTCGGCGCCGGTCGCCGCGGTCGAGACCCCGTCGGCGCCGGTCGAGGCGCCCGTCAAGACGGGGCGGACCCGCCGGCGGGTGACCAAGCCCGCCATGGTGCCCGAGCCCGTCACCCCGCCCGTCGCGGTGGCGCCGGTGGAGGTCCCGCCGGTCACCCGGCCGAGCGACTCGACTCCGGCCCCGGTCGCCGAGCAGGCGGTCAACGGCCACGTCGAGCCGAACGCGCCCGCGGTGACCACGCGTCGCCGCACGGCCCGCCGTGCCGCCTCCCGGCCCGCCGGGCCGCCGCTGGACGGGGTCAAGGAGAGCTGACCCGACGCCTCGCCGGAACCGCTGCGCAGCCCGTCTGAGCAGCGGTTCCGGCGTTTCCAGGTCGGTACGCCCACCCCGGTTTGACCACGCCGTCCACCGCCACGTAACCTGATACGCGGCCCGCCGTCCGGTGGGCCCTGTCGCGTGAAGCCCAGCTCGCTCGTTATCAGTGCAGCCGAGGCGCGCGCGATCCCGTCCCGTCGAGTAGCAGGAGACTTCCGTCCCGATGTACGCGATCGTCAAGACCGGCGGCAAGCAGTACAAGGTGGCTGTCGGCGACGTCATCGAGGTCGAGAAGCTCGAAGGCGAGCCGGACACCGAGATCACCTTCGCGGCGCCGCTCCTCGTTGTGGACGGCGATGACGTCACCTCCGCGGCGGACGCCCTGGCGAAGTTCTCGGTGACCGGCAAGGTCGTCGAGCAGACCAAGGGCCCCAAGATCCGCATCCACAAGTTCAAGAACAAGACCGGCTACCACAAGCGCCAGGGTCACCGCCAGAAGCTGACCCGCGTCGAGGTCACCGGCATCACCGGTAAGTGAGGATCTGACTAGCCATGGCACACAAGAAGGGCGCCTCCAGCTCCCGCAACGGCCGTGACTCCAACGCCCAGTACCTCGGCGTCAAGCGGTTCGGTGGTCAGGTCGTCAAGGCCGGTGAGATCCTGATCCGCCAGCGCGGCACCAAGTTCCACCCCGGCGTCAACGTCGGCCGCGGCAAGGACGACACGCTGTTCGCGCTGTCGGCCGGTGCGGTCGAGTTCGGCACCAAGCGCGGTCGCAAGACCGTGAACATCGTCCCGGTCGAGGCTGCTGCTTAAGCGCCTCGGGCGACGACGGAACGACCTCCGACGAGGGGCGGGACCGGTGCATTCCGGCTCCCGCCCCTCGTTGCTTCTTTAGGAAAGGAAGTCCCCCGTGTCCCGCTTCGTCGACCGGGTCGTCATCCACGTCGCCGCAGGTGACGGGGGCAACGGGGTCGCGTCCGTGCACCGCGAGAAGTTCAAGCCGCTCGGTGGCCCCGACGGCGGCAACGGCGGCAAGGGCGGCGACGTCGTGCTGGTCGTGGACTCGCAGGTCCACACGCTCCTCGACTTCCACTTCCGCCCCAACGCCGCCGCCGGCAGCGGCAAGGGCGGCCAGGGCGGCAACCGCGACGGCGCGCACGGCGCGGACCTCGAACTGCGCGTGCCCGATGGCACGGTCGTCATGACACCCGACGGCGAGGTGGTCGCGGACCTCGTCGGCGAAGGCACCCGGCTGATCGCGGCCCAGGGCGGCCGCGGCGGCCTCGGCAACGCCTCGCTGGCGTCCAAGGCCCGCAAGGCGCCCGGGTTCGCCCTGCTGGGCGAGCCGGGGGAGCAGCACGACCTCGTGCTCGAGCTGAAGTCCGTCGCGGACGTCGGCCTGCTCGGCTTCCCGTCGGCGGGCAAGTCCTCGCTGATCTCGGTGCTGTCCGCGGCCAAGCCGAAGATCGCCGACTACCCGTTCACCACGCTGGTGCCGAACCTGGGCGTGATCACCGGCGGCGAGACCATCTTCACCATGGCGGACGTGCCCGGCCTGATCCCCGGCGCGTCCGAGGGCAAGGGCCTCGGCCTGGACTTCCTCCGGCACATCGAGCGCTGCGCGGTGCTGGTGCACGTCGTGGACTGCGCGACCTACGAGGCGGACCGCGACCCGCTGTCGGACATCGACGCGCTGGAGGAGGAGCTGGCGAAGTACACCCCCTCCCTGGCCGACGACCTGGCCGAACGGCCGCGCGTCGTGGTGCTGAACAAGATCGACGTCCCCGAGGCCCGCGAGCTGGCCGAGCTGGTGCGCCCGGACATCGAGGCACGCGGCCTGCCCGTGTTCGAGGTGTCCACGGCGAGCCGCGAGGGCCTGCGCGAGCTGACGTTCGCGTTGGCGCGCGTGGTCGAGGAGTACCGGTCGGCGAAGCCGAAGCAGGAGTCGACGCGGATCGTGCTGCGGCCCAGGGCCGTGGACGACCAGGGCTTCACCGTGGTGGAGGACCCGCTGACCGAGGGCGGCTTCATCGTGCGCGGCGAGCGGCCCGAGCGGTGGATCCGGCAGACCGACTTCAACAACGACGAGGCCGTCGGCTACCTCGCCGACCGGCTCGCGCGCCTCGGCGTCGAGGACGCGCTGGTCAAGAAGGGCGCCGAGCCGGGCTGCCAGGTCACCATCGGCGACCTGGTGTTCGACTGGGAGCCGACGACGCCGTCGGGCATCGCCATGACCATGAGCGGCCGCGGCACGGACGCGCGGCTGGAGGCCAGCAACCGCGTCGGCGCGTCCGAGCGGTTGGCGGCGAAGAAGGCCCGTCGCATCCCCGGCGAGTACGACGAGTTCGACGAGGACGACGACGAGTGATCGGATCGGTGGCGGCGTCGCAGGCCCGGCAGGCGGTGTCCGCGGCGTCCCGGGTCGTGGTGAAGGTCGGGTCGTCGTCGTTGACCACCGCCGCGGGCGGGCTCGACCGGGCGCGGTTGGACGCTGTGGTGGACGCGGTCGCGGCGCGGTGCGCGGCGGGCAGCCAGGTGGTGCTGGTGTCGTCGGGCGCGATCGCGGCCGGTCTCGCGCCGTTGGGCGTGACGCGGCGGCCCCGTGACCTGGCGACGCAGCAGGCGGCGGCGAGCGTCGGCCAGTTGGCGTTGGCGCACGCGTACGCGAACTCGTTCGGGCGGTTCTCGTTGACCGTCGGGCAGGTGCTGCTCACCGCGGACGACGTCGTGCGGCGGTCGCACTACCGCAACGCGCAGCGCACGTTCTCCCGGCTGCTGGCCTTGGGCGCGGTGCCGGTCGTGAACGAGAACGACACGGTGGCCACCGAGGAGATCCGGTTCGGCGACAACGACCGGTTGGCCGCCCTGGTGGCGCACCTGGTCGGCGCGGACGCGTTGTTCCTGCTCTCCGACGTCGACGCGCTCTACGACGGCGATCCCCGGCAGCCGGGCGCGCGACGCGTCACCGAGGTGGCCGGCGCGTCCGACGTGGACGGTGTGCGGGCGGGTTCGGTCGGCGCGTCGGGGCTGGGCACCGGCGGCATGGCGTCGAAGCTGGCGGCGGCCAGGCTGGCGGCGTCGGCGGGCATCCCCGTGCTGCTGGCGGGTGCGGCGGACGCGTACCGGGCGTTGAGCACGGCGGACGTCGGCACGGCGTTCGCGGTGACCGGCCCGAGGCTGTCCGCCCGCCGCTTCTGGCTCGGGCACGCGGCCGACGCGACCGGCAGGCTGGTGCTGGACGACGGCGCGGTGGCCGCGGTCGTCGGCCGCCGGCGTTCGCTGCTGGCGGCGGGCATCACCGGCGTGGAAGGTGCGTTCGAGGCCGGTGACGTGGTCGAGCTGGTCGACCTGTCCGGGCACGTGGTGGCACGCGGGGTGGTCGGGTTCGACGCCACCGAGCTGCCCTCGTTGATCGGCCGCAAGACCAGCGACCTCCCGGCCGAGCAGCGCCGCGAGGTCGTGCACGCCGACGACCTGGTGCCGTTGCGGGCCTAGCCGCCGTCACCCAGCCACCGGCCGGCCGCCCGCCAGATCACGTGCGGGTCGACGTCGTCGGTGTGCCAGGTGGTGGCGCGGGTGACGCCGAGATCCCGGTACCTCCGAATGATCGCGACGTGGGCGGGCAGGCCGACGAAGCCGCGCATGCCCGCGCGATCGCGCCACACCGACACCGAGCCGAGGCGCTTGCGCAGCGGTTCGGCCCACAGCCACAGGCCGACCGCGCCCCTCAAGCGAGGCCACTCGCGGCTGAGCGTGAAGCCCGCCCGGTAGGCGCCCGGCGTGCGGCGGAGGTCGGCCAGCGTGAACTCGGTGACGCTGACCAGCACTGGTCCCGCGAAGTCCGCCTCCGGGCCGGTGATCCACTTGCTCCTGAGCACGTCGACTCCACGGTGTTCCGCCCGACAGATCGTCTCAACTCAAGATAGTTGGAAACTGAGACGATTTGTGGTGACTACCATCACCGGCATGGTCGAGGAGGAGCGGCAGGACCTCGCCGCGCTGCTGCACCGGCTGGCCAAGGCGCTCGTCGCCGCAGAACTGCCGCTGCTGGAGCGGCACGGGCTGGGCATGTGGGCCTACGTCGTGCTCACCGAGCTGTCCCGGGGCGCCGCGCCGACCCAGTTGGCGCTGGCCAGGGCGGTCGACGTGGACAAGACGAAGATGGTCGCGATCATCGACGGGATGGAGGCCGAAGGGCTGGTGTCCCGGCGGCCCGATCCGGACGACCGGCGGGCGCGGATCATCGAGCCGACCGCGGAGGGGCGCAAGCGGTTGCGCGGCGCCCGTGCCGCGGTCCGGCGCATGGAGGACGCCTTCCTGGCCGAACTCACCCCGGCCCGCCGCGCGACGGTGCTGGCCGCCCTGCGCGACCTGTCCGGCGAGCCGCTGGCCCGTCTGACCGCCGAGGACTAGCGCAGCTCGCTGCCCTTCGTCTCGGGCATCGTGAGGATCACGACGAACGCGATGGCGGCCCCGGCCGCGACGTAGACGAAGAACGTGCTGCCCGGCAGCCACTGGATCACCAGCGGTGCGGTGCCGCCGAACAGCGCCACGGTCAGGTTGTACCAGGAGCCGATGCCGAGGGCGCGCAGCTCGGTCGGGAACAACTCGCTCATCACGGCGGGCGCGATCGACGTCATGGCCGTGTAGAGGCCGAGGCCGACGCAGAAGACCAGCAGCAGGTTGCCGACACCCGGCCCGATCAGCGTGGACAGCGGCACCACCAGCACCGCCGTCGCGGCCGACCAGACCAGCAGCTGCGGTTTGCGGCCGACCCGGTCCGACAGCGCACCCATCGGGTACTGCAGGGCGATGAACAGGACCGTCGCGATGGACAGGGCGAGGAACACGTCCCCGTCGTCCGCGCCACGCTTGGTCACCGCGAACGGCGTCAGCGCGCTGAAGAACGTGTAGTAGCACAGCGTCGACAGCATGGTGAAGCCGACGAGCCGCCCGACCGCCTTGGGGTGCTCGCGCAGGGTCGTCAGCAGCGGGTGCTTGAGCTGCTGGGCCTTGGCCTTGTTGTGCTCGAACTGCTCGGTCTCCTCCAGGCTGCGCCGCATCCACAGGCCGACCAGGCCGAGCACGCCGCCGACCAGGAACGGGATGCGCCAGCCGTACGACGCCAACTCGGCCTTGTCGAGCGTGCGGGCCAACCCGTACCCGAGCAGTGACGCGGTCAGCACCGCGGCGCCGGTGGAGATGTAGAAGAACGCCGAGTACCGCCCCCGCCGGTGCGGCGGCGCGATCTCCGCCAGGTACGCGGAGGCGTTGGAGACCTCACCGCCCAGCGACAGGCCCTGCGCGATGCGGGCCAGCAGCAGGAGGATCGGCGCCAGCCACCCCACTTGCGCGTAGGTCGGCAGCAGACCGATGGCGACCGAGCCGCCGGCCATCAGGACGATGGTCAGCAACATCGCCGTCCGCCGTCCGCGCAGGTCGGCGAACCGCCCGAGCAGGTACCCGCCCAGGGGGCGGAAGAAGAACGCGAGCGCGTACGCCGCGAGCGTGTTGACCAGCGCGAGCTGCGGGTTGTCCTTGGGGAAGACCTGGGTGGCGAAGTAGATCGAGAAGGTCGCGTAGATGGTCCAGTCGTACCATTCGATGGCGTTCCCGATACTCGCCGCGACGAGCTTGCGGACGGGCAGGCGGTGCTGGGGCTCGGTCTCCAGGGCAGCCATGGGTTGGACACAACCACAAAGCCGCTGAAGTCGGTAGATCCTTCACCGAATTCCGTCCCCACCTCGCCGCGGCCCGCCTCTCGGTCCCACTGCACCGCCCCGCGCGGTGCGGAAGGCCGAGACCAACGCCATGACGAAGTGGGCCAGCGCCCGAATGATCTTGGGGCGCTGCGCGGGTGTGGTGCCGCGCAAGGCGATCAGTAGCCAGGCGGTGATGGCCACGATCGGGATCGTCACCGGCGCCGTTCCGGCGATGAGCATTTCCAGCATGGGCACAATGTGCCGCGAACCACCCCCCGATGCGCCAGCCCTCGACACCGCGAACTTTTGATCGGGGGTCAGGCCCACCACCCCCGAGGATCGCCAGTCCACCCCCGAGGATCGCCGGCACACCCCCATGGGTTGCCAGCCCGTCCCCATGGGTTGCCGATCCACCCCCGAGGGTTACGAGCCCGCCCCCGAGGATCGCGGGTCGAACCCTGAAGATTTCGCCGACACCAGGACCTGCGCCGACCCGACACCGCTGGTCCGCGTCACCGTGCCGCCCGCCATTCGGTGGCCAAGAGGCCGAACAGCAGGTCGTCCGTCCACTCTCCCTTCGCCCACGTGCTCTGCACCCGGTGTCCCTCCTGGCGGAAACCGAGCCTGGCCAGCAACCGCGCCGACCTCACGTTGCGGGCGTCGCACTCGGCGGCCACCCGGTGCAGCCCTCGTACCTCGAACAAGTAGGCCAACACCCGTCGCACGGCCTCCGACGCGTACCCGCGCCCCTGGTGCGCGGGCGCCAGCGTGTACCCGATGTCGGCCTGCATCCGGTTCTCGTGCAGACCCACGCCGACATCGCCGACGAGCACCCCGTCCGCCTCGACCGCGAACTGGTACCAGCCCGGTGCGGTCGGGTCGGCCGCGGCGACCTCCCGCACGAACTCCTCGGCCTGCGCCAAGGAGAACGGCGTCTCCCAACCCTGGTACCTGGCCACGTCCGGATCGGACCGGTACGCGGCGAACGCGGGCGCGTCGGCCGCCGTGAAAGGCCGCAGCACCAACCGTTCCGTCGTGAGTCTCACCCCGTCGTCCCCACCTCCTCCGTCACGCCGTCACCGCCAACGCGAACGGCAGCACCGCCGACGCACCCGCCCGCCGCAGCAGCCGGGCGGCGACCGTCATGGTCCACCCCGTGTCGACCTGGTCGTCGACCAGCAGCACCGGACCGTCCACACCGGACAGCTCCGGCACGTCGGTCTCGCGCACCAGCCCCGCCAGCCGCTGCGCGCTGTTGGCCCGGCGCGCCGCCTCGCCCAGCCACACCTGCCCGAGCAGCGGCAGCCGCCCCACCGTCGAGATCCGCTGCCCGAAGCTGCCCACGAGCGCGGGCCTGCTCCGCGACCCGACCGTCACGACGCCCACCGGCCGTTCCGCCCACTTCCACGCGGACAACACCTTCACGCACGCGGCGAACACGTCCTCGGGGATCTCCTGGTCGGCCTCGGCGAACAACGACCGCAACCGGTTGCCCCAGCCGATGTCGGTCAACCGCCCCAACGCCCGCCCCGTCGCCGCGAGCTCGCCCGCCGGGATCTTCCCGGACAACGACACCCCGGCCGCCGCCATCCCGGTCGGCCACATCTTGCGCGGCTCCACCTCGACGCCGGGCCGCAGCAGCCGTTCCCGCGCCGCCGACGCCGCCACGTCCGACACCTCCTCCGACGGCCGCTGCCCCGTGCAGTTGTCGCACCGACCGCACGGCGCCGCGTGCGGGTCGTCCAACTGCCGCAACAGGAACTCCATGCGGCAGCCGTCGGTGGCCAGGTAGTCCAGCACCGCCTGCCGCTCCACCCGCCGCGCCGCCTCGATCCGCTCGTACCGCTCGGCGTCGTAGGACCACGGCTGCCCCGTCGACACCCACCCGCCGCGCACCCGCCGCACGGCGCCGTCCACGTCGAGCACCTTCAGCACCACTTCCAGCCGGGTGCGCGACAGCTCGACCATCGGCTCCAGCGCCGCCGTCGACATCGCCCGCTCCGCCGGCAGCACGTCGAGCACCTGCCGCACCACGTGCTCCGGCGGGAACGCCAGCGACGCGAAGTACGCCCAGATGTCCTTGTCCTCCGGACCGGGCAGCAGCAGCACCTCGGCCCGCTCCACCCCACGTCCCGCGCGGCCGATCTGCTGGTAGTAGGCGATGGGGGAGGGCGGTGCGCCGAGGTGCACCACGAACCCCAGGTCCGGCTTGTCGAACCCCATGCCCAGCGCGGACGTCGCCACCAGCGCCTTGACGCGGTTCGCCAGCAGGTCCTCCTCGGCCCGCTGGCGCTCGGCCGGGTCGGTGCGGCCCGAGTACGACGTCACCTCGTAGCCGCGTTCGCGCAGGAACGCCGCCACGTCGTCCGCCGCCGCCACCGTGAGCGTGTAGATGATCCCCGAGCCGGGCAGCTGCGCCAGCCGCTCGGCCAGCCACCCCAGCCTCGCCTCGGCGGTGGGCAGCCGGACGGCGGACAGCCGCAGGCTCTCCCGGTCCAGCGGCCCGCGCAGCACCAGCGTGTCCGTGCCCGCGCCCAGCCCGAGCTGGTCGGCCACGTCCCGCACCACCCGGTCGTTGGCCGTGGCCGTGGTGGCGAGCACCGGCACGCCCGCCGGCAGTTCGGTCAGCAACGTCCGCAGCCGCCGGTAGTCCGGCCGGAAGTCGTGACCCCAGTCGGAGATGCAGTGCGCCTCGTCCACCACCAGCAGCCCCGCCGACGCGGTCAGCGACGGCAGCACCGTGTCCCGGAAGTCCGGGTTGTTCAACCGCTCCGGCGACACCAGCAGCACGTCCACGTCACCGGACGCCACCCGGTCCTGCACGTCCTGCCACTCGTCGGTGTTGGCCGAGTTGATCGTCGCCGCGTGCACGCCCGCCCGCGCGGCCGCGTCGACCTGGTTGCGCATCAACGCCAGCAACGGTGACACGATCACCGTCGGCCCCTCGCCCAGGGACCGCAGCAACGCCGTGGCGATGAAGTACACGGCGGACTTGCCCCACCCCGTGCGCTGCACCACCAGCGCCCGCCGCCGTTCGGACACCAGCGCGTGGATGGCCGTCCACTGGTCGTCACGCAGCACGGCCTGAGGGCCCGCCAAAGCCCTCAGCCGCTCCTCGGCCAGTTCCCGCAACGCGCTGTCGTCCATGCCGACACAGTGGCAGACGGCCCCGACAAGACGGACACCTGTGCGACGGTCCCGGCCGCAGCTTCACTCGATCGTGGACGGCCGTCCGATCCTCGGGAACCTCGAAGACAGCCACGACCGGGTGACCGTAGGCTGGACGGCGTGACTGATGACCTGCGCGAACAGGTGCACGCCGCGGCCCGGCGCGCCCGTGTCGCCGCCAACGAGCTCGTCCTCGCCACCCGTGAGAGCAAGGACGCCGCACTGCACGAGATGGCCACCGCGCTGCGCACCCGCGCCACCGAGGTGCTGGAGGCCAACGCCAAGGACCTCGAAGCGGGCAGGGCCGCGGGGCTGAACCAGGGCCTGCTCGACCGCCTCACGCTCACCGAGGCCCGCATCGACGGCGTGGCCCAGGGCCTGGAGACGGTGGCCGGCCTCCCGGACCCGATCGGCGAGGTGCTGCGCGGCTCGATCCTGCCGAACGGCCTCGAGCTCAAGCAGGTCCGCGTCCCGATGGGCGTGGTCGGCATGGTCTACGAAGCCCGCCCGAACGTCACCGTGGACGCGGCCGGCCTGGCGCTGAAGTCCGGCAACGCGGCCCTGCTGCGCGGCTCGTCCACCGCCGAGCACTCGAACACCGCGCTGGTCGCGATCCTGCGCGACGCGCTGGAGACCGCGGGCCTGCCCGCGGACGCCGTGCAGCTGCTGCCGTGCCACGACCGCGCCTCGGTCACCCACCTGATCACCGCGCGCGGCCTGGTCGACCTGGTCATCCCGCGCGGTGGCGCGGGCCTGATCAACGCCGTCGTGCAGCAGGCCACCGTGCCGGCCATCGAGACCGGCGTCGGCAACGTGCACGTGTACGTGGACGCGAGCGCCGACCTCGACATGGCGCAGCGCATCGTGCTCAACTCCAAGACCCGGCGCACGAGCGTGTGCAACGCGGCCGAGTCGCTGCTGGTGCACGCCGCGATCGCGGACGAGTTCGTGCCCCGCATCACCGACGCCCTCAAGGCCGAGAACGTCACCATCCACGGCGACGAGCGGTTCGCCGCCGACCCCCGCGTCCAGCCCGCCACCGACGAGGACTGGGACACCGAGTACCTGTCGCTGGACATCGCCGCCCGCGTGGTCGGCTCGATCGACGAGGCCATCGAGCACATCGCCGCGCACGGTTCCGGCCACACCGAGGCGATCGTGACCAGCGACCTCGCCGCGGCCCGCCGGTTCACCACCAGGGTCGACGCGGCGGCGGTCATGGTCAACGCGTCCACCGCGTTCACCGACGGCGGCGAGTTCGGCATGGGCGCGGAGATCGGCATCTCCACCCAGAAGCTGCACGCCCGCGGCCCGATGGGGTTGGCCGAGCTGACCTCCTCCAAGTGGGTGGTCTGGGGCGAGGGGCACGTCCGGCCGAGGTCGTGAGCAGGCCCCGGGACGCCGCCGCGACCAAGGCGGCGTTGCTGGATGCCGCCACGAAGCTGTTCGGCGAGCGCGGGTTCGACCGCACCACGGTGCGTGACATCGCGAGCCTCGCGGGCGTGAACCAGGCCCTGCTGTTCCGCTACTACGGCAGCAAGGACGCCTTGTTCGCGACCGTGCTGGCCACGCAGAGCCGTGCGCTGCTGGAGGACTCGCCCGTCGAGCACCTGTTGCGCAACGTGCTGCTGCGGATGATGGAGGAGAAGCCGAGGCGCGAGGACCACCCGTTGTACGCGGTGCTGCGGTCCTCGCACCACGACTCGGCGGCGGAGGTCGTGCGGCGGCAGTTGGGGGAGGAGTACGCGCGCGCTCTGTCGTCCCTTACGGACGCGGAGGACGCGGAGCTGCGCGCGGACCTCGTCCTGGCGTGGGTGGTGGGCATCGGCGTGCTGCGCAGCGTGTTCGGCAAACAGCCCCTCGCGGACGCCGACGCCGCCACGGTCACGGCCCTGGTGACGCGAGCCGCGTCCGTCCTGCTGGAACACACCGAACCCGGTTGACGGTCCGTGACGGCCTCCCTACTGTCGGATGTAAGCGAGTGCTTACATGGGGGTAGATGATGGAGACCAGGGCCTATCCGTTCGCCGAACTCGACCACCTCGAGATCAATCCGACCTACTTCGAGCTGCAACGGGACGAGCCGGTGGCCAGGGTGCGGCTGCCCTACGGCGGCGAGGGCTGGCTCGCGACCCGCTACGAGGACGTCAAGACCGTGCTGGCGGACCCGAGGTTCAGCCGAGCGGCGGTGATGGAGCCGGGCGCCGACGTCCCCCGCACGCTGCCGACGATGCCGACCGACACGAACATCCTGAGCATGGACCCGCCGGACCACACCCGGCTGCGCAAGCTGGTCGCGAAGGCGTTCACGGCGCGGCGCACCGAGCAGTTGCGCGAGCGCGCCCAGGAGATCGTGGACGGCCTGCTGGACGACATGGAGGCGCAGGGTCCGCCCGCGAACCTGGTCGAGTCGCTGGCCATGCCGCTGCCCATCACGATCATCTGCGAGATGCTCGGCGTGCCGTTCGAGGACCGGAGCCAGTTCCGCGCCTGGTCGGAGGGTGCGGTGGCGATCACCGCGTTCACCCATGAAGAGATCATGGCGGCCACCCAGGCGCTGCGGAGCTACATCTCCGGGCTGATCGAGCGCAAGCGCGCCGAGCCCGCCGACGACATGCTCTCCGTGCTGATCGCCGCACGCGACAACGAGGACCGGCTCAGCGAGGAGGAGCTGATCTCGTTCGGTGTGACGTTGCTGGTGGCGGGGCACGAGACCACCGCGAACCAGATCGGCAACTTCGTCTTCCTGCTGCTGCGCCGGCCGGAGCGGCTCGGCGAGCTGAGGGCCGACCCGTCGCTGGTGCCCGCCGCGATCGAGGAGCTGCTGCGGTTCACCGCGCTCGGCGGCTCCGCGGGCTTCCCCCGGATCGCGACCGCCGAGGTCGAGCTGTCCGGCGTGACGATCAAGCCGGGCGAGGCGGTGTTCGTCAACAACGTCACGGCCAACCGCGACCCGTCGGTGTTCTCCAACCCGCACGAGCTGGACTTCCACCGCGAGCACAACCCGCACATCATGTTCGGCCACGGCGCGCACCACTGCATCGGCGCGCCCCTGGCCCGGATGGAGCTGCAGGTCGCCATCGGCACCCTGCTCAAGCGGTTCCCGCTGCTCCGGCTGGACGGTGACGTGACGTTCAAGAAGGGCCGGCTCATCCGCGGCCCGCAGGCCCTGCCCGTGGCCTGGTGACACCGGTGACCCAGTGGACGGTCGAGGTCGACCGGAGTGTGTGCATGGGGACGGGTATGTGCACGTCGATCGCGCCGGACCACTTCCGGCTGGACGGCGGCACGGCCACGCCGGTGAAGTCCGAGGTCGAGCCGGACGACGCGGTCGTGGACGCCGCCGAGTCGTGCCCGATGGAGGCGATCCTGGTGCGTTCGGCGGACGGCGCGGTCCTCGCGCCCCAGCCCTAGCGGACGGTGCTCCGCAGCGCCGCCGGTGAAAGCCGTAGCGGCGTTGCGGAGCACGTCCCGCGTGCCGGGCGAGGTACCTACTGTCGGGTGCAAGTGATCACTGGCAGTGGGGGTTTGCGATGGCGGCCCGGCCCTACCCGTTCCCCGAACCCGACGACCTCGTCGTCAACGAGACCTACCTGGAACTGCAGCGGGACGAGCCGGTGGCCCGCGTGCGCCTGCCGTACGGCCGTGAAGCCTGGCTGGTCACCCGCTACGCCGATGCCAAGGTCGTGCTGGCCGACCCGAGGTTCAGCCGCGCGCCGGTGATGGACGCCGACTACGACCCGCCGCGGACCATGCCCGAGGTGCCGGGCATCACCACCATCCTGAGCATGGACCCGCCGGAGCACACGAGGCTGCGCCGGATCCTGGCCAAGGCGTTCACCGCCCGTCGCACCGGTCAGCTGCGTGAGCGCGCTCAGCAGATCGTGGACGGCCTGCTGGACGACATGGAGGCGCAGGGACCGCCCGCCGACCTGGTCGACGCCCTGGCCATGCCGGTGGCCATCACGCTCATCAGCGAGATGCTGGGCGTGCCGGCGCTGGACCGGGCCAAGTTCCGCGAGTGGTCGGACGCGGCGGTGGCGATCACCGCGTTCACCGTGCCCGAGATCGAGGCCGCGGCGGCGTCGCTGCGCGCCTACATCCGCGAGCTGGTCGAGGACAAGCGCGAGAACCCGGCCGACGACATGCTCACCGTGCTGGTGCACGCGCACGACAACGACGACCGGCTCACCGAGGAGGAGCTGGTCTCGTTCGGCGTCACGCTGCTCATCGCAGGTCACGAGACGACCGGCAGCGAGATCGGCAACTTCGTCTACCAGCTGCTCACCCACCCGGAGCGGCTGGCGGAGCTGCGCGCCGACCCGTCGCTGGTGCCGGCCGCCGTGGAGGAGCTGCTGCGGATCACGAAGCTGTCCGGCGCGCCCGGCTTCCCCCGGATCGCCACCGCCGACGTGGAGCTGTCGGGCGTGACGGTCCGCGCCGGCGAGGCGGTGTTCGTGGACGGGCTCGTGGCCAACCGCGACCCCGCGGTGTTCCGCAACCCCCATGAGCTGGACTTCCACCGCGAGCACAACCCGCACTTCGCGTTCGGTCACGGCGTGCACCACTGCATCGGCGCGCCCTTGGCAAGGATGGAGTTGCAGGTCTGCATTTCGACCTTGCTCAATAGGTTCCCGCACCTGGAGTTGGCCGACGACGTGGTGTTCAAGAAGGGCAGACTGGTGCGAGGCCCCGAACGACTACTGGTGAGGTGGTAGACCGATGAGCGAGTGGACGATCGAAGTCGACCGGGCCACGTGCATGGGGACGGGCATGTGCACGTCGATCGCGCCGGACCACTTCCGGTTGGACGGCGGCACCGCCACGCCGGTGAAGCCCGAGGTCGAGCCGGACGACGCGGTCGTGGACGCGGCGGAGTCGTGCCCGATGGAGGCCATCCTGGTGCGTTCGTCCGACGGCACGGTGCTCGCGCCCCAGGTCTAGGAAAAAAGTTCCGCCAATCGCGTCATAGCCGCCTGACGTGCGCGTTCCTCTGTCGTGCGGCCCTGATTCGGGGTGGGCCGCGCGATCCGCGGATGCGGCCCACTCCCCCAGGGCCGCGACCGGGGGACGAGTGCGCGGGCGGCCTTTCGGGGAGCGACCGGCCGCCCGCGCACCACCCGAACTAGGCTCACCTCCCATGTCGAACCGGCGGATCGGCGTCATGGGTGGCACCTTCGACCCGGTGCACCACGGCCACCTGGTCGCGGCCAGCGAGGTCCAGGCCCGCTTCGACCTCGACGAAGTCGTCTTCGTGCCGACGGGCCAGCCCTGGCAGAAGAGCGAGCGCGAGGTCAGCGCCGCCGAGGACCGGTACCTGATGACGGTCATCGCCACCGCGTCCAACCCGCGGTTCTCGGTCAGCCGGGTGGACATCGACCGGCCCGGGCCGACGTACACCGTCGACACCCTCACCGACCTCAAGGCCAGGCACCCGGACTCGGACCTGTTCTTCATCACCGGCGCGGACGCGTTGGAGCAGATCCTGTCGTGGCGGCGTGCGGACGACGTGTTCGACCTCGCCCACTTCATCGGCGTCACCCGACCGGGGTATGAGCTGGTCGACACGCACCTGCCGCCGGGCGCGGTGTCGCTGGTGGAGGTGCCCGCGATGGCCATCTCGTCGACCGCCGTCCGGGCCCGGACCGCCTCCGGGCTGCCCGTCTGGTACCTCGTGCCGGATGGTGTCGTCCAATACATAAGCAAGCGTCGGCTTTACTCGATGCCGGACTGAGCCGGGACGCCGGTACCCTCATTGACTCGTGCGGGCGTAACGGCGTCCGCCGGTGTGATGAGGAGTGACGTGGCAGCCACCGACGAGGCACGACGGTTGGCGCTGGTCGCCGCTAACGCGGCGGCCGACAAGAAAGCGCACGACGTGATCGTGCTCGACGTGTCCGACCAACTGGTGATCACGGACTGCTTCGTGATCGCCTCCGCCGCGAACGAGCGGCAGGTCGGCGCGATCGTGGACGGCGTCGAGGAGAAGTTGCGCGAGGCCGGCCGCAAGCCGGTCCGCCGTGAGGGCGCGCGCGAAGGTCGTTGGGTCCTGCTGGACTTCGTGGACGTGGTCGTGCACGTCCAGCACGCGGAGGAGCGCACCTTCTACGGCCTGGAGCGGCTGTGGAAGGACTGCCCGCGCATCGAGTTCGACGCCGGGCCGCCGGCCGACGAGGTCGCCGAGGCATGACCCTGAACCGGCTCGTGCTGTGGCGGCACGGTGAGACCGACTACAACGCGACCGGCCGCATGCAGGGCCACCTGGACTCGTCGCTGACCGAGACCGGGTGGAACCAGGCGCGGTTCGCGGTGCCGGTGCTCGCCGGGTTCGAGCCCGAGCTGGTGGTCGCGTCCGACCTGCGCCGCGCCCGGGACACCGCCACGGTGTTCACCGACGCGACCGGCGTCGACCTGCGCGTCGACGAACGGTTGCGCGAGACGCACCTGGGCAAGTGGCAGGGGCTGACCTCGACCGAGATCGAGGTGGAGTGGCCGGGCGCGCTGGACCTGTGGCGTGCCGACGGCACCCTGTCGCCGCCGGACGGCGAGACGCGCGTGGAGGTCGCCGAGCGCGCGCTCGCCGTGGTGGCCGACGTGGACGCGGAGTTCTCCGGCACGGTCATGCTGTGCGCGCACGGCGGCCTGATCAGCGCGTTGACCGGGAGGTTGCTGGAGCTGCCGGTCGACCGCTGGGCGCTGCTGGGCGGTATCGGCAACTGCCACTGGACCGTGTTCACCCGCCGGCCGCACGGCGACGGCAGGTGGCGGCTGTCGTCGTACAACGCCGGAATCACCCGGTGAGACTGCTCGTCCTCGGCGATTCGCTCTCGTTCCACGGTCCGCAGGGGCCGTTGCCCGCCGATCACCCCCGGTTGTGGCCGAACGTCGCGGCGTCGGCGTTGGGCGGGCACGCGGAGCTGGCGGCGGGGTTCGGCTGGACGGCGCGTGACGCCTGGTGGTCGTTGACGGGTGACCCGCGGGTGTGGTCGCTCCTGCCCCGCACGGACGTGTTGGTGCTGGCAGTGGGGCACATGGACACGCTGCCGTCGCCGTTGCCGACCTACCTGCGGCAGGGCCTGCGCTACCTGCGGCCGGACGGGCTGCGGCGGCGGGCGCGGGCCGGGTACCGGACGTTGCAGCCGGTGCTGTCGCAGGCGTTCTGCGGGTACCCGGTGGCGCTGCCGCCTCGCTTGACCGTGCGGTACCTGAACGACTCGGTGTGCGCGGTGCGTGCGCTGCAGCCCGGTATCAGGGTGGTCGGGATGACGCCCTCGGTGCACTGTTCGGCTGCGTACGCCGGTGTGCACAGCGGGCGTGCGGCGGGGGAGCGCGCGCTGCGTGAGTGGGCGGGTGGCGCGGGCGTGCCGCTGCTGGACGTGCCGCCGCTGGTGGGCGAGCACCTTCGGTCACGGCTCGGCAACCCGGACGGCATGCACTGGGGCTGGGAGGGGCACGAGCTGGTCGGGCGGGCCATGGCGGAACTGATCAGGTCCGTGGCGGTCGGCCACTCGGGTGCGGCGGAGCCGTAGTCTCGGCACTCGTGTCCACCACGATCGTCACCGACTCCACGGCGTACCTGCCCGAGGGGTTCGCCGAGCGGCACGGCGTCCGGGTCGTGCCGCTGCACGTGGCCGTGGACGGTCGCAGCAGGCTGGACGGGGTGGACTTCGGGCCGGCCGAGCTGGCCGCCGCGTTGGGCGAGCACCGCCGGGTGACCACGTCCCGGCCGACGCCGGGCGAGCTGGCCGAGGTGTACCGGTCCGCGTTGGCGGAGGGCGCGGAGGAGATCGTCTCCGTGCACCTGTCCCGTGACCTTTCGGGCACGTGGGAGGCCGCGCGGTTGGCCGCGGAGGAGGTCGACCCGAGCCGGATCAGGGTGGTCGACTCGCGGGCCACGGGCATGGGGTTGGGGTTCGCCGCGCTGGCCGCGTGCGCCGCGGGTGGTGATGCGGAGTGCGCGGAGGCAGCCGCGGTGGCCGCTGCGGCCCGGGTCAGGATGTTCTTCTGCGTGGAGACGCTCGACCACCTGCGGCGGGGTGGGCGGATCGGCGCCGCCGCCGCGTTGGTGGGCACCGCGCTGGCGGTGAAGCCGTTGTTGCACGTGGACGACGGTCGGATCGTGCCGCTGGAGAAGGTGCGCACGATGGGGCGGGCGATCGGCCGGCTGGTCGACCTGGCCGCGTCGGCGGCGGGTTCCGGGCCGGTCGGCCTGGCTGTCCACCACCTCGCCGCGCCGGAACGCGCGGCGGAGCTGGCGACGTTGCTGGACGAACGCGTGCCCGGTTCGACCGGCTGCCTGATTTCCGAGGTCGGAGCCGTGATCGGCGCGCACACGGGCCCCGGTGTGCTGGGTGTGGTGGTGCTGCCCGGAGGGGTGTCCTAGCTCTCCTTATCCATCATTCAGCCAGTTATCCACAGATCGAGAACTCCCTCCCCACCCCCTGCTCCACCCGGCCTAACGTCGAGCCCATGTTCGACAAGAACCCGGAAACCACGACCGCCCGCCTGAAGGCCCTCATCTCCCAGGAGCGGGGCAGACACCGCGCGTCGGACGCCGAGACCTTGGTCTTCGTCTCGTCCGACGGCCGCGCCGGCCCGCCCACCCCTCTGCGCCGCCTCTTGCACCGATGGCTGCCCGAACCAGCCGTCCCACACCGCCGCAGAATCCTGCTCGCGGGCGTGATGGCCGGCGTGGCGCTGGTGGTCGCCCTGGCCCTGTGGTGGGAGCGCCCCGTGCCGGAGAGCCCACCGGACCTCCCGGTGGCGGAGGCCGCCGTCGTCACCCGCACCGAGGAGCAACTGGTCGTCAACGTGGTCGGCCTGGTGCCCACCCCCGGCCTGGTGACCGTGCCGAACGGCGCCAGGGTGGCCGACGCGCTGCAAGCGGCGGGCGGCGCCAACCCGGGCGCCGACCTGACCCCGCTGAACCTCGCCCGCAAGGTCGCCGACGGCGAGCAGATCGCCGTCGGCATCGCCGTACCGCAACAGGCCGGCACGACCACCGAGCCGCTGAACCTGAACACCGCGACCAAGGACCAGCTGGACACCCTGCCCGGCGTGGGCCCGGTGACCGCACAGCGCATCGTCGACCGAAGGCAGAAACGCGGCCCGTTCACGTCCCTGGACCAACTGGGCGAGATCGAGGGCATCGGCGACGCGAAGCTGGCCAAACTCCGCGACCTCGTCCGCCTTTGACCGCCTGACACCCCGCACCCCCGCACCCCCGCCGTCACCTCGACACCACTCGGAGACCGCCATGCGTCCCAACGCCGTGAATCCCCACACAACGAACCACCACCCACCGCCCAATCCGCCGCACCGCAACCACTCCGACCACCACCGCACCCACCAACTCCTGAACCGCGTCCTCCGCGTTCTCCGCACCTCCCGCACCACCGGTTCCCGCCTCACCACCTTGTCCAGGTTCCGGTGGGTGACCTCGTGACCCGCTCACCCGACCCCCACCGCACCACAACCCACCCGCCGACTCCTTTCTCCGACCAGGACGTGCCGCACTTACCTCGACTCTCGGCGGCCTGCCCTTAACCAAGGCACGGACCTATGAGCCCACATACCCTGGGCCGTGGCGTCCTCGGCAGACCACCGCCCTCAGGCCACTGCTGACCTCCACCTTCAGCTCGGCCACCGCGGTCCCTTGCGGCTCGGCTCTGGCCCGTAGGGCGGCTCATCCGCACCTGGTCCGGGCCTCTGCCAACCCTGGGCCTTCGGTTCGAGGGCGCGTGCAGCTCCGCCCACACGCGCTCCGGACGGGTGAGGGCAGGTTGTCCGTCGGGCCGCTCCATTCCCGAACGAACTCGGGCCGATGACCACCGGGCACTCGGCCGCGCGGCACAGGTGGTGTGGCACCAGCCTTCGTCCGGCCACTTCGGAGGCGGGTGGACTTGCCGCTGCCAGTCCTCTCTGAACTCAGCCGTGGGTTCCCGGGCACGGGCGCAGGTCCCGTGTGGCACCTGGTCCTAACCGCACAAACGGCCTGGGCGTCCCACCCGCATACGCGTCCTGGGCTAGGGCGCTCATCGGGCTGCGCTTGGCGTGGCGGGTGGCGCGGGTGCCGGCCTGACTGCCGTCTTTCTCCGTAGTTCCCCTTCCTTCTCCGTGCCCTACTTCGGGGGTGAGGTCGTGAGTCCTCGTGCGTATCTGGTCCCTGCCGCGCTGGCGGTGTGGGCGACGGCCTTGGCCGGCCTGTTGTGGGCGTGGTGGGCCGCGCTCGTGGTCGGTCTGGTCGCTGCCGTGATCGGCGGCTTGGCCTTGCGCCGGTGGCGACCGGCAGCGGTGGCGGTGGCTGTCGCGGGTCCGGTGGCGGCGTGCTGGATCGGTGCCCAGGTTCACGGGGCGGCCCACCATCCCTTGCGGGTCGCGGCGGAGCGGGGCACGCCCACCACTGTCCACTTCGAACTAGACAACCGGCCGCACGGCTTGCGCACCAGCGGTTTCGGCTCGAGGGCGAGCGGGGTCGACCTGGTGCTGGTGCGCGGATCGCTCGACGGCGGCGGCCGGATCGCCGTGCTGGCCCCGGCGGCGCAGTGGCGGGACCTCCTGCCCGGCCAACGGGTCACCGCGCGCGGCACCCTCGCGCTTCCTCGCGAAGGGGAGCTGACGGTCGCGGTGCTGCGGGTTCGCGGGCCGCCGCAGGACGTGACCGAAGCGCCGGTGTGGCAGCGGGTCGCCGAGGACCTGCGGGCCGGACTGCGGAACGCGAGCACCGCGCTCAACCCCGAACCGGCCGGGTTGCTGCCCGCGCTCGTCGTCGGCGACACCTCCGGCCTCCCACCCAGGGTGATCGAGGAGTTCCGCACGGCGGGTCTCGCCCACGTCCTCGCGGTCAGCGGTGCGAACTTGGCGATCCTCTGCGGCGCGGTCCTGTTGCTGCTGAGGCTGCTGCGGGTCGGTCCGCGTGGTTGCGCGGCGGGTGCGATGGCGGCGCTGGTCGGATTCGTGGTGCTGGCCGGGCCGGAGCCGAGCGTGTTGCGGGCCGCCGTGATGGGCGCGGTGGCGTTGCTCGCGCTGGTGCTGGGTCGGGAGCGGTCGGCGTTGCCGGCGCTCGCGGCCGCGGTGGTGGTCCTGGTGCTCTACGACCCGGAGTTGGCCACCGAGCCGGGGTTCGGGCTGTCGGTGGTGGCGACGGCGGCGCTGGTGCTGCTCGCGCCGAGGTGGGCCGCCGCGATGAAGGAGCGCGGCGTCCCGGTGGGTTTCGCCGAGGCGTTGGCGGTGCCGGTGGCGGCGAACCTGGCCACCGCGCCGCTGGTCGCCGGGCTCTCCGGCCAGGTGAGCCTGGTCGCGGTGGTGGCGAACCTCCTGGCCGCGCCGGTCGTGGCCCCGGCCACCGTGCTCGGGGTGCTGGCCGCCGTGCTGGCGCAGGTGCACGAGCCGACGGCACGACTGGTCGTCGAGGTGGCCGGTCCGGCGGTGAGCTGGCTGATCACGGTCGGCCGGCACGCGGCGGCCGTGCCCGGCGCGGCGGTCGGGTGGCCCGGCGGCTGGGTCGGCGGGCTGCTGCTGGCCGGGGTGCTGGTGCTCGGCTACGCGATCGCCAGGCTGCGCCGGGTGCGGACGTTGGTCGTGGCGGCCGTCGTCGGCGCGGTGGTGGTGGTCGTGCCGCTGAACGTGGTCGCGCCGGGGTGGCCGGTGCCCGGCTGGTCGGTCGTGGCCTGTGACGTGGGTCAGGGCGACGCGGTGGTCCTCGCCACCGCCGAGCGCGACCGGGCGGTGCTGGTCGACGCGGGGCCGGACCCGGTGCCGGTGCTGTCGTGCCTGCGTCGGCTCGGGGTGCGGCGCATACCGCTGGTGGTGCTCAGCCACCTGCACGCCGACCACGTCGGCGGGTTGGCCGCGGTGCTGGCTGAGCGGGTTGTGGGCGCGGTGGCGGTGGGGCCGTCGCGGGAACCGGAGTGGGCGTGGGAGGAGGTGAGGGAACGGGCGTGGACGGCCGGGGTCCGCCTGGTCGAGCTGGGCGCCGGGCAGCGGCTGAGCTGGCCGGGTCTGGAGCTCGACGTGCTCGGCCCGCGCGCGGACCCCGTGCGCGGGACGGACACGAACACGGCGGTCAACGACGCGTCGCTGGTGCTGCGGGCCTCCACCGCGGCCGGGCGGGTGTTGCTGACCGGAGACATCGAGCTGGCCGGGCAGGCGGACCTGCTCGGTGGGCACGTGGACCTGCGGGCCGACGTGCTCAAAGTGCCGCACCACGGGTCGCGGTACTCGTCACCGGCGTTCCTCGCGGCGGTCCGGCCGCGGATCGCGTTGGTGAGCGTCGGCGCGGGCAACCGCTACGGCCACCCCAGCGGGGTGGTGGTCGACGCGTTGACGAGCCGAGGCGCGCTGGTGCTGCGCACGGACCGGGACGGCGACACCGCCGTCCTGGCCGGCCCGGACGGGCCGCGGGTCGCCCGCAGGAGCGGCGGCCAACCCGACAACGGACAAGGGGAGAACGATGAGGAACGACGTCTGGATCCGACTGCACTCCGGCTGGTCGCCGCAAGGCGGCAACCGGGCGCTGGCGTGGGCGCTGTGGCAGCCCGGCTACACCGCCCAACCCTGGCCGAGCGACGAGCTCCGGCCCGCGTTCACGTATTACGTGTGCGAGGAGCTGCCCAGCGGTGAACGCGGAATCGTCGCCAGGGCAACGGCCACCGGCGTGATCCGCTTGGCGCAGGTCCCCTCGGCGGACACCGCCTACCGGCTGATCGCCGACGGCCTGTTCGACGCCGACCTCGCCATACCGCCGGAGGAGTGGCACGCCGAGCGCTACAACCAGGAGAAGGCGACACGGCCCTGGCCGCAGATGCTCACCGCCTGGCGCGTGGTCACCGAACCGGTCGGCCCGCACGTCCTGCCCGAGCTGACCGCCTTCCCCCGGACCGGGTGGCTGCGCTCCTCCAGGATCGCCTTGTGACCACGACCGCGGACGGGAAGGCGTCGGTGAAGCGGAGAAGCCGCCCGGCACTGAGCCGACCGCCGCCGTAGCTACCGCGCCCCGGACCGACCGCCCGGACCGACCGTCGCCGTACCGCCTGGGACCGGAAACCGCGGTCCGACCCCAGGCGGGAACGGGCGATACGGGTCAGTCCTGAAGGGCCTTCAGGACGGCCTCGGCCGACGGCGGGACGTTGGCGCGGGGGCCGACGCGGTCGCCGAGGGCGTCCAGGGTCTTGAGGCCGTCGCCGGTGATCAGGAGCACGGTCTCGCCGTCCGGGTCCAGCTGGCCGGTCTCGATGAGCTTCTTCGCGGTGGCGACGGTGACGCCGCCGGCCGTCTCGGCGAAGATGCCTTCGGTCCGGGCCAGGAGGCGGATGCCCTCGACGACCTCCTCGTCGGTGACGTCCTCGATCGCGCCGTTGGTGCGGCGGACGGCGTCCAGCACGTAGGGGCCGTCGGCGGGGGCGCCGATCGCCAGCGACCTGGCGATGGTGTCCGGGCGGACCGGGCTGACCACGTCGTGGCCCGCCTTGAAGGCGGCCGAGACGGGGGAGCAGCCGGTGGCCTGCGCGCCGAACACGCGGTACGGGGTCTGCTCGACCAGGTCGAGGTCGCCCAGTTCGCGGAAGGACTTGTCGACCTTCGTCAACTGCGAGCCGGACGCGATGGGCACCACGATCTGGTCGGGCAGCCGCCAGCCGAGCTGTTCGGCGACCTCGTACCCGAGCGTCTTGGAGCCCTCGGCGTAGTAGGGGCGGACGTTGACGTTGACGAACGCCCAGTCCTCGTGCTCGGCGGCCAGTTCCTGCGCCAGCCGGTTCACGTCGTCGTAGTTGCCGTCGACGGTGATCAGGTTGCCGCCGTAGACGGCGGTCATGAGGATCTTCGCCCGCTCCAGCGTGGAGGGCACCAGGACCACGGACTCCCAGCCCGCGCGGGCCGCGGCGGCGGCGACGGCGTTGGCCAGGTTGCCGGTGGACGGGCAGGCCAGGACCTTGAAGCCCAGTTCGCGGGCGGCGGCGAGGGCGACGCCGACCACGCGGTCCTTGAACGAGTGGGTCGGGTTGCCGGTGTCGTCCTTCACCCACACCTTGCGCACGCCGAGGGCCTTGGCGAGGCGGTCGGCCTCGATCAGGCGGGTGCCGCCGGGGTTGGTGTTGGGGTGAGACTCGACGGTGGTCGGCACGGGGAGCAGGCCGCGGTAGCGCCAGATCGACCGGGGGCCCGCCTCGATGTCCTCGCGACGGATCCGGCCGAAGTCGTAGGCCACTTCCAGCGGCCCGAAACACTCCAGACAGGCGTATTCGGCGGCGAGCGGCGTCTCGTGGCCGCATTCGCGACACGACAGCGCGCGGGCAGGACCGAGGTCGAAGGAGGTGGTGGCCGAGGGCACACTGACAGCAGTCATCGCGAGGTATCTCCTCATCTTTCCCGCGCACCGCGGGTCGGAATTGGCACCGTGGTCGCCAGCGGACGCTGTGCGACGGGTTGCCGGGGCTTCTTCGGGCCGATCCCTCTGCCCCTCTGGATGAGCGGTATTCAGTTGTGGGCTTCAACTTACGTCACGATCCCGACCCTCAGCCAGCGACGTCCACCATCCGGACGTCTGCCACCCGTGGGAGGATCGCGCCCGTGAGTGCGCCCGCTGACATGCCCGACGCCGTGCACCTGATCCTCGGCGAGGAGGAGTTGCTGGTCGAGCGCGCGGTGCGCGGTGCGCTGGCCGCGGCGCGGAAAGCCGATCCGCAGGCCGACCTGACCCGCGTCCGCGTGACCGATCTCACCCCGCCTGAGCTGGCGGAACTGGTGAGCCCGTCGCTGTTCGCCGAGGGACGGGTGGTCGCGCTGGAGGCCGCGCAGGAGTGCGGCAAGGAGATCGCCGACGCGGTCATCGGCTACGCCAAGGCCCCGGCGGACGGGGTGACGGTGGTGGTCGTCCACAGTGGCGGCGGGCGCAGCAAGGCGGCCAAGGACCTGCCCGCGGCGCTGCGCAAGGCAGGCGCCCGGGTGACCGAGTGCCCCAAGATCACCAAGGCGGCGGACCGGGAAGCGTTCGTGCGCAACGAGATCCGCGCGGCGGGCGGCGGCAAGGCCGACCCGGAGGCCGTGGCGGCGCTGATCGAGGCGGTGGGGTCGGACCTGCGCGAGTTGGCGGCGGCGGCGTCGCAGCTCGTCGCCGACACGGGCGGCAAGGTGGACGCCGAGGCGGTCCGCCGCTACCACCGCGGGCGGGCCGAGGTGACCGGGTTCGCGGTCGCGGAGAAGGCCGTGATGGGTGATCGGGCCGGTGCGCTGGAGGCGTTGCGGTGGGCGATCCAGCTCGGCGTGCCGCACGTCTTGGTCGCCGATGCCCTGGCCGACGCGGTGCGCACGATCGCGCGGGTGTCCGCGGTGGGCCGGGGCGACCCGTTCAAGCTGGCGGGCGAACTCGGCATGCCGCCGTGGAAGGTGAAGAAGGCCCAAGGCCAGTCGCGTGGCTGGGAAGACCGAGGGCTGGCAGCCGCGATGACGGTGGTCGCGGACCTGAACGCCGACGTCAAGGGCGCCGCCGCCGACTCGGGCTACGCCCTGGAACGCGCCGTGCTGAAGATCGTCGCCGCCCACGGCCGCCGCTGACGGAGGCCTGGGGGATCGCACGGTCGGGCGGTCGGGGATCCGGAGGCTGGGGATCCGGAGGCTGGGGGATCGGGCGGCTGGGTGGCTGGTGGCCGGCGCTGGACCCTGGCGGCCAGGTGGCTGACGGCTGGCGGCCAAGTGGTTCGCGGCGGGGTGGGCGGTACTGGCTGAGGGCCGGGAAGTCAGCGGCTGAGCGGCCGGTGGCCTGGTGGCTGGCTGGGCGAGCGGTGCTGGTCGGGGCGGTGGTGGCTGGGGCGGTGGTCAGTGGTCGGCCGCACACGAAAGCGCCGCCCACCCCGCGCGGGGGTGGGCGGCGCTTTGGCGTGAAGACCAGATCAGATCTGGTTGGCGCGCCGCGCCAGCGCCGACTTCTTGTTGGCGGCCTGGTTGGCGTGGATCACGCCCTTGGAGACGGCCTTGTCGAGCTTGCGGGACGCGTCCTGCGCCAGCGCGACGGCCTTCTCCTTGTCACCGGCCTCGGCGGCCTCACGGAACTTGCGGATGGCGGTCTTGAGGGACGACTTGACGGCCTTGTTGCGCAGGCGCGCCTTCTCGTTCGTCTTGATCCGCTTCATCTGGGACTTGATGTTCGCCACGCGAAAGCCACCTTTTCCTCGGTCTCGGAGTCGCACCGCGCTTGTCACCGGCTCCGCCCCCGCGAAGGGGCGGTCTTCCTCCACAGCGGAATGCCGCGCGGGTACGACCGAGAAGGTTATCAGGGCAGCTCACCGCACCGTGAATCGAGCCCTCCCGTCGCCGACCACGACCTCGTAGCCGCCCCTGGCGACCTCGGGCTTGCCCGACGCGTCCATGTCGCCCGCCGTCACCGCGAGCCGCTGCACGTCGAACGTCACCTCGACCGCCCGCTGCTCACCGGCCTTCAACGCCACCCGCGTGAAGCCGACCAGGCGCTGCGGCGGCGTGAGCACCTTGCTCACCGGCTGGTGCACGTACACGGGCACGACGAGCGTGCCGTCACGCCCACCGGTGTTGGCCACGGTCACCGACACCTTCACCTGGCCGTCCCGCCGCACCTCCGTCGACTTCAGCGTCGGCGCGGACGTGGTGAACGTCGTGTACGACAGGCCGTGCCCGAACGCGAACGCCGGGTCGTACCCGGAGCTGGGCGCGGTGTTCGCGCCGCGCACCTGGTCGTAGGAGAACGGCTGGTCGCCGACCGACTTCGGCCAGGACACCGGCAGCCTGCCGCTGGGGTTCACCGCGCCGAACAGCACGTCGGCGATCGCGCCGCCGCCCTCGGAGCCGGGCAGCCAGCCCGCGACCAGCGCCGGGGCGTCGGCCACCGTGCCGAGCACCTGCGGCCGGCCGGTCAGCAGCACGACGACCACCGGCTTGCCGGTCGCCCGCACCGCGTCCACCAGGCCCTGCTGCGCAGCGGTCAGCGCGGGCTCCTCGGTGTCCGCCTCACCCTCCGCGCCCGGGTCCTCACCGAGCACGACGACCACCGCGTCGGCGTCACCCGCCTGCGCCACCGCGTCGGCCTGCGTGGCCGCGCCGACCACGTTCGCCGACGGCACGGCGGCCTTGATGCCCTGCAGCACGGTCACCGTGGGCGGCATCGGCGACGAGTCCGGCACGCCCTGCCAGCCGACCGACCAGCCGCCGAGCTGCCTGGCCGCGGAGTCGGCCGCGTCACCGGTCACCACGAGCTTGCCCACGCCGGTCGACAGGGGCAGCACGCCGTCGTTGCGCAGCAGCACCGCGCTCTCCGCCGCCGCCTGACGGGCCAGCGCCCGGTCCGCGCCGTTCACGATCGCGTCGGCCTTCTCCACGTCGACGAACGGCTTCTCGAACAGCCCGAGCTCGAACTTGAGCTTCAGGATCCGCCGCACGGCCTGGTCGATCCGCTTGCCGGGGATCGCACCGCTCCGCACGCCCGCCAGCAGCCCGGCAGTGAACCCGGCCGCGTCCGACGGCTCCATCGCCATGTCGACGCCCGCGTTCACGGCCATCGCGATGGCCTCCTCGTAGTCCGCCGCCACGTGGTAGCGGTCCACCAGGAACCGGATGTCCTCCCAGTCGGTGATCGCCACGCCCCGGAAACCCATCCGGTCGCGCAACTGGGTGGTCAGCAGGTACTTCGAGGCGTGCGCGGGCACGCCGTTGACCGCACCGGAGTTGATCATCACGGTGCCGACGCCCGCGTCGAACTGCGGCTGGAACGCGGGCAGCACGGTGTCCTGGAGGTACCGGATCGGCAGCTGGGCGGGCGCGCGGTCGTGGCCGTTGAACGGCTCCGAGTAGCCCGCGAAGTGCTTGGCGGTCGCGGTCAGCTTCGCCGTGCCGTCGGTCGGGTCGGCCTGCTGCCCGCGCACGTTCGCCGCGGCCAGCGCGCCGGCCAGCACCGGGTCCTCGCTGTAGGTCTCGTAGTACCGCCCCCAGCGGGTGTCACGCGCGATGTCGGACACCGGCGCGAAGTTCCAGAACACACCGGTGGCCCGCATCGCCCGACCGGTGGACTTGCCGAGCTGCTCCTGCAGCTCCGGGTTCCACGTCGCGCCGAGGCCGATCTGGTGCGGGAACATCGTGGCGCTGAGCACGTTCGAGTGACCGTGCACGCCGTCCGCGCCGTAGATCAGCGGGATCCGCAGCCTGCTGTGGTCCAGCGAGTACTTCTGGATGGCGTTGGTCATCTCCGCCCACGCGCGGGGCGTGTTCGGGTTGGGCGCGTCGCCGCCGCCGGAGAGGATCGAGCCGACCTTCGCGTCCTCCAGCACCGCCTTCATGCAGTCCTCGCGCAGCGGACCGGGGTTCCACTCGCAGTTGCCGCGCAGCTTGCCCAGCCGGATCTGGGTCATCTGGCCGACCTTCTCCTCGAGCGTCATGCGCTTGAGGAGGTCGTCGACGCGCCGGTCGACCGGCGCCCGGGCGTCCTGGTAGCCCTGCCCGGCGGGCTCCATCACGCCGCTGGCTTGCGCGCCGGTGACCAACAGGGCCAGCGTGACCAGCGCGGCGACCGCGGTCCGCTTGCGGGATCTCAACACCGAGAACCTCCAGGTCGATCGGGGAACACCCGCGAACACCCTCCCTGTGTGAATCGGCCCACAACAGGGCTGAACGGCCCATTCTGGGAGCGCTCCCACCGCGGTAAGGGGTGAAATGCAGTACGCCCGTCTTGTTTCATGTGCCGTGTGACCGCCGCACTCGACTGGCCCGGCTTCGGGCACATCTCGCTCGCCGCCCTGCTGTTCCTCTGCCTGGCCGCCCTCGTCGCGGGCGCGGTCGACGCGGTGGTTGGCGGCGGCGGGCTGGTCCAGCTGCCCGCGCTGCTGCTGATCGCGCCCGGCGGCCAGCCGCTCTACGCGCTGGCCACCAACAAGATCGCCTCCGTGGTCGGCACGGCGGCGGCGGTGCGGACCTACTCCCGGCAGACCACGATCGACTGGTCCTCGGCGTTGCCGATGGCGTCGGCCGCGTTCGCGGGCGCGGTGGCCGGTGCGGCGTTCGCCGGGGCGCTGGCGCCCGGCGTGCTCAACGGCGTGGTGCTCGTCGCGCTGGTCGGCGTCGGCCTCTACACGTGGCGCAAGCCGGAGCTGGGGGTGGCCGAGGCGCCGAGGTTCACCCGCTTCGCGCAGATCGCCGTGATGGCCGCGGGCGGGGCGTTGATCGGCTTCTACGACGGCCTGGCGGGTCCGGGCACGGGCGCGTTCCTGGTGTTCCTGCTCGTGGGCCTGGTCGGGTTCGCGTTCCTGCGCGCGTCGGCCACGGCCAAGGTCGTGAACGTGGCCACGAACCTGGGCGCGCTGCTGTACTTCATCCCGGCCGGAAAAGTGTTGTGGGGCTTGGGTCTGGTGCTCGCGCTGTGCAACGTGACCGGGGCGGTGTTCGGCGCGCGCCTGGCGGTGCGGCGCGGCTCGGCGTTCGTGCGCCGGGTGTTCCTCACCGTCGTGGTGGCGCTCGTGGTCAGTCTGGGGTGGAAGGCGGCGGTTGGATGACCCGGAACGTCGCGCCCATCGGGTCGCCGACCGTGGTGAACCGGCCGAACCGCGACTCGACCACGTCGCCGACCGTGACGCCGCCCAGCTCGTCCACCCGGCGTGCCGCCGCGTCGGCGTCGGCCACCGCGAAGTAGGTCATCCAGTGCGGCGGGATCTCGGCGGGGATCTCGTTGGCCATCCCGAACACGCCCGCGACCGCGCGGCCCTCGACCCGCAGCTGCGTGTACGGGAAGTCCGGCAGCGGGTCCAGCCCCACGTCGAACACCTGCTGGTAGAACTCCGCCGCGCCGAACGGGTCGCGGGTGGCCAGCTCGTTCCACACCACCGAGCCGGGTTCGTTCACCACGTACGCGCCGATGTGCGTGCCCGCCTCCCAGAGCCCGAACGCCGCGCCGTACGGGTCCACCGCGATCGCGCCGCGCCCCGGTCCGCCGGTGTCGAACTCCGGCACGAGCACCTTGCCGCCGTTGGCGTTCAGCTTCTCCACCGACTCGTCCAGGTCGTCGGTGGCCAGGTAGGTCGTCCACACCACGGGGAACATCACGTCCGACGGCATCTCGCCGAAGCCCGCCACGGGCAGGCCGCGCACCAGGGCCATCGTGTAGTGCCCGGTCTCCGGGCCGCCGATCTCGAAGTCCCAGCCGAACAGTCCGCCGTAGAACTCCATGGTGGCTTCACGGTCGGTGGTCATCATGTCCACCCACGCGGGTGTTCCTGGCGGGTACGGGGCGTCCATCTCGCTCACCTGGTCAACAGTCGCACCAGCCGTCACGCTCCGCGAGTTGATCACTGCCCGACCGGGTGGCGCGCGAACGCCGTCGGTGCGCTGGGTCCGCACCGACGGCGTCGGTCATCCGGTCGAGCCGTCCCCGTCGCTCTTGCGGGGCCTGCCGCGCCTGGGTTGGTCGGCCGCGCCGGTGGGCAGGCGGCCGGCTTCGGCGAGCGCTCGGCGCAGCAGGAACTCGATCTGCGCGTTGGTGCTGCGCAGCTCGTCGTTCGCCCACCTCGTCAGCGCGTCGTGCACCGCCGGGTCGAGGCGCAGCAGGACGCTCTTGCGCTCGGCCACGTCAGGTGTACAGCGACCCGGCGTTGACCACTGGCTGGGTGGATCGGTCGCCGCAGAGCACGACCAGCAGGTTCGACACCATCGCCGCCTTGCGCTCCTCGTCCAGTTCCACCACGTCCTCCTCGGCGAGCTTGGCCAGCGCGAGCTGGACCATGCCGACCGCCCCCTCCACGATCCGCGACCGCGCCGCCACCACCGCGCCCGCCTGCTGGCGCTGCAGCATCGCCTGCGCGATCTCCGGAGCGTAGGCCAGGTGCGTGAGCCGGGACTCGATCACCTTCACGCCCGCGGACTGCACGCGTGCCGCGATCTCCACCGACAGCGTCTCGGTGATCTCGTCCGCGTTCTCCCGCAACGACAGCCCGAGCTCCTCGTGGTTGTCGTACGGGTAGCTGGTCGCGATGTGCCGCACCGCGGTCTCGGTCTGGATGCCGACGAACCGCACGAAGTCGTCCACCTCGAACTTCGCCCGCGCGGTGTCCTCGACCTGCCACACCACCACGGCGGCGATCTCGATCGGGTTGCCGTCCGCGTCGTTGACCTTCAGCGTCGCGGTCTCGTGGTTGCGGATCCGGGTCGACACCTTCACCTTCGTGGTGAACGGGTTCGCCCAGCGCAGGCCGTCCTGGCGGACGGTGCCGGTGTAGCGGCCCGCGAACTGCAGCACGCGCGACTCGCCGGGCGCGACGGTGAACAGCCCGGCGCCCGCGAGGCCGCTGCCCGCCATCAACAGCGCGCCCCCCACGATCCCGGGGCCGCTCGGCCCGTCGTCGCCCGGGATCAAGCTGAGGACGAGCACCGCCGCGCCCAGCAGCATCGCGACCACCGCGCCGCCGAAGACGCCCCACCCCGAGACCGCGCGCGCCTCCCGCTCCCGGACCACCGGAGTCGGCATCTGCACCGCCAAGTCCGTCATCGCGTCCATGTTCCACCCCTCGTTCGCATATCGCGTGCTTAGCAAAGTGATATCACTTTTCTCGGACGCCGGGCAAGCCGGGTACGCGATGAGGACGGAAGTTGACCGCAATCGGTCCTACGGTGGCCGCATGACCCCGGTACTGAGCCGTCGCGCCCTCGGTCGAGCCACCCTGGCCCGCCAGTTCCTGCTGGCCCGCACCGAGGCGACCGTGCCCGAGGTCGTCGCGCACCTGGTCGGGTTGCAGGCCCAGACGCCGCACACCTGGTACACCGGCCTGTGGTCGCGGATCGCCGGCTTCACCCCCGACCGGGCCGCGGACCTGCTCGTGGACCGGGAACTCGTGCGCATCGCCGTGATGCGGTCGACGATCCACCTGGTGACCGCCGCGGACGCCCTCGCGCTGCGCCCCGCGGTGCAGCCCGCGCTCGACCGGGACCTGTTCGGCAACTTCACCCACGGCCGGGACATGCGCGGGCTGGACGTGGACGCCGTGGTGGCCGCCGGTCGCGCGTTGCTGGCCGAGAAGCCGCGCACCAACAAGGAGCTGGGCGCGCTGCTGCACGAGCAGTGGCCGGACCGCGCGCCCGCCTCGCTCGCCTACGCGATCCGGTGCCTGGTGCCGCTCGTACAGGTGCCGCCGCGCGGGGTGTGGGGTCGCAGCGGCGCGATCGCGCACACGTGCGCGGAGACGTGGCTGGGCGCTTCCCCAGCGGTCAAGGCCTCGGTGGACCGGCCCTCGGTGGACGACCTGGTGCTGCGCTACCTGGGCGCGTTCGGGCCCGCGACGGTGAAGGACGTGCAGACCTGGTCCGGTCTCACCAGGCTGCGCGAGGTGGTCGAGGGGCTGCCGCTGCTGCGGCTGCGCGACGAGGACGGCCAGGAGCTGTTCGACCTGCCCGACGCGCCCCGGCCTGACGAGGACGTGCCCGCGCCGCCGAGGTTCGTCTACGACTTCGACAACGTGCTGCTCTCGCACGCCGACCGGCGCCGGGTCGTCACCGACGACGTGCGCGCGCAGAAGTACGACCCGCACGGTCCCGTGCCGCAGTTCTTCCTGGTCGACGGCGTCACGGCGGGCGACTGGAGGCTGCACCGCACCAAGGAGGTCGCCACGCTGGAGCTGCGGCCGTTCCACCGCGTGCCCGCGATGGACGAGGTCGAACGCGAGGGCGAGCGGCTGCTGGCGTTCCTCGCGGCGGACGTGCCGCGGCACGAGGTCCGGACAACCTCGCCGGCGGCGGCACGTCTCTGAACGCATGGGGACGATCACCGTGCGCCCACCGCGCGCCGAGGACCTGGCTCCGCTCGTCGAGGTCCACGTCAAGGCCCGGCGCAGCTACTACGAAGGCCACCTGCCCGAGGCGGAGCTGGCCGAGTGGGAGCGGGCGGTGCGGGCCAGGGGATACGACCTCGCCAAGCCCGACCGGGTGTGGCTGTGCGCCGAGCTGGACCACGTGCTCGCCGGATTCGCGCTGGTCACGCCCGGTGGCGAGCTGTTGCAGCTCCAGGTCGACCCGGCGTGCTGGGGCAACGGCGTCGGCCACGCGCTGCACGAGGCGGCGACGCGCGCGCTGCGCGACCTCGGCGTTACCACCGCGCGCCTCGACGTGTTCGCGGAGAACCGCCGCGCGCAGCGCTTCTACACCGCGCACGGCTGGCGCGAGGACGGCCGCGACGGCGACCACGTGCGAATGGCGCTCGACCTGGACCTGTGATCGCCTGGACGGCGTGGAGATCCTGAGCAGCCGCGTCCTCGTCCGCTCCCGCGAGCCGGAGCGCGCCCGCGCGTTCTACCGGGACGTGCTGGGCCTGGCCGTGTACCGGGAGTTCCCCGGCGGCACCGTGTTCTTCCTCGGCCAGGGGTTCCTGGAGGTCTCGGGCACCTCGGCCGAGGACCCCACGGACGCCACGCAGCTGTGGTTGCAGGTGCGCGACCTGGGACGGGTCGCCGGAGAACTCGCCGAGCACGTCGTGCGGCCCGCCCGGCGCGAGCCGTGGGGCCTGGACGAGCTGTGGATCGCCGACCCGGACGGCAGGCGGATCGTGCTGGTCGAGGTGCCCGCCGACCACCCGCTACGCCGGGACGGCCGCCAGTAGCTGCACCGCGGGCCCGACCACGCCGCCGTACTGGTGCAACGACGTGCGCACCCCGGTGAACCCGGCCGCCTCGGCCTCCTGGATCAGGTCGTACTCGGAGGTGTCCAGCACCCGCCGGTGCACCGAGACGACCAGCCTGCCGCCGGGCCGCAGCACGCGGAACAGCTCGTGGAACGCCGCCGGCCGGTTGCCCCACAGCTGGAGGTTGTTCACCGAGACCACCACGTCGACCGAGTCCTCGGGCTGGCCGGTCCGCGTCGCCGCGCCCTCGCGCAGCTCCACGCGACCGGCCACGATCAGCTCCGCGCACCGCTCGCGCGCCTCGTCCAGCATGACCTGCGAGGGGTCGACGCCGATCGCCTTGAGCGCGCGTTCTCCGGCCAGCTTGAGCCCCACCCCCGGACCAGGGCCGAGCACCAGCACGACCTCCTCGGGCGTCGGCGCGGCCACCTCGGTGACGTGCTCCTCGACCTTCGCGTTCAGCACGGCCATGACCCGGCCGCCCAGCTCACCCACCTTGCCGCGCGGGTGCCCGAACGCCGCGTCCAACGCCTTCATCAGGTTGTTCGCCATGTCCCCAGGGTCGCCGCGGCGCCCTCCGACCGCATCGGGGACCGCCCTGAGACCGGCCCGGAGACACCCCGGAACCGCTACCGGGAGGTAGCCGTTCCGGGACAGGTCTCACCGCCAGCCCAGCCGCCGCAGCGCGTCCACGACCAGCGAGAACCGCTCCGGCTCCAGCACCGAGCCCTCCCGGCGGATGTCGTCCTCGTCCAGCTCGAACACCCGGTCCAACCGCAGGTAGGAGCGCCTGCCGTCGCGGTCCCAGCGGCCCGAGCCGAGGTCGAGGCAGTCGTCCACCTCGTGCCGGTCGGGGGTCTTGCTGGTCAGCATCAGGCCGAGCAGCGCCCGGCGGTGGCGGCCGACGACCAGCAGCGGTCGGTCCTTGCCGCGGGCCGGGTCCTCCTCGAAGGGCACCCAGGCCCACACCACCTCGCCCGGGTCGGCCAGGCCGTCCAGGTCGGGGGAGTACTCCAGGGTCGCCGCCACCGCGGCCGTGTGGACCTCGCGCACCGCGCCCCTCGACGGGCGGGGGTCTTCACCGTTCGCACGCACGGCGGGCAGCTTATGGCCTCCGTCACGCACGCGTGGAACGCCACGACGGCGTGACATGAGATGCTGTGCGTAGTTGAAATGGGCAGATCCCGTCCTTCGTGTGCGAGGAACCTGAGTGACCACGTTCGCCGACCAGACGTTCACGCCTCCGGACCTGATCCGGAACTTCTGCATCATCGCGCACATCGACCACGGCAAGTCGACCCTGGCCGATCGCATGTTGCAGCTCACCGGCGTCGTCGACGCGCGGGCGATGCGCGCGCAGTACCTCGACCGCATGGACATCGAACGCGAGCGCGGCATCACGATCAAGGCGCAGAACGTCCGGCTGCCGTGGCAGGTCGACGGCCAGGACCACGTGCTGCACATGATCGACACCCCGGGTCACGTCGACTTCACCTACGAGGTGTCGCGCGCCCTGGAGGCGTGCGAGGGCACCGTGCTGCTGGTCGACGCCGCGCAGGGCATCGAGGCGCAGACGCTGGCCAACCTGTACCTGGCGATGGAGAACGACCTCACCATCATCCCGGTGCTGAACAAGATCGACCTGCCCGCGGCGGACCCGGACAAGTACGCCAAGGAGCTCGCGCACATCGTCGGCTGCGAGCCCGAGGAGGTGCTGCGCGTCTCGGCCAAGACGGGCCTGGGCGTCGACGCGCTGCTGAACGAGGTCGTCAAGCGCGTGCCCGCGCCGGTCGGCGACGCCGACGCGCCGCCCCGCGCGATGATCTTCGACTCGGTGTACGACACCTACCGCGGCGTGGTCACCTACATCCGCGTGGTCGACGGCAAGATCACCCCGCGCCAGCGGATCCGGATGATGTCCACCAACGCGACCCACGAGCTGCTGGAAGTGGGCATCATCTCGCCCGAGCCGAAGCCGAGCGCCGGCCTGGGCGTCGGCGAGGTGGGCTACCTCATCACCGGCGTGAAGGACGTGCGCCAGTCGAAGGTCGGCGACACCGTGACGGCCGAGAAGCACGGCGCCACGCAGCCGCTGGCCGGCTACCGCGAGCCGCGGCCGATGGTCTACTCCGGCCTGTACCCGGTGGACGGCTCGGACTACCCGATCCTGCGCGAGGCGTTGGAGAAGCTCCAGCTCAACGACGCCGCGCTGACGTTCGAGCCGGAGACGTCGGCGGCCCTGGGCTTCGGCTTCCGCTGCGGCTTCCTCGGCCTGCTGCACCTGGAGATCACCCGCGACCGGCTGGAACGCGAGTTCGGCCTGGACCTGATCTCCACCGCGCCCAACGTGGTCTACCGCGTGGTCATGGACGACGGCACCGAGCACGTGGTCACCAACCCGTCCGACTGGCCGGACGGCAAGCGCGCCGAGGTCTACGAGCCGATCACCAAGTGCACCATCATCGCGCCGAGCGAGTACATCGGCGCGATCATGGAGCTGTGCCAGGCCAAGCGCGGTCAGCTCGGCGGCATGGACTACCTGTCCGAGGACCGCGTCGAGCTGCGCTACACCATGCCGCTGGGCGAGATCATCTTCGACTTCTTCGACGCCCTGAAGTCGCGCACGCGCGGTTACGCGTCGTTGGACTACGAGGAGTCGGGCGAGCAGGACGCCGAGCTGGTGAAGGTCGACATCCTGCTGCAGGGCGAGCCGGTGGACGCGTTCAGCGCGATCGTGCACAAGGACCACGCGTACGGCTACGGCACGAAGATGGCGAGCAAGCTGCGCGAGCTGATCCCGCGCCAGCAGTTCGAGGTGCCGATCCAGGCCGCCGTCGGCGCTCGCGTGATCGCCCGCGAGACGATCCGCGCCATTCGCAAGGACGTGCTCGCGAAGTGCTACGGCGGTGACATCACCCGTAAGCGCAAGCTGCTGGAGAAGCAGAAGGAAGGCAAGAAGCGGATGAAGATGGTGGGCCGCGTCGAGGTCCCCCAGGAAGCCTTCGTCGCCGCCTTGTCCACCGACGACTCCGGCAAGGACAAGGGCAAGAAGTAGTACCACTGGCCAAATCCGCGCCGACCGGCACATCTTCGGGTGATCCGGTAGGCGTGGAGGCGTTTCGGGCGTCTTTCTCCTGCCATGGTTGGCGCACCAACCGCAAGGAGGGGACCATGACCGTCATGGTCGAACACGAAGGCAGCTCCTACACGGTCGAAGACCTGGAGGACATGCCTGATGACGGACGCCGTTACGAACTCGTCGACGGGCAGCTCCAGGTGAGCCCGGCACCGGGGTACCGGCATCAGGAAATCGTCGCGGAGCTCTGCGGGCGCTTGCGCGCGGAGTGCCCGGACGACATGACCGCCCTACCGGCTCCATTCGCCGTTCAGGTGTCCGCGAGGACCGAGGTGCAGCCTGATGTCCTTGTCGGCCGTCGTGCCGACTTCACCGACAAGCTGCTGCCCGTGGCACCGTTGCTCGCGGTGGAGGTGCTCTCACCGAGCACGGGTATTCGCGATCTCACGATCAAGAAGAACGCCTACGAGCGCATGGGCGTGGTCAGCTACTGGGTGATCGATCCCCAGGAACCCGTGCTGGCGGTGTTCGAACTCGACCCCGAGGGCCGTTATCAGCAGGTGGCCGAGGTGCAGGGGGAGAAGCCGTTCGACGCGACCCTGCCGTTCCCGGTGCGGATCGTGCCCGCCGAGCTGCTCGGCCGGCTGTGGGAAGACGGGGCGGAATGACGGAAGGGCCCTCAGGACGCCCCTGTCCTGAAGGCCCTCGAAGGGGTGCGGCGGCTCAGCCGTGGTTGCGCAGCGTGGTGCTGAGCGCCTGGCGGCGGAGGATCGCTTCGATCTCACGCGCCTCGTGGCCGGAGTGCCGGGCGAGGATGGCTTCCATGTCCATCCGGGCGCTCGGGGTGTCGTAGGCGGCCAACTCGCGGTTCAGGTCCGCTTCCCGCTTGCGGATCTGCCGCCGGGTGGCGAAGTACGTGCGAACGGTCTCCAGAACGGTGGTCATATCGCCTTTCGGTCGTCCTTCTGTATCGGTTCACCTACTATGATGCCGCACGTCAGAGGCTTGCGCGACCAGATTCGACGTGATCTCCGCCGCAAGTGTCACGGCGCCGTGAAGACCACGTCACCGGCCCAGGATGTCGAGGGCCTTCGAGTACTTCGCCCGCAGCCGGTCCTGGGTGGGGGTGTCGAGCAGGGCCAGTCGCGGCGGCGACGTGTTGTCGGCGATGTCGGCCCGCTTCACCTCCACCGCGACCGGGTCGGTCAGCACCCGGGCCAGGTAGTCCTCCTGTGACTCACCGTCACGGTGGCTCAACGCGAGCACGGTCGCCACCACCTCCGGCGGGCACCCGGCGGCCAGCAGGTCGTCGGCGGTGACGGCGGTGTCCTCGACGACGTCGTGCAGCACGGCCGCCATGCGCGCGTGCTCGCCGGACACCCGGCCCATCACCCGCAGCGGGTGGCCGATGTAGGGCTGCCCGGACTTGTCGACCTGTCCCTCGTGGGCCGCCCGCGCGATCCGGATCGCGTCATCAACGGTGAACGTCATCGGATCATTGTTCACACCTTGACAAGCCACAGTGGTCTAGTCCATTTTTCGAGTGGCCCACCTCACCTGTGCTGGGCTTTGGCCGCCGACGAGGACGTGGAGGTCGACGTGGTTTCGAGGACGAGACGCGCACTGGGCGCGGTGCTGGCGGGTGTGCTGGCCATCGCCGGCCTGACCCTGGTCGTGGTGGGCAGCGCGTCGGCCGCCAACCTGGTCGCCAACCCCGGGTTCGAGGGCGGTACGGGCGGGTGGACGTGCAGCGCCGCGGCGACGGCGGCCACCACGACCAAGCGCAGCGGCACGCACGCCATGGCGGGCACGCCGGCGGGCCAGGACAACGCCCGCTGCTCGCAGACGATCTCCGTGCAGGCCAACACCGCCTACAAGCTGTCCGCGTGGGTCCAGGGCAGCTACGTGTACCTGGGCGTGACCGGCACCGGCAGCGGCGACAAGAGCACGTGGACGCCGGGCTCGGCGGGCTTCAGCCGGCTCTCGATCGACTTCACCACCGGCGCCAGCAGCAGCGTCACGATCTACGTGCACGGTTGGTACGGCCAGCCGACCTTCTACGCCGACGACGTGAGCCTCGACGGCCCGGGCACCCCGCCGACGAGCACCACGACCACTACCACCACGACGACGACCACGACCACGACGACGACCACGACGCCCGGCAACCCGGACCCGTCGCTGCCCAAGCACGCGCTCACCGGCTACTGGCACAACTTCGACAACGGCTCGCGCCTGCTCAAGCTCGCCGACGTGCCCACCACGTACGACATCGTGGCCGTCGCGTTCGCCGACGCCACCACCACGCCGGGCGCGGTCGCGTTCAACCTGGACCCGACGTTGTCGAGCAAGCTCGGCGGCTACACCGACGCGCAGTTCAAGGCCGACGTCCGCACGCTGAAGGCGCGCGGGCAGAAGGTGATCATCTCCGTCGGCGGCGAGAAGGGCACGATCAGCGTCGGCAACTCCACCGCGGCGACCAACTTCGCCAACAGCGTCAAGGCCCTGATCGCGAACTACGGGTTCGACGGCGTGGACATCGACCTGGAGAACGGCGTCAACGCCACGTACATGGCGCAGGCGTTGCGCGCCATCCACGCGGGCGGCGGCAAGGTCATCGCGATGGCGCCGCAGACCATCGACATGCAGTCCACCGGCGCGGAGTACTTCAAGCTGGCGCTGGCGGTGAAGGACATCCTCACCGTGGTCAACATGCAGTACTACAACTCCGGTTCGATGCTCGGCTGCGACCAGAAGGTCTACTCCCAGGGCACGGTGGACTTCCTGGTCGCCCTGGCGTGCATCCAGCTGCAGAACGGCCTGCGCCCCGACCAGGTCGGCCTCGGCCTGCCCGCCTCGCCGTCCGGCGCGGGCGGCGGCTACCAGTCGCCCGCCAACGTGAACAGGGCGCTCGACTGCCTGGCCAAGGGCACGAACTGCGGTTCGTTCAAGCCTTCGCAGACCTGGCCCGGCATCCGCGGCGCGATGACGTGGTCGATCAACTGGGACGCCTCCAACAACTGGCAGTTCGCCAACACGGTCGCGCCGCACCTGGACACGCTGCCCTGACCTCACCGCGCGTGGACGCAGGACTCTCGCGAGAGCCCTGCGTCCACGCCGCGCGTGTCCTGCGTTCAGGACCCCCGAGTCGAACGCGCGGAACGCGGCGTTTTGCGGCCGAACGCCGTAGACCTGGCAATACGTGACCACAGCGGTGGCGCGGGTTAGGGTCGGTTCCATGTTGGACCGACTCGAAGTGCCCGTCATCGCCGCGCCGATGGCCGGTGGGGCGTCCACACCGGCGCTCGTGGCCGAGGTCGGCCGGGCGGGCGGCCTCGGGTTCCTGGCCGCCGGCTACCTCTCCGTCGAGGCGCTCGCCGAGCAGATCACCGCGACCACCGCGCTGACCGACCGGCCGTACGGGGTGAACCTGTTCGTGCCCGGCCCCCGGTCCACCACCGACCTGTCCGGCTACCGCGACCGCGTCAAGGCCCAGTCGCCGACCGAGCCGGGCGAGCCGCGGTGGGACGACGACGCCTACGCCGCCAAGCTCGAACTCGTGATGGCGTTGCGCGTTCCGGTGGTCTCGTTCACGTTCGGCTTGCCGAACCCCGAGGACGTGCACCGGCTGCACGCCGCGGGCTCCACGGTCGTCGTCACGGTCACCACACCGCAGGAAGCCGCCCAGGCGGCGCAGATCGGCGCCGACGTGCTGTGCGTGCAGGGCAGTGAAGCGGGCGGGCACCGCGGCACGTTCGCCGACGACGGCGTCTCGCCCGGTGGCGGCGAGCTGTTCGGCGTGCTGGCCGCGTTGCGGCTGGTCCGCGCCAAGGTGGACCTGCCGCTGATCGCGGCCGGCGGCCTGGTGCACGGCGCGGACGTGGCGGCCGTGATCACCGCGGGCGCGGTCGCGGCGCAGCTGGGCACCGCGTTCCTGCCGACCCCCGAAGCGGGCACGTCCGCCGCACACCGCCAGGCCCTCGCCGAGGGCACCCGCCGCACCGCGTTGACCAGGGCGTTCAGCGGACGCCCGGCGCGCGGCCTGGTGAACCGGTTCCTGGTGGCGAACCAGGAGCAGGCGCCCGCCGCGTACCCGGAGGTGCACCACTTGACCCGGCCGGTGCGCGCGACCGGCGACCCGGAGCTGATGTCGTTGTGGGCCGGGCAGACCTACGCGCTGGTCCGAGCGGCCCCGGCGGCCGAGGTGGTGGCGAGGCTGGTCGCCGAGGCGCGCCAAGCCCTTTCCGTCGCGATCACGCGCATTTCACCGGCGTAGCACCACAGAATGGCGACGTGACGACCGCGCGCGAACTCGCCGACGAGATGCTGACCCTGGTCCTGGACGACGATCCCGTCATGGCGACGCTGCTCGGCATCCCGGGCTGGGACGACCGCCTGCCGGACCCGAGCGCCGAGGGCGGGCGCGTGCGCCGTGCCCGGGCCGAGGACATCGCGCGGCGGGCGCGTGCCGAGGACGACGACCCGGTGACGCGTGCGGTGGTCGTGCAGCAGGCGTGGGGCCTGGTGCACCGCCTCGACGCGAACCTGGTCGAGCACACCCACGCCGAAGGCCTCACCGCGCCGCTCGCCGTCCTGCTCGGCGCGTTGCCGCTGATCCGCCCGACCGACGACGAGGCTCGGCAGGCGTACCTGACCCGGCTGTCGTCGCTGCCCGGCTACCTCGACGCGCTCACCCGAAGACAGCGCGAGTCGACCCGCCGCCCGCTCAGACACCTGGTGGAAGCCGCCGTCCACCGCATCGACCGCTACCTGGCCGACGAGCAGGACCCGCTCGGCACGCCGTTGCACGACACCCCGCACGCCGCCGTGTGCGCGAGACTGCTGCACGAGACCGTGCGCCCCGCCATCGCCCGCTACCGCGACTTCCTGCGCGCCGAAGTGGTCGACCGCGGTCGCGGCGAGGACCGGCCCGGCCTGTGCTGGCTGCCCGACGGCGACCTGATCTACACCGACCTGGTCCGCATGTACACCACGACCGGCCACACACCGGAGGAACTGCACCGGATCGGCCTGAACCTCGTCGAGGAACTGGACCGGGAGTACGAGGAGGTCGGCGGCCGCGTGTTCGGCCCGACCACGGCCGCCGGCGTGCGCGCCCGGCTGCTGGCCGACCCGGAGCTGCGCTGGCGCAGCGCCGAGGACATGGTGACGTTGGCGGCGCGGACCATCGCCCGCGCCGAGGAGGCCGCGGCGGCGTGGTTCGGCACGGTGCCGCGAGCCCGCTGCGCGGTGGAGGCGGTGCCGGAGGCGGAAGCGCCGAACGCGCCGCTGGCCTACTACGTGGACCCGGCGATGGACGGCTCCCGACCGGGCACCTACTTCGTCAACACCCACCAGTCACGGTTGCGCGAGCGGTTCAGCGCCGAGTCGACCGCGTTCCACGAGGGCGTACCGGGCCACCACTTCCAGATCGCGCTGGCCCAGCAGGTCGACGACCTGCCGCTGCTGCGCCGGTTCGCGTCCATCGAGGCCTACCTGGAGGGCTGGGCGCTCTACGCCGAGCGGCTGGCCGACGAGATGGGCCTCTACAGCGACGACGTGGCGCGGCTGGGGATGCTGTCGGGCGACTCGCTGCGCGCCGCGCGCCTGGTGGTGGACACCGGTCTGCACGCGTTGCGCTGGAGCAGGCAGCAGGCCGTGGACTACCTGCGCGCCAACGCCGTCATGCCCGACGTGGACATCTTCTCCGAGGTCGACCGGTACATCGAGAACCCCGCGCAGGCGCTGTCCTACATGGTGGGGCGGCTGGAGATCCAGCGCCTGCGCGGTGAGGCGGAGCGGAGGCTGGGCGACCGCTTCGACATCAAGGCCTTCCACGACCTGGTGCTCGGCGGCGGACCGCTGCCGATGGCCGTGCTCGCCGACGTGGTCGACGACTGGTGCGACTCAGTCCTCGCGGTCGGCGTTCGAGGGGTCGTTGAGCACTGACCTGCGCCTGCTGTAGGCGAAGTACACGACCAGCCCGATGAGGAACCAGACGCCGAAGCGCAGCCAGGTCTCCGGCGCCAGGAACGTGATCAGCCACAGCGAGAACACCACGCCGATGATCGGCACGACCGGCATGCCCGGCGTCTTGAACGTGCGCGGCAGGTCCGGCTGCTTGTACCGCAGCACGATCACCGCGACGCAGACCACCACGAACGCCAGCAGGATGCCGATGTTGGTCAGCTCGGCCGCCTCGGCGATGGGCAGGAAGCCCGCGATGACGGCGGACGCGATGCCGAGCACCCACGTGGTGCGCGTGGGCACGTGCTTGACCGGGTGGGTCTTGGCGAACCACTTCGGCAGCAGGCCGTCGCGCGACATCGAGTAGCCGACCCGCGCCGCGCCCATCAGGAACGTGAAGAGCACCGTCGTGATGCCCAGCACCGCGCCGACGGAGATGATGATGCCCAGCGCCGGCAGGCCGACGTCGGCGAACGCCGAGGCGAACGCGCTCTCCGCGTCCACGTCCTGGTAGTTGACCATGCCGGTGAGCACCAGGCAGGCGAGCACGTACAGGACCATCGAGATGGCCAGCGAGTAGATGATCGCCTTCGGCATGTGCTTCTGGGAGTCCTTGGACTCCTCGGCGGCCGTGCTCATCGCGTCGTAGCCGAACACCGCGAAGAACACCGTGGCCGCGCCGGTGAGCGCGCCGGAGATGCCGAACGGGAAGAACGGGTCGTAGTTGTCGGTGTTGATGTGGAACGCGCCGACCACGATCACGAGCAGCACCACGGCGACCTTCAGGTACACCAGGGTCGTCTCGAAGCGCGCCGCGTTCCTCATGCCCATGTTGAGCACGAACGCGATCAGCAGGCACAGCAGCACCGCGAACAGGTTCACCTTGTAGCTGCCCGCCGCGACGTCACCGGTCTCGGTGCCGGGCGCGCCGAGCATCCACACCGGCAGGTCGAGGCCGAGCAGGTTCAGCAGCTCGTTGAAGTAGCCGCTGATCCCGATCGCCACCACGGCCACGATCGCGGTGTACTCCAGCAGCAGGTCCCAGCCGATGAACCAGCCGACGATCTCGCCGAGCACCGCGTAGCCGTAGGTGTAGGCCGAGCCCGCCCTGGGGATCAGGCCCGCGAACTCGGCGTAGGAGAACGCCGCCGCGGCGCTGGCGATGCCCGCGACGAGGAACGAGATCAGCACGGCGGGGCCGGCGGTCTTGTTGGCCACGGCGCCGGCCAGCGAGAAGATGCCCGCGCCGATGATGCCGCCGATGCCGATCGCGGTGAGCTGCCACAACCCCAACGTCCGGGTCAGCGCCGTCTTCTCGTCACTGATCTGCTCGATCGGCTTGCGGCGGAACACCCCGCTGCCACGGCCGAATCCGTCCTGGACCGTCATCGTCCAACTCCCTCGGTGGATCGGTGTGCGGCGAACCGTACGCCGGTCAACTGTCACCGGGTTTGTCCGATTGCACCATTCGAGGGAGTGGATTTTGTGCGTGCGTACGGGTTGACGAAGCTCAGCCGCGCGTGAAGACGATCTTGCCCGCGGTCTCGCCGTCGAGCATCGCGCGCAAGCCCTCCTCGACGCGCTCGAACGGCAGCTCGGCGCCGATCTGGGGGCGCAGCCCCGTCAGGTCGCAGAACGACAGCAGGTCGCCCAGCTCCTCGCGCGTGCCCATGGTCGAGCCGACCACCCGCAACTGCAGGAAGAACAGCCTCGGCAGCTCGGCCGCCGCCGCGTCACCGCTCGTCGCGCCGGAGATGACCAGCGTGCCGCCCGGCTTGAGCGCCTTCATGGAGTGCGACCAGGTGGCCTTGCCGACGGTCTCGAACACCGCGTCCACCCGTTCGGGGAGCCGGGCGCCGGACTCGAACGCCTGGTGCGCGCCCAGGCTCTCGGCCAACGCGCGCTTCTCCTCGCTGCGGCCGGTCACCCACACCCGGAACCCCGCCGCACGGCCCAGCTGCACCAGCGCCGTCGAGACGCCGCCGGACGCGCCCTGCACGAGCATCGTCTGCCCCGGGCGCAGCCCCGAGTTCACGAACAGCATCCGGTACGCGGTCAGCCACGCCGTGCCCATGCACGCCGCCTCGGCGAAGCTCAGCCCCGCGGGCTTCGGCAGCGCGTTGCGCTTGGGGACGACGACGTACTCCGCGAACGTGCCCTGGTGCTTCTCGGTGAGCAGGGTGCGGCGCGGGTCGAGGGTCTCGTCGCCGGACCAGTCCGGGTCGCCGATCACGGAGTGCAGCACGACCTCCGTGCCGTCCTCCAGCACGCCCGCGCCGTCGCAGCCCAGGGTCATCGGGAACTGCTCGGGCTTGATGCCGACGCCGCGCAGCGTCCAGAGGTCGTGCATGTTGAGGCTCGCCGCTTTCACGGCCACCTTCACCCAACCCTCCGGGACCTCGGGTTCCGGTCGTTCGCCCACGCGCACGGCGGCGATCGGGTCTTGGGGGCTCGGCTCGGCTGCGTAGACGGCGAACATGCGGGCAACTTACCGAGTGGTAGTGATCCGTGTGCGGTGAAGCGCGTCACGGGACTACGCTCGCCGGTGTGGTTGACGCGTTCGAGCAGTGGTGGGACGGGGTCGAGCTGTGGTTGGCGCAGCTGGCGTTCCCGTTCCAGTTCGCGCTGCTCATGTGCGTGCTGCTGCCGTTGTCCCTGGGGGTGGCCAGGTTCATCGACCGGGTCGTGGACAACGCCTCGACCAGGTTCAACCCGGTGCCGAAGGTCGACCGGGCAGGTGACGCGGACCGGCCCCGGGAGGTGGACGCGGGCGGGCCTTCGTAGGCTCTGCGACCGTGACTCCCGCCCGGCGGCTCTCCGTCGCACTGCTCGGCCTGATCGCGCTGGTCGTGGTCGGCTACTTCGCCAAGGACCTCACCGGCACGTCGTCGGACCCCGCGCCGCCTCCGGCCTCCGCTTCGGTGCCGGGCGCGGGCTCGGGGCTGCCGGTCGAGCCGCTGTCGGGCCTGCCCGCGCAGGTGAAGGCCACGTGGGAGCTGATCGGGAGGGGCGGGCCGTTCCCGTACCCGCGCAACGACGGCGTGACGTTCCAGAACCGCGAGAAGCTGTTGCCCGCCAAACCCTCCGACTACTACCGGGAGTACACCGTGCCCACGCCGGGCAGTGACGACCGCGGCGCGCGGCGGCTCGTGACCGGGTCGTCCGACGAGGTCTACTACACCGCCGACCACTACGAGTCGTTCGTCGTCGTGGACGTGAGCAAATGACCTACCGGCACGTGGTGCGCCGGGGCGCGCGCTCGAAGAAGGACGCCATCGGGGCCATCGCGGACGCCTTGAGCTTCCCCGACTGGTTCGGGCACAACCTGGACGCGCTGTACGACTGCCTGACCGACCTGTCGTGGCTGCCGGAGGGCGAGCACGTGCTGGAGTGGGAGGGCGGCAACGCCGACGTGGAGGCCGTCCTGGCCGACGCGGTCGCCCGAACCGCCGAACTGGGCGACCGCGTCCTGACCGTCGTCTACCCGGACTAGTCCGCCGCGGGGACCCACGACGGCTTGCGCTTGCCGACGAACGCGGCGATCCCCTCCTGGCCCTCGGGACCGCCGAAGTGCCGTGCGGACAGGGCCAGCATGTCGGCGAACACCTCGCCCAGGTCGGTGGACCGCGGTTCCCGGAGCATCCGCTTGGTGGCGGCGAGGGCGTTCGGCGCGCCCAGCGCGAGCATGTCGGTGTAGCGGGTGACCTCGGCGTCGAGGCCGTCGGCGGGCACGGCCGAGTTGATCAGGCCGATGGCGACGGCCCTCGGCGCGGCGAACGTCTCGCCGGTCAGGAACAGCTCGTGCGCGGCGCGCGGCAGCAGGCGGGGCAGCACGGTCACCGAGATGACGGCGGGCACCACGCCGATGCGGACCTCGCTGAACGCGAACGTGGCCGTGTCCACCGCGACCGCGATGTCGCACGCCGCGACCAGGCCGACGCCGCCCGCGCGCGCCGGGCCCGCGAGCCGTGCGACCACGGGCTTGGGGCTGGTCCAGAGCTGTTCGAGGATCGCCGGGAACTCGTTGACCCCTTGCTCGTCGGCGCTCGCGCCGCCCGCTTCCTTCAGGTCCATGCCGGAGCAGAACACCGGTCCGGTGTGGCTCAGCACGACCACGCGCACGGCGTCGTCGGCCGTGGCGGCTTCGAGGTGCCCGGTCAGCTCGGCGCGCAGCTGCGCGGACAAGGCGTTGCGGTTGTGGGGTGAGTCCAGCGTGATCGTCGCGATGCCACGCCGCACCTCGTAGTGGACCAGCTCGTCTGCCATGGGTGGCACTCTACGATCCGGGTTTGTTGACAGTGTGCTGTCAAAATGACAGGATGCTGTCATGATGACGAAGACGGTTCACCTCGCCCTCTACGACACGCTGGCCGACTGGGAGTTCGGGTACGCGACGGCGCAGATCAACACGCCGCAGTTCCAGAAGGTGCCCGGTCGATACCGGGTGCGGACCGTCGGCGCGACGCTCGACCCCGTGACGTCCATCGGCGGCCTGCGGATCACGCCGGACCTGGCGCTGGCGGACGTCGACCCGGCGGACAGCGCGATGCTGATCCTGCCCGGCGCGGACACCTGGGAGAGCGGCGACAACGCGGTGTTCGGGGCGGCGGCGCGGCGGTGGCTGGACGCGGGCGTGCCGGTGGCGGCGATCTGCGGCGCGACGATCGGCCTGGCCGCCGAGGGCCTGCTGAACTCCCGTGCGCACGGCGGCAACGCGGTCGAGCAGCTGGCGGCCGTGCCGGGGTACGCGGGCGCGTCGTTGTTCAGGTCGGAACGCGCGGTGCGGGCGGACGGCCTGATCACGGCCGGCGCGGCGTCGGCGTTGGAGTTCGCGCGGGAGATCTTCGTGGAGCTGGACCTGTACGAGCCCGCCGTGCTGGAGGCGTGGTACGGCCTGTACCGGACGGGCGACCCGGCGTGGTTCGGCAAGCTCGTCGCCGCGGTGTCGTGAGCGACGTCGAGCCCCGCACGGAGGCGGGGGACGTGCTGACCGAGGTCATCATGCGCACGTTCCGCCTCTACGGCGGTTTCCTGGAGGCGGCGGAGGTGATGACCAAGCCGGTCGGCCTGACCGCCGCGTGGTGGCAGGTCCTCGGCGCCGTCCTGCGCGAGCCGCTGCCGGTGTCGGGCATCGCCCGGGAGATGAGCCTGACCAGGCAGAGCGTGCAGCGCATCGCCGACGTGCTGGTGGCGAGGGGTCTGGCGGAGTACCTGCCCAACCCGGCTCACAAGCGCGCCAAGCTGTTCCGCCCCACGGCGGCGGGCTACGAAGCCGTCTCCGGCCTCGCGCGGGCGCAGCACGCGTTCACCAACCGCGTCTCGGCCCAGGTGGACCTGGACGACCTGCGCACCACGCTCAAGGTGATGGAACGCCTGGTCGAGGCCCTGGAGGGTGATCCGTTGACGTCGGACGGACGGTGAACCCCTCGGCCGCCGGCACTCGGCGCCGTCACCCGATCGGAGCCGTGGTCGGCGGGTGCCGACCACGGCCGTGCGGCGGTCAGCCGATCGTCGTGGTGGTCAGCGCCGGGCTCGGGTCCGGGTACCCGGTCGCCGGGGCGTTGACCGGGAAGATCCCGGCGATCACCACGGCGGTGAACGTCAGCCCGGCGTCGGAGTAGCTGGTGCCGCCGAGCTTGGTGGTGATGGCGCCGGACGCGCCGGCGGTGAGGTTGAGCGTCAGCGTGGGCAGCTCGAAGGCGGCGCCGCCGGCGAGCGGGCCGGCGAGCTTCAGCACCACGTTGCCGCCTTCGAGCGCGGCGGTGGGCGTGCTGTTGAGCCCCGAACCGCCTTGCAGGGTGACGGACCGGTAGGTGGAGTTGGCGGGCACCGGGATCCTGAGCACCAAATTCTTGATCTCCCGCACCCGGTAGCCGGAGGCTTCCGACGGCACGCGGTTGGGCGCCGGGTCGATGACCACGGCGACGGCGCTGTTCGGCGCGGCCGTGGCGGGAGCGGTGGCGTCGATCGTCTGGTCCAGGGTGAACTCGGACGTCTGGCCCACCGCGCTCGCGCGCATCTTGTAGGTGATGGGGTGGGTCGCGGCCTGGGCCGTGGAGGCGAACACCAGCACGGGCAGCAAGGCGAGTGCCGCGATTCGGACAGGTTTCATTGGTCCTCTCCCCGTTGAGGTGGAGGGCTTCCAGAAGCGGCGGAGCGGTACCCTCTGACTACTTGTGAGTAGGTTTCACGTCAACGGTTAACAGTTCACAGCTCTGGCCAGGGCGTTCCGCGCGATCGACTCGGGGGTTCCGAAAACAGGACACGCCTGACCGGAAGTAGGACGCGCGGGTCAGGCGGAGGCGGCCAGGTGGGTGGTCAGGGCCGAGTGGTAGCGGTGGAGGACCAGTTCGGCCACTTCCGGGTCCGGGCCCAGGGGTGGGGCGATGACCGCGCCGTCGCCGGCGAGGCGGGTGACGCGGTCCGGGAGGAAGCCCGGCGCCAGGAACCACGACGCGACGGCGATGCGCCGGGCGCCGCGGGCCCGCAGGCGGGCGACGGCGGTGGGCACGTCGGGCTGCGCGGCGGAGGCGAAGGCGGCTTCCACGCCCGCCCAGCCGGAGCCGGCGGCCCAGCGGGCGGCGATGGAGGACACCAGGGCGTTCGCGGGCGCGTGGGACGAGCCCGCGCCCGCCAGGACCACGCCGAGCGTGCGGTCGCGGGAGCGGACGCCGACCGAGGCCAGGCGGCGCAGGGCCGCGGACTCCAGGCGCGGGTCGGGACCGAGCACGTCGGAGATCGTCACGTCCAGGCCGGGCAGCCGGGCGTCCGCCACCGCGCTCGGCACGTCGACGCGCGCGTGGAAAGCCTTGCCCAGCAACAACGGCACCACCACGGCCGAGCGGTGGCCGTCCGCGTACGCCCCGCGCAGCACGTCGCCCAGCAGCGGCACGGAGAGGTCCAGGAAGGACCCGCGCACGTCCAGCGACGGCGCCAACGCCCGCACCACGTCCAACAACTCGTGCACCACGGCCGCCGAGCGCGGATCACGGCTGCCGTGCGCCACGGCCACCAGCGCGGTCACAGCGCGCCCGTCAATCCGCGCGCCCGCAGCACCGCCCGCTCCAACGGCCGGAACACCAGCAGCTCGATCCCCACGCCGACCAGCAGGATCAGGAAGATCGCCGCGATCACCATCGAGATGTCGTTCAACGCCGACCCGTTGTGCAGGTACTGCCCCAGCCCCTCACCCAGCTGCGGCGACGTGGCGATGATCTCCGCCGCCATCAGCGACCGCCACGAGAACGCCCACCCCTGCTTCAACCCCGCCAGGTAACCCGGCAGGGCGGCGGGCAGCAGGATGTGCCGCGCCGCCGCGAACCGGCTCGCGCCCAACGCCTGGCCGACGCGCGGCAGCAGCGGCGGGATCTGGTCGACGCCCGACACCAGGCCGTTGGCGATCGACGGCACCGAGCCCATCAGCACGACGAAGTAGATGGTCGCGGGCGTCGCGCCGAACCACAGGATGCCCGCCGGCACCCACGCCACCGACGGCAGCGACTGCAGGCCGGTCAGCAACGACCCGATGGCCGCCCGCACCACGCGCACCTTGGCGATCAGCAGCCCCAGCGGCGTGGCGATCACCACGGCGGTGAGGAAGCCGAGCACGGCGCGGCTCACCGACGTCCACAGCACCTCGAACGCCCGGCCGGTCTCGACCGCCTCGACCACCGCCGCCCACACCGTGCGGGGCGCCGGCAGCTGGTACTCCGGCCAGAACGCCAGCGCCCACAACGCCTGCCACACGCCGAGCAGCAGGGCGAACGCGATCAGCGGCGGCACGGCGGTGCGGACGAACCGCTTGCGCCACGACGGCCGCCGCTCCTGCGACGGCGCGTCGAGCGCGTCCAGCCCGGCGCCGACCGCCGAGAGGTCAGTGTCAAGCTGCGGCATGACCGCTGATCACCTCTCGCAGGTGGGCCGTGATGTCCTCGATGACGGCGGGCTCGTCGCAGTCCACCGTGGACCACTCGCGCACCACGCGGCCGGGACGGGAGGACAGCAGCACGACCCGCTGACCCAGCCGCACGGCCTCGCGCACGTCGTGCGTGACGAACAGGATCGCCGTCGACGTCTCCCGCCACACCCGCACCAGCTCCGCCTGGAGCACGTCGCGGGTGATGGCGTCCAGCGCGGCGAACGGCTCGTCCATGAGCAGCAGGCCGGGCGTGCCGTCCTCGGCGCTGCCCAGCGTGGACGCCAGGGCGCGCGCCAGCGCCACGCGCTGCCGCATGCCGCCGGACAGCTCGTGCGGGCGCTTGTGGCCCGCGCCGACCAGCCGCACCAGCGACAGCAACTCGCTGGCCTTCTCCCGGCGCGCGCCCCGCTTGACGCCCGCCAGCCGCAACGGCAGCTCGACGTTGCGCGCCGCGGTCAGCCACGGCATGAGCGCGGCCTCCTGGAACATCACGGCGGGCCGCGACGTGGTCAGCTCGATGCGGCCCGAGGTGGGCGCGTCCAGCCCGGCGACCAGGTTCAGCAAGGTCGACTTGCCGCAGCCGGACGCGCCGAGCAGGCACACGAACTCGCCCGGGGCGACCGAGAGGTCGACGCCGTCGAGCGCGACGACGCCGGCCGGGCCGTGGCCGAAGACCTTCCGCACCCCGGACAAGGTCACCGCGGCGTCCACGTCGGACACGGCCGCTGGGGTCTCAAGCGTGGCGGTCATGGTGTGCCTGCCTTCCTCGAGTTACTTCTCGTCCAGCCCGGCGGTGTCCACGGTCGGCTTGCCCGCCGCCGAGAGCACCTTGTTCAGCAGCGTGAGATCGGCGAGCCCGGCCACGTTCGCGGCCTCCTTGGCCACGCCCGCGGTCACCGCGTCCTGCGCCAACCGCGGGAAGCTCTTGGCCTGCGGGTCCAGCGTCAGCTCGATGTTGTCGAACGCCCGGTCCAGCACCGGTTCGCCCAGCGCCTTGCCGGTGAGCTGCTTCAACGCGTTGTTGACGACCTGCTTGGCCTCGACCTCGTGGTCGAGCGCGAAGTCGGTGGCCGCGAGGTGGCCGCGCAGCAGCGCCTCGACGGTCTGCGGGTGCTCCTGAAGGAACTTCGCCCGCACGAGGACCACCGTGGTCGGGAACTTGCCGTCCTCCCACAGGTCCTTCTCGTCGAGCAGCACCTTCGCGCCCGCGTCCAGCACCAGCCGCGACGACCACGGCTCCGGCGCCCACGCGCCCTGGACGTCGCCGCGCTTGAACAGGTCGAGCGACTGCGAGTTCTCGACGTTGGTCACCTGCACGTCGAGCTTCTCGTCGGCCAGCCACTTCTTCAGCGCGACGTCCTGCGTGTTGCCCAGCTGCGGGGTGGTGAGGACCTTGCCGTTCAGGTCGGCGGGCGAGGTGATCTCGGGCTTGACCACGAGCTGCGCGCCGCCGGACGTGGCGCCGGCGACCAGCCGGACCGCCTCGCCGCCCGACTTGGCGTAGGCGTTGATGGCCGGGCCGGAGCCGATGAACGACACGTCGAGCGAGCTGCCCAGCAGCGCGTTCACCGCGTCGGGGCCCGCGTTGAACGTCTGGGTGGTGAGCTTGGTGGAGCCGAGCTCCTTGGCGAAGAAGCCCTTGTCCACGCCGATCAGCGCGGCGGCGTGGGTGACGTTGGGGAAGTAGCCGAGGCGGACCTCCGCCGCCGCGCCCTGGTTCTGGGCGGGGGCGGACTCGCCGCGGTCGATCCGGGAGCAGCCGGCGAGTGCCGTCAGCGCGGTCAGCACTGCGAGCGAGGTGGTCAGGAAGCGGCGTTGGGCGCTCACGATCGCGGGACCTTTCAGGGGCCGGGGGACACGAGGGCGTGGCTGTCGGGCTGGGCGGCGTCGCCGCCCTCGGTACAGCTGTCCACGCCGTCCACCTCCGGCAGCGGCGCACCCACGAGACCCGCCGCCAGCGTGCTGCCGTCGGCCGCGTCGATGACCAGGAACGCCCCCGTGCGGCGGTCCTTCGTGTAGTCGTCCACCGGGATCGGCTCGGCGGTGCGCACCGCGACCTGGCCGATCTCGTTGAGGGTCAGGGAGTCCGGCGCGTCGGTGCTGGCGAGCTTCTGCTCGTCGAACCGGGTGCGCAGCTCCGTGACGATCGCCTGCACGGTCCGCGTGCCGTGCTTGACCAGCACGCGCGCGCCCGGCGTCAACGCCTTCTCCGACAGCCAGCACACCGTGGCGTCGAACTCGTCGGTCACCGTCGGCTGGTCGCCCGCGGCGGCGATCAGGTCGCCGCGCGAGATGTCCAGGTCGTGCGCCAGCAGCAGGGTCACCGAGTGGCCCGCGGCGGCCTCCTGCAACGGGCCGTCGGCGGTGTCGATGCCGGTCACCGTCGAACGCAGCCCGGCGGGCAGCACGGCGATCTCGTCGCCGACCCGCACCGTGCCCGCCGCGACCTGGCCCGCGTAACCGCGGTAGTCCGGGTGCTCGGCGGTGCGCGGGCGGATCACGTACTGCACCGGGAAGCGGAACGGCGCGTCGTGCGCGTCCGCGTCGACCGGCACCGACTCCAGGTGCTCCAGCAGCGTCGGGCCGTCGTACCAGGGCGTCCGCGTCGAGCGCTCCACCACGTTGTCGCCCGCCAGCGCCGACACCGGGATCTCCACCACGGCGTCCTCGGCGTACCCGAGGGCGGTGGCGTGCGCGGTGAACTCCTTGGCGATGCGGGAGAACGTGACCTCGTCGAAGTCCACCAGGTCGATCTTGTTCACCGCCAGCACCAGCCGCGGCACGCCCAGCAGCGCCAGCACGGCCGCGTGCCGCCGGGTCTGCTCGATGACGCCCTTGCGCGCGTCGACCAGCAGCACGCCCAGCTGCGCGGTGGACGCGCCGGTCACGGTGTTGCGGGTGTACTGCACGTGGCCGGGGGTGTCGGCCAGCACGAACGAGCGCTTCGGCGTGGCGAAGTAGCGGTAGGCCACGTCGATGGTGATGCCCTGCTCGCGCTCCGAGCGCAGGCCGTCCACCAGCAGCGACAGGTCCGGCGTGGTCAGGCCGCGGTCGGCGCTGGCGCGGTGCACCGCGTCGAGCGTGTCGGCCAGCACCGACTTGGTGTCGTACAGCAACCTGCCGACCAGCGTGGACTTGCCGTCGTCCACGCTGCCCGCCGTCGCCAACCTCAACAGGTCGCTCATCTAGAAGTAGCCCTCCCGCTTGCGGTCTTCCATGGCGGCCTCGGACAGCCGGTCGTCCGCGCGGGTCGCGCCGCGCTCGGTGAGCCTGCTGGCCGCCACCTCGGCGATGACGGCTTCGATGTCGGCGGCGTCGGACTCGACCGCGCCGGTGCACGACCCGTCGCCGACGGTCCGGTAGCGGACGGTCTTCTCGATCTTCTGCTCGCCCTCGCGCGGACCGCCCCAAGGGCCTTCCGCCAGCCACATCCCGTCGCGCAGGTACACCTCGCGCCGGTGCGCGTAGTAGATCGACGGCAGCTCGATGCCCTCGCGGGCGATGTAGTGCCACACGTCCAGCTCGGTCCAGTTGGACAGCGGGAACACCCGGACGTGCTCGCCGGGGCGGTGGCGGCCGTTGTAGAGGTTCCACAGCTCCGGGCGCTGCCGGCGCGGCTCCCACTGGCCGAAGGAGTTGCGCAGGCTGAAGATCCGCTCCTTGGCGCGGGCCCGCTCCTCGTCGCGACGACCGCCGCCGAACACCGCGTCGAACTTGTGGCCGGTGATCGCGTCCAGCAGCGGCACGGTCTGCAACGGGTTGCGCGTGCCGTCGGGGCGCTCGGCCAGCCTGCCGTCGTCGATGTAGTCCTGCACCTTGGCGACTTCCAGCCGCAGCCCGTGCTGAGCCACGACCTGGTCGCGGAACTCGATGACCTCGTCGAAGTTGTGCCCGGTGTCCACGTGCAGCAGCGGGAACGGCACCGGCGCGGGCCAGAACGCCTTGACCGCGAGGTGCAGCAGCAGGGTGGAGTCCTTGCCGCCGGAGAACAGGATCACCGGCCGGTCGAACTCGCCCGCCACCTCGCGGAAGATGTGGATCGCCTCGGACTCCAGGCGGCCCAACGTGTCGAGAGCTGTCGCGGTGGTCATCCGTGCAACCCGCATTCGGTCTTGGACTGGCCCGCCCAGCGACCGCTGCGGGCGTCGGCGCCCGGCAGCGGCTTCGCGGTGCACGGCGCGCAGCCGATGGAGGGGTAACCCGCCTGCACCAGCGGGTTCTCGAGGATCCCGTGCTCGGCGATGTAGGCGTTGAACTGCTCGTCGGTCCACGGCGCGATCGGGTTGACCTTCACCAGGCCGTTGCGCTCGTCCCACGTCACGATCGGCGTGTTCGCCCGGGTCGGCGCGTCGACGCGGCGCACCCCGGTGACCCACGCGTCGTAGTCCTTCAGCGTGCGCCGCAACGGGATGACCTTGCGCAGCTCGCAGCACCGGTTCGGGTCGGTCTTGTTCAGCAGGCCGAACTGCGCCTCCTGCTCGGCCACCGACTGCTCGGCCGCGGCGTTGACGATGTGCACGTCGGGGTAGACGAGGTCGACGGCGTCCCGCGTGCCGATGGTCTCGGCGAAGTGGTAGCCGGTCTCCAGGAACAGCACGTCCACGTCCGGCTTGACCTTGGTCGCCAGGTCGATCAGGACGGCGTCCTGCATGTTCGACGCGACGATCCAGCTCTCGCCGAACGTGCGGGCGGTCCACGCGAGCGCCTCTTCGGCACTGGCATCCGCCAGCTCTGCCGAAGCGGCCTCCGCGATCACCTTCAGTTCCTCGACCCTGGTGGGGGCGGTCATCGCTGCACCTCCTGAGGAAGGTTGAGACCAACGAACTTGACGGTGAACACGCGGCGACAGGAGGCGCACAGCCACGAGTAGCTCGGCTCCTCCTGCGGACGGAGGTCCTCGTCGCCGCAGTACGGGCAGTAGAAGGGGGTGGCTCGCTCGCTCATGGCCGCTCCTCCGGGGACGGCGGCTCGACCGCGCTCACTTGAGATCACCCTCGTCGGCGCGGGCGACCCACTGCGGGAACCGCTCGTCCGGCTCGCGCTTGGCCACGAAGTTGCGAACCACGCGCTCGACGTAGTCCGACAGCTCGGCGGCGGTGACCTTGTGGCCGCGCAGCTTGCGGCCGAACCCGGCGTCCAGGCCGAGCCCGCCGCCCAGGTGCACCTGGAAGCCCTCGACCTGGTTGCCGTCGGCGTCGGTGACGATCTGGCCCTTGAGCCCGATGTCCGCGGTCTGGATCCGGGCGCACGAGTTCGGGCAGCCGTTGATGTGCACGGAGATCGGCTCGGTGACGCCCGCGACGACGTCGGCCAGCCGGGACTCCAGCGCGGACACCAGCTCCACCGCGCGCGCCTTGGTCTCGACGATCGCGAGCTTGCAGAACTCGATGCCGGTGCAGGCCATCACGCCCCGCCGCCACGGCGACGGCTCCGTCTGCAGGCCCAGCTTCGCGAGGTCCGCCTGGAGGTTCTTGACCTCGGCCTCGGGGACGTCCAGCACCACGAGCTTCTGCTGCGGCGTCAGCCGGACCCGGCCCGAACCCGCCCGCTCCACCACCTTGGCCACCTCGACCAGCGTGGAACCGGACACCCGGCCCGCGATCGGGGCCGCGCCGACGTAGAACAGGCCGTCCTTCTGCCGGTGCACGCCGATGTGGTCGCGCGGGTTGGCCGGGTTCTGCGGCGCGGGGCCGTCGATCAGCTTGCGCTTGAGGTACTCGTTCTCGAGGACCTCGCGGAACTTGTCCACGCCCCAGTCGGCGACCAGGAACTTGATCCGCGCGCGGTGCCGCAGCCTGCGGTAGCCGTAGTCGCGGAAGACGCTGATCACGCCCTCCCACACGTCCGGCACCTCGTCGACCGGCACCCACGCGCCCAGCCGCTTGCCGATCATGGGGTTGGTCGACAGGCCGCCGCCGACCCACAGGTCGAAGCCGGGGCCGTGCTCGGGGTGGTCCACGCCGACGAACGCCACGTCGTGGATCTCGTGCGCCACGTCCGGCAGGCCCGAGATCGCCGTCTTGAACTTGCGCGGCAGGTTCGAGAAGCGCGGGTCGCCGATGTAGCGGCGCAGGATCTCGTCGATCGCGGGCGTGCCGTCGACCACCTCGTCCGCGGCGATGCCCGCCACCGGCGAGCCGAGCACCACGCGCGGGCTGTCGCCGCAGGCCTCCATCGTGGTCAGGCCCGCGTCCTCCAGCTTCCGCCAGATCGTCGGGACGTCCTCGATGCGGATCCAGTGGTACTGCACGTTCTGCCGGTCGGTGATGTCGGCCGTGTCCCGCGCGTAGGTCTGGGACAGCTCGCCGATCAGCGCCAGCTGCTGCGTGGTGAGCCGGCCGCCGTCGATGCGGACGCGCAGCATGAAGTACTCGTCGTCCAGCTCCTCCGGCTCCAGCGTCGCGGTGCGACCGCCGTCGATGCCGGGCTTGCGCTGGGTGTAGAGCCCGTACCAGCGGAAACGTCCGCGCAGGTCGGCCGGGTCGATCGAGTCGAAGCCACCGTGGGCGTAGATGTTCTCGATCCGCGACCGGACGTTGAGCGGGTTGTCGTCCTTCTTGCTCCGCTCGTTCGGGTTCAGCGGCTCGCGGTAGCCCAGCGCCCACTGCCCCTCACCTCGGCGCTGCTTGGTGCGCTGAGGCGTCGTCGTCGGGGGGACCATCCTCGTCCTCCGGGGATTCGGGGCGCTGGTGCGCGTGCGAGTCCCAGGACAGCCGTGGTGGGGGTCTCGTCAGCGCACCCGGCGCCGACGGGAACAAAAAGGCAGGCGCGGGTTATGCCGAACGACGGCACATCGCGCTGGAGACACGACGGAAGTCGACGTGGCGGCGGACCACCAGGCGGACTCCGGTCGATGTCATGTGCCTCAGCGTGCCACGCGTCCACCTCGTGGTCCACCGCCATCCGCATCGTGGGACGACGGTCGCGGTGCTGGTAAATGGGACAATGGGGTCCATGCCCTCCGCCCTGCCGATCGGTGATCCCGCACCACCCGACGGCTCACTGCCCACCTCCGCGCTCACCGGTCTGGGTGACCGCCCGTTCGGGGTCTACGTCCACGTCCCGTTCTGCGCGACCCGGTGCGGCTACTGCGACTTCAACACCTACACCGCCGGTGAGCTGGGCACTTCCGCGTCACCGGCATCCTGGCTGGAAGGGCTGCGCCGCGAGCTGGACCTCGCGGCGACCGTGTTGGGTGTCCCGCCGGGGGTGGACACGGTGTTCGTCGGCGGTGGCACACCGTCGCTGCTCGGCGCCGAAGGGCTGGGCCAGGTGCTCGACGCGGTGCGGTCGTCGTTCGGCCTCGCGCCCGGCGCGGAGGTCACCACGGAGTCCAACCCGGAGTCCACGTCGCCCGAGTTCTTTTCCGCCATCCGTGATGCTGGTTACACCCGCGTCTCGCTCGGGATGCAGTCGGCCGCCCGGCACGTGCTGGCCGTGCTCGACCGCGTGCACACGCCGGGCCGCCCGGTGGCCGCCGCCCGGGAGGCCCGCGCGGCGGGGTTCGAGCACGTGAACCTCGACCTCATCTACGGCACGCCGGGCGAGACCGTCGACGACCTCCGGTCGTCGCTCGACGCCGTCCGGAGCGCGGGCGTGGACCACGTGTCGGCCTACGCGCTGATCGTCGAGGAGGGCACCGCGCTGGCCCGCCGGGTGCGTCGCGGCGAGGTGCCGATGCCCGACGACGACGTGCTCGCGGACAAGTACGAGCTGATCGACGCTGCCATGACCGAGCAGGGCCTGAACTGGTACGAGGTGTCGAACTGGGCCGCGTCGGCGGACGCCGCGTGCCGGCACAACCTGCTCTACTGGCAGGGCGCCGACTGGTGGGGCGCGGGCCCCGGCGCGCACAGCCACGTCGGCGGCGTGCGCTGGTGGAACGTCAAGCACCCGGCGAAGTACGCCGAACTGCTGGCCGCCGGCACCTCACCCGCCGCGGGGCGCGAGGTCCTCGCCGACGACGACCGCCGGGTGGAACGCGTGCTGCTGGAGCTGCGCCTGGCCACCGGCCTCCCGCTGGACGTCCTCGACGCCTCGGGCCAAGCCGAAGCCAAGACCGCCGCCGCCGACGGCCTGCTGGACCCCACCGCCCTCGACCGGGGCCGCTGCGTGCTCACCGACCGGGGCCGGCTGCTCGCCGACGCCGTCGTGCGCCGACTCACGTGATCACCTCATCGAGGGTCGGGCTTGTCGTCACGCGCGGAACCGCGCAGCGTCCGCGATTGCGCATTACCGCGCTCTCGAACGAAGGGCGAGGGAGTGCAGAAAAAGATTTGGGGTAGAAGTCAGAAGTGGCATGTCGGCCATGGCCGATTTCTTCGAGTCACCGCGGCCGCCGCCGGCCGCGAGGTGGCAGCACGTCCCGCTCGTTCCGCCCTCTCCGCACGCCTGGCGGCCGGCGCACAGGTGTCGGACCGGCGACATCGCCATTCTGGCACCTCATCCGGTCATGAGGTGAGGTGACGCCACTTCTTGGCGCGGTCAAGCCAATTGGCCTTGGCTACCAGCCACATGGCAAGCAAACCTGCGGCGGCACCGAACAAATGGGCCTGCCAGGAGACGGACCAACGTGCCTGTCCGGCGATGATCGGGTCGCTCGGGAAGATCAGCCAGAGGGTGCTGCCCCAGTAGAGGAGCAGCGCCACGGCGACACCGAGGTGCAGGACCCCGCGGGTGAAGGTCCCACGGGCCAGCAGGAAGACGAACCAGCCCATCGTCACGCCGGACACCCCGGCGGTGTGCACCCCGTCTGGACTGATGAGCCAGACACCGACGCCGCTGATCAGCCAGATGGTCGCGGTGACCGCGATCCACTGGCGCAGACCGCCGGCCATCGCCAGGAAGCCCAGGACCAGAACGAACGGCGCGTCCGCGTGCAGGTGCCACCAGCCGAGGTGCAGGAGCGGCGCCAGCAGGATGCCGTCCAGCCCGGACACGGACCTCGGCACGATGCCGAACATCCGGTCGAGATCGGCCGGGAGGACCGCGTCGATGGCTTCGACCAGATACAGCAGTGCGGTGAACCCGCCGACCACGAACACCGCCCGCCACGGGTTCGGTGGCCAGACGCGCTTATCGGTACTCGTGGGCTTGACGATCGGGCCGGTCACCCCTCGAGCGTACGCGTCACCCAACGACAGGGACACGGAAAATCCCCCATTTCCGCGCGGGACGGAATCCGTTCCGCCGTTACGGGCGACCGAAGGGGTTTCATCGACCGGCTATATTCCGGACATTCTCGGATCATCGACGGTTGCGCAATGTGCAAAGAGACCTGTCGCGCCGGCGGCCTGCCTGGTGGATTGGTTACGCGGTTCGGGATGGAACCTGCCCGGCTGGCCGCCGCAATGGACTCGCCCGCAAGGGTGAAGTGCGGGCTGATCAGCCGACACCATGCTTCGTCGCGCAGACCCGGCCCCCGAACGGTCCGACACCGACCCTTGGCCCAGGCGCCGGCGCCGGAGATCAAAGGGGCGGATCGCCGGCCAGGGTGTGCCCCCACTTCCTGGGCGGTGACTGCGTCCGACTCCCGGTGCCCGGTCGGTCCCGCAACGGCATCCGGGAGGGCCACTCCCGTGTCGACCACGACAACGCGGACCGAGGAACTCACAGCGGCACTCGAGTACGCAGCGTCGAGGTGGCCGGTCGTGCCTGGCGCCATCCGGTGTGACGGACGCTTCACCGACCCGGTGGGCGAACGACCGGTCACCCGTCCTTGCTCGCGGCGGATCGGGGAAGCGACGACCGACCCAAGGTGACCGACGCCGAGTGGCCGATCGTGCGGTAGCCCAGCGGTCCGTAGAGGCGGTCCACCTTCGCGTCCGGCTCGGTCTCCAGGAACGGCGTGCAGCCCGAGTCGAACACCCGCGCGGTGAGGTCGGCGCAGACCGCGGACGCGATCCCACGACCCCGGAACGCCGCCGGCACCGCGATCCCGGCCACCTGCGACAGCCCGTGCCGCGGCGCCGTGCACGCGCCCGCGCCCACCGGTTCGCCGTCCAGCCGGGCCAGCACGATCACCCCGTCGTCGCGCAGCAGCGACCGCTGCCGCGCCACGTCCTCCGCGCCGACCACCCCACCGACGCCGAACGCCGTGTTCTGCACCACCGACACCGCGAACAGGTCGTCGTCCGAGGTCACCGCCTCGACCGTCAGCCCGGCGGGCAACGGCGGCGCGACCAGCTCGTCGACCGCCATCACCGGCAACAGCTGGTCGACGGTGAACCCGGCCGCCTCCAGCGCCGCGTCCACCACCGGCGACGGCCGCAGGTACTCCAGCCTCGGCGTGCGCGACCGCGACCGGAACGCCGCCACCAGCGCGTCCACGTCACCCCGCGTCGGCGCCGCGCCCTCGTCGGGCACGGCGTAGTTCATGAACAGGTTGTCGCTGTGCGCGTCGAACCGGACGAGGAACGGCCCGACGCGCTCGGCGTCGGCCCTGATCGCGTCGCGCAGGGCGGCCTGGATGCGGGTGAGCACACCCGAAGCTACCGACCGCGCCGAAGCCCGGCGAGCGGGTTTTCCGATCCGGGCGCGAACCTCCGTAAACTCAAGGTGAAGGACCTTGTCCGTCCCTGGAGGTGACGCGCGTGAACGCCGATGAGCGCCGGTTCGAAGTCTTGCGCGCGATCGTCGCCGACTACGTGTCCAACCAGGAGCCGGTCGGCTCGAAAGCCCTGGTCGAACGGCACAACCTGGGTGTGTCGAGCGCGACCGTGCGCAACGACATGGCGACGCTGGAAGAGGACGGCTACATCACCCAGCCGCACACCAGCGCCGGCCGCGTGCCGACCGACAAGGGCTACCGCCTGTTCGTGGACCGGCTCAGCGAGGTCAAGCCGCTGTCCACGCCCGAGCGCCGGGCCATCCAGAACTTCCTCGAAGGCGCCTACGACCTGGACGACGTGCTGCGCCGCAGCGTCCGGCTGCTGGCCCAGCTGACCCGCCAGGTCGCCGTCATCCAGTACCCGACGCTGAGCCGCTCCACCGTCCGGCACATCGAGGTGCTCGCCATCACACCGGCGCGCCTGATGCTGGTGCTGATCACCGACACCGGCCGCGTCGACCAGCGCTCGGTCGACCTCGGCGACGTGGTCACCGAGGACAACGTCGCCCGCATCCGGTCCATGCTCAACGGCGCCATGGTCGGCAAGCGCCTGTCCGACGCCTCCGCCGAGGTCGCGAAGCTGCCCGACGAGGTGCCCGGCGACCTGCGCGACATCGTGCTGCGGGTGAGCACGGTGCTCATCGAGTCGCTGGTGGAGCACCCCGAGGAACGCCTGGTCCTGGGTGGCACGGCGAACCTCACCCGCAACGTGGCAGACTTCCCCGGTTCGCTGCGCCAGGTGCTCGAGGCGCTGGAGGAGCAGGTCGTGGTGCTCAAGCTGCTCGCCGCGGCCCGCGACCCGGGCCGCATCCTGGTGCACATCGGCGAGGAGAACGAAGCGGCCGAGATGCGCAGCACCTCGGTCGTGTCCATCGGCTACGGCAGCCGGGACAACCTGCTCGGCGGCATGGGAGTGGTGGGGCCCACCCGCATGGACTACCCCGGCACGATGGCGGCGGTGCGAGCGGTCGCCAACTACGTGGGGGAGATCTTGACCGGACGGTGACGGCGGGGAACACCGCGGTCCCGAAGGACGTTTCGCAAGCGAGCGGACGCGTGTCGCAGCGCGTTCGCAGGAGGAAACACGGTGGCGAGGGACTACTACGGCACGCTCGGGGTCTCCAAGAACGCGACTCCCGACGAGATCAAGCGCGCCTACCGCAAGCTCGCGCGGCAGCTGCACCCCGACGTCAACCCCAACGAGGAAGCGCGCTTCAAGGAGGTGACCGCCGCCTACGAGGTCCTCTCGGACCCGAAGAAGCGGCAGGTCGTCGACCTCGGCGGCGACCCGTTGGAGTCGGGCGGCGGTGGCGGCATGCGCGACCCGTTCGCGGGGTTCGGTCTCGGCGACATCATGGACGCGTTCTTCGGCGCGGGTGGCGGTGGCGGACGTGGTCCGCGCAGCCGGGTGCAGCCCGGCTCGGACGCGCTGATCCGGCTGTCGATGACGCTGGAGGAGTGCGCGGCGGGGGCTTCGCGCGAGCTGACCGTCGACACGGCGATCCTGTGCGACCGGTGCGTCGGCAGCGGCTGCGCGGACGGCTCGTCCCCGGTGCGCTGCGACACGTGCGGCGGGCGGGGCGAGGTGCAGTCGGTGCAGCGCTCGTTCCTCGGCCAGGTCGTCACGGCGCGGCCGTGCCCGGTGTGCCGCGGCCTCGGCGAGGTCATCCCCGACCCGTGCCAGCAGTGCGCGGGCGAGGGCCGGGTGCGCTCGCGGCGCACCATCTCGGTGCAGATCCCGGCCGGCGTGGCCGAGGGCATGCGGGTGCGGCTCGCGGGCCAGGGCGAGGTCGGCCCCGGCGGCGGACCGGCCGGCGACCTGTACGTCGAGGTCGAGGAGGTGCCGCACGAGGTCTTCGAGCGCGACGGCGCCAACCTGCACTGCTCCGTGCGCATCCCGATGACGACCGCGGCCCTCGGCGCGGTGCTGCCGTTGCAGACGCTGGACGGCGAGGAGGAGCTGGAGATCGAGCCCGGCACCCAGCCGAACACCGAGCTGGTGCTCACCGGGCGCGGCATGCCCCGGCTGCGGTCCAGCGGCCGCATCGACGGCCGCGGCGACCTGCACGTGCACCTCGAAGTCGTCACGCCGACGAAGCTGGACGCCCGGCAGGCCGAACTGCTGCGCGAGCTCGCCGTGTCGCGCGGTGAGGACGAGCCGACGCTCGCGCACAACGGCAAGGGCGGTGGCGGGCTCTTCTCGCGGCTGCGGTCCGGCCGCAACCACCGGTGACGCTGCCGGTCTTCCTGGTCGCCGCGCTGCCGCCCGGTGACGAGGCCGTCCTGGACGGCCCCGAGGGGCGGCACGCGGCCACCGTGCGCCGGTTGCGCGCGGGGGAGGAGCTGGTGCTCTCCGACGGCACGGGCGACCAGGTGCGGTGCGTGGTGTCGGAGGCGTTCAAGGACTCCCTGCGGCTGCGCGTCGTCGAACGGTGGACCGTGCCGGAGCCGTCCGTGCGGGTCGTGGTGGCGCAGGCGCTGGTGAAGGGCGACCGGGGCGAGCTGGCCGTCGAGCTGGCCACCGAGGCCGGGGTGGACGGCGTCGTGCCGTGGCGTGCCTCGCGCTGCGTGACGAAGTGGGAGGACGGCCCGCGCGGCGCGAAGGCCCTCGAACGCTGGCGCAGCACCGCGCGTGAGGCGGCCAAGCAGGCACGCCGGGCGCGCGTGCCGTCGGTCGCGGAACCCGTTTCCACCGCCGGGCTGGCGCGGTTGGCGTCGGTGTCGGCGGTCACTTTGGTTTTGCACGAATCCGCTTCGGTCGGCATCGGATCGGTTCAGCTGCCCGCGTCGGGTGATGTGCTGCTCGTCGTCGGACCGGAAGGTGGCATCACCGACGAGGAATTGTCCACGTTGACCGGTGCGGGCGCGCACGTAGTGCGACTGGGACCTACCGTTCTGCGAGCGTCGACGGCGGCGGCGGTCGCTTTGGGTGCGCTGGGTATGCTGACCGATCGCTGGCGGTAATTGGTGTTGCCCTCTCCTGGCGAACGCCTGACATAGGGGTTACGCTCATGGCAGAGGGGTTCCATTGGGCTAACCAGGGTCACCCCTCGACCAGACTCGCCGGACACCTCCCCCCTCGGTCCGGCGCCGCCGCGTCGCGGTGGGACGACCCCCAGGTCCCACCGCGACGCGGCCTCTTTTTTGCGTCCAAGGGGTTTCGATTGCGCATCGTCTACGGGCCGCACCCGAGCCAGTTCGGCGAGTTTTCCGCGCCGTCCGGTGAATCTTTTCCGGTCATCGTGGTAATCCATGGTGGTTTCTGGCATCAGCGCTACGGATTGGAACTCGGCCGACCTCTGGCCGCTGACCTGGTCATTCACGGCGCGGCCGCGTACAACGTGGAGTACCGGCGGGTAACCGGGGGCGGCGGTTGGCCCGCCACCGGCGACGACGTGCTCGCCGCGATCGACGCCCTCGACCCGGCGCTCGGCCCGGTGGTCACGCTGGGTCACTCCGCGGGCGGGCACCTGGCGGTGTGGGCCGCCGCCCGCCACCCCCGCGTCGTGGGCGCCGTGGCGCAGGCGGGCGTCCTCGACTTCCTCCAGCACCCGGAGATCACCCGCCGTGCCGCCGAACTGCTGGGCGGCACACCGGCCGAGGTGCCCGCGCTCTACGCCGACGCCTCGCCGGCGGCGCAGCTGCCGATCCCCAAGCCGATGGTCCTGGTCCACGGCGAGGACGACGAGGACGTGCCGTTCGCCCAGAGCGAGGCCTTCGCCCGCGCCTCGGGCGCCGAGCTGATCGCCCTGCCCGCCACCGACCACATGTCCCTGATCACCCCCGGCACCCCGGCCTGGACCGCCTGCCGCACCGCCGCCCTCCGCCTGACCCGGACGTAGAACCCGGGGGCCCCGCGTGTTCCGACCCCGAGTTGAACGCCCAGGGCGCGTGACCGGCCCGGGTCGGTAGCCTGCGGAGCCATGTCCGACTGCCTGTTCTGCCGCATCGTCGCCCGCGAGATCCCGGCGACCGTGGTGCACGAGACCGACACCACGCTGGCGTTCCGCGACATCGCACCCCAAGCCCCGACGCACGTCGTGCTGGTGCCGAAGACGCACGCCGCGGACGCCGTGGCCCTGGCCGCCGCCGCGCCCACCGTGCTGGACGACCTGTTCCTGGCCGCCGGCGAGGTGGCGAAGGCCGAGGGCGTCGCCGACAGCGGCTACCGGCTGCTGTTCAACACCGGCGCGGACGCGGGCCAGACCGTCTTCCACGCCCACCTGCACGTCCTCGGCGGACGGCGGCTCGGCCCGCTCGCCTGAGCCCGAGGGCTCTAACCCAGGGCCTGCATCACCGGCGCGTACAGGCGCGCGCGGTCACCGCTGAACGCACCCCGCACCATCAGGTCCGCGGTGAACCGCGGCACCACCCCGTGCGACTCCAGCCACGCGCCCAACGCGCGATCCCGCACGTCCACCCGCACCGTCGCACCCACCGCCACGTCCGCGACCAACTCCGCCGCACGCACCGCCGACGGCGCCACGACCGGACCCACCATCGTCAACGGCCCGTTGCGCCACGTCGCCACGAACCCGTCCTCGGCCACCCTGACCTGCGACGCGAACCCGAACAGCGCGTGCCACATCGCCGACCGGTCGGCGCCGAACACCTCGGCGTCGACCGCCGCCAGCTTCGCCCGGTCCGCCTCCTCGGCCGGCCGCGACGTGCCCGAGGCCGCGCCGCCGAACGCGCCCACGTGCGCGGTCACCAAGCCCACCGACCGGAACCCCAACTTCTCGTACAGCGGCTTGCCGTACGAAGTCGCGTGCAACGACACCACCGGCGTGCCCGCGAACTCCAGCGCGTGCTCCACCACCCTCCGCCCGAGCCCGCGACCGCCGTGGCTCGACGCCACCAGCACCATGCTGACCGCCGCGTGCTCGTCGCCGAACCGGGTGACGATGGCGGTGCCGACCAGCTCATCACCGTCGAACAGCCCGAACCCGGTGCCGACCCGCAGCAGGAACGCCCACTTCTCCGGCTCCTCCGACCACCCCCGGTCCGATGCGAGGCGGACGCAGGCGGGCAGGTCGTCGGGGGTGAGCACGCGCAACTCCGTCACATCACCGAGTACACCCGCCGTGTCCAACCCGTTTCTTACTCCGGTGCGGAGTGTCGGTGGTGGCGGCTAGCATCGGAAGCGGTAGGTCGAGTTCATTCGAGCACGGCGCGAACGCGCAGGAAGAGGGCCCGAGGCCACGTGGCCGGTACCGACGACAACACGCCGCAGGCAGCCCCGACCGCGGCCGACGCCCAATCCAAGTTCGCCGTGCCCGACGGCGCGGTGCTCGCCCTGCTCGGGTCGCGTGACGAGAACCTCCGGCTCGCCGAGGAACTGCTGGTCGCCGACGTGCACGTGCGCGGCAACGAGATCACGCTCTCCGGCCAGCCCGCGGACGTGGCGTTCGCCGAACGCGTGTTCGCCGAGCTGGTCACGCTCGCCAGCCGCGGTCAGCAGGTCGGCCAGGACACGGTCCGCCGCACGGTCGCGATGCTGTCCGCCGGCACCGCCGAGTCGCCGGCGGAGGTGCTGAGCCTCGACATCATCTCCCGGCGTGGCCGCACCATCCGGCCCAAGACGCTGAACCAGAAGCACTACGTGGACGCGATCGACCAGAACACCGTGGTGTTCGGCATCGGTCCCGCCGGCACGGGCAAGACCTACCTGGCCATGGCCAAGGCCGTGCAGGCGCTGCAGGCCAAGCAGGTCAACCGGATCATCCTGACCCGCCCGGCGGTCGAGGCGGGCGAGCGGCTGGGCTACCTGCCCGGCACGCTGTACGAGAAGATCGACCCGTACCTGCGCCCCCTGTACGACGCGCTGCACGACATGGTCGACCCGGAGTCGATCCCCCGCCTGACCCAGGCGGGCACGATCGAGGTCGCCCCACTGGCCTACATGCGCGGAAGAACGCTTAATGATGCGTTCATCATCTTGGACGAGGCGCAGAACACGACGCCCGAACAGATGAAGATGTTCCTCACCCGATTGGGTTTCGGTTCGAAGATCGTGGTGACCGGTGACATCACGCAGATCGACCTGCCCGGCGGGCAGCGCAGCGGCCTGAAGGTCGTCAAGGACATCCTCGAAGGCGTGGACGACGTCCACTTCTCCGTCCTGACCAGCAACGACGTGGTCCGCCACCGGCTGGTCGCGGACATCGTGGACGCCTACGAGAAGTGGCAGGTCGAGCAGGACGAGGGCGACGCGGCCAACGGGCACCAGCACCACGCCGGACCCGGTGCGCGGTCGCGCGGGCAACGCCGGGGACGATAGGCGCCGTGAGCATCGAGATCGCGAACGAGTCGGGCGTGAGCGTGGACGAGTCGTCCATCGTCGCCGCCGCCCGGTTCGCCCTGGACCGAATGGGCGTCAGCCCGTTGGCCGAGCTGTCCGTCCTGCTGGTCGAGCTGGACGTGATGGCGGACCTGCACCAGCGCTGGATGGACCTGCCCGGCCCGACGGACGTGATGGCGTTCCCGATGGACGAGCTGGACTCCGCCCGCCGACCGGACGCGGCGGGCCTCGGCCCGGCCCTGCTCGGCGACATCGTGCTGTGCCCGGACTTCGCCAAGGACCAGGCCAAGAAGGCGGGCCACAGCCTGCTGGACGAGCTGCACCTGCTGACCGTGCACGGTGTGCTGCACCTGCTCGGCTACGACCACGCGGAACCGGCCGAGGAGCGGGAGATGTTCACGTTGCAGAACCGCATCCTGGGCGACTTCCGCACGGCCGCGGCCGAGGCCGAGCGCAAGTCGGCGCAGCGCGAGGCCGACTCGAAGCTCCTCGGGGCGGTCGGCCTGGAGGACGCGGACCGGCCCGAGCCGACAGCCTGAGGCGGCCGAGGTGATAGGCAGTTCCGCCGGCTTGCTGGTGCTGGCCGTGGTGTTGGTGTTGTCGGCGGGCGCGTTCGCGGGCGTCGACGCGGCGCTGGGCACGGTGTCGCGGGCACGCGTCGAGGCGTTGCAGCGGCAGGGCCGGGCGGGCACGAGGCACTTGATCCAGCTGCTGGCCGACCGGCCGCGGCACGTGAACCTGCTGCTGTTGCTGCGCCTGGGCTGCGAGCTGGCGGCGACGGTGCTGGTGACCGTGGTGTGCCTCGGGCTCATCGCCACCGACTGGGTGGCCATGCTGGTCGCCGGGCTGAGCATGCTCGTGGTGTCGTACGTGCTGGTCGGCGTGGGTCCGCGGACGCTCGGCAGGCAGCACCCGTACGCGGTGAGCCTGCTCGCGGCGGGCCCGATCCGGGTGCTCGGCCGCGTGCTGGGGCCGTTGAGCAAGCTGCTGATCCTGGTCGGCAACGCGATCACGCCGGGCAAGGGCTTCCGCGAAGGCCCGTTCTCCTCCGAGGTCGAGCTGCGCGAGCTGGTGGACATGGCGCAGGAGCGCGGCGTCGTGGACGAGGGCGAGCGGGAGATGATCCACTCGGTCTTCGAGCTGGGTGACACGATCGCGCGCGAGGTGATGGTGCCGCGCACCGAGATCGTGTGGATCGAGCAGGCCAAGTCGATCCGCCAGGCGCTGGCCCTGTCGCTGCGCACCGGGTACACGCGGGTGCCGGTGATCGGGGAGAGCGTGGACGACATCGTCGGTGTGGTGAACCTCAAGGACCTGGTGCGGCTGACGCTGGCCGAGGAGCCCAACGGCACGTCGGTGGCGGACGTGATGAAGCCGGCGTCGTTCATCCCGGACTCGAAGCCGATCGCGGACCTGCTGCGGGAGATGCAGCTGTCGCGCAACCACCTGGCGGTCGTGGTGGACGAGTACGGCGGCACGGCCGGCCTGCTCACCATCGAGGACATCCTGGAGGAGATCGTCGGCGAGATCACCGACGAGTCCGACACCGACGACCGGCCGCCGGTGGAGCACCTGACCGACGGTTCGGTGCGGGTCAGCGCGCGGTTGCCGGTGGACGACCTGGACGCGTTGTTCGGCACGGAGCTGGACGACCACGAGGTGGAGACGGTCGGCGGCCTGCTGGCGCAGCGCCTGGGCCGCGTGCCGCTGCCGGGCACGGAAGCGGAGATCGCGGGCCTGCGGATGCGGGCCGAGGGCGGCAAGGACGAACGCGGGCGGATGCGCATCACGACGGTGCTCGTGCGCCCGGTGCACAACGGCGACGACAGCGAGGGGACCACCGGTGAGTGAGCTCGACCCCGAGGACCAGAAGATCGTGACGCTGGCGCGCTCGGCGCGGGCCCGCACGGGTGCGGCGGAGGGCGCGGCGGTGCGTGACACGGACGGCCGGACCTACGCGGCCACCACGGTCGCGTTGCCGTCGCTCAAGCTCACCGCCCTCCAGGCGGCGGTCGCGGCGGCGGTGTCGAGCGGCGCCGAGGGCTTGGAAGCGGCAGCCGTCGTCACCGCCTCGGAGTCCGTGGACGCGGACTCCGTCTCGGCCGTGCGCGACCTGACCGCCGGCGCGCCGGTGCTGCGCGCCGACGCGTCCGGCGCCGTGCAGGAGACCGTGTAGGGGCACCCGCACCACGGTCCGCCCTCGTTGGCCAGCCGGGCCCGGTGGCGGGCCAGAGCTGATCGGAGTCATCGGCGACGCCTGCGCAGCAGCAGGTCGAGCACGCGGTACGCGTCCTTCCTGCGTGCGGCCTGCCGCGACCAGACAGCCGGGTACACGACGCCGAGAAGTACGAGGAGCGAAACCAGTCCAGCTGACAGGACGATGTCGACCACGGACACCCGCGTCCCCTTTCACGTTGAGCCCACCCGCTCGGTGCGCTGGTAGTTCCAGCTTCGGGGCTCTCGGGAGCAGGTAGACGAACGGTGACGGAGTTGGTCATCATGTGACGGCCGAGTGGAGCCGGCGGACCGCCGGTTGACGCGCGTTGACAGCTGTTGACAGTTCTTGCCGTGTTGAGGTGTGATGCCGCCCTTCGCTCGACCGGATCCTCTTCCACCGCACCTGCGTGAGTTGAACGAAGCGCTGCACGAGCTGCACCGCCTGGCGGGGAGGCCGAGTGCCCGCCGGGTGGCGGGACATATCAACGCGGGCGCCTTCCGCACCACGGCCACCCACGAATGGGTTCGCCGGGCGTTCGCGAAACCGCTGCTGCCGAACTGGGACCTCCTCGAAGCCCTGGTGACCGTATTGTCGCCGCCGGCTGGGTTGGACACCGCCCTGCAGGTCGAGCGCTTCCGGGTGCTGAGGTTGGCCGCCGAACGGTTGGCCGATGCGCCTGCACCCGACCGCGGGGGTTCGGCAGGAGCACGTGCGCCCCGGACAGCGGGAACGGGCAGCGAGAGCCCGGTGATGGCCTACCCGAGGAGCGCGGACCCCGTGCGCGCACGGCCACCTCTGACTTCGAGCAGCGACGGCGGGGACTTCGCCTTCAGCTTCACCGCGGCGTTCACCCAGCAACTCGGGGCAAGGCTCGCCGAGTCGTCACCTCAACCGCTGGACGAAGGGAACCTCGACCGCCTCCAACCGCGTCCCGGCATCTACGAGCTGTTCCACAGGGGGCAGTTGGTCTACATCGGGAAGGCCGAGCGCACCTTGCCGGCCAACCTCGGTCGGGCGCTCAGGAAGATCTCCGGGCGCCGCGGCTTGGACCCGCGGGACGTCTCGTTCACGCACCTGTACGTGAGCGAGGACTTGACCGCCATCGCTCCCGAAGCGCTGCTGATGAAACGACAGCACGTAGTTCCCCCGTGGAATCGCAACGGGTTCGGCAACAGCGATCCAGGCCGGGGCCGGGATGCCTCACCGGTCGCCGAGGGCCACTTCGACATGCAACATCCCGTGGACCTGTACCTCCCGGTGCGCGAGTTGACCGGTGAGCGCTCGATCAGGGAAGCGGCAGCGGTGCTGAAGCAGTCCTTGCCCTACGCGTTCAGGTACCACGGCGCGATGAAGGACGAGGAGGCGGTCGTGCTGGACTTCGGGGGGATTCCGCCGACAGTGGACTCGGCGTTGGCGCTTCTGGTCAAAGGGCTCGGTGTCGGTTGGCAGGCCACCGCGTTGCCCGGCCACGTGATCGCTTACCAAGAGGACAGGCACTACCCGTCCGCCTTGCGGACCTATCGGAATTCGGTGGTTCAGGGGTTCGTGGTGCACGACCGTTGATGGCGGCGGTGTCCGAAGAGCCGCTCCCGACCGGCCGCCTTGGCAGCTGCCGGTCGGGAAGAGGGCTCTCAGAGCAGCACGCCCGCGCGGCCGAGGTCGTGGTTGAAGTAGGCCGAGAGGGTCGAGGCGGACGCCCGGTAGACGATCGCCTGGGACGCCGGGTCGAGGACCAGGTAGTCCCCGTCGTAGGCGGCGACGGTGAGGAAGTGCGGGACGTTGCGGCCTGACCAGGGCAGGCTGACCATGTTGCCCGCCATGATCGCCGGGCGGCCGTTGCGGACGTGGGTGAGCACCCGGTTCAGGTCGTTGAAGACGACCGTCGCGGACACGCCGTTGGCCGCGAGCGCGCGTTTGACGTCGGACTCGTTCGTGCCGAACTTGTTCGGGTCGTTCCACGTCGGGTCGTAGCCCATGTCGGACCGCGCGCGGTTGATCGCGTCGACCGGGCGGCTCGCGTTCCACGACCTGGGCGTCACGCCCGCCGCGAGCAGGGCGGACACCACGCTGGCCGGTCCGCAGTCCTCGCCCTGGTTGGGTTGACCGTGGAACTGCGACACCGGCACCAGCCGCCCGGTCTGCGTGCCGCAGTCCGGCACGCCGGGGATGCGGTAGTCGTAGCCGGTGGCCAGGTAGGCGTCGGCCAGGTAGCCGCGCAACGCGGGCACGTAGTCCCACAGGTCGCTGGTGAACCCACGCGTGTTGGTCACCGACTGGCCGCGCACCTGGCACGAGATGTCGACCCGCTGCCCGTCCCACACCAGGCCGAGCGACGAACTGGCCGAGGTCGGCGCGGACCGCACGTTCAGCCCGTCGCCGTCGGTGTTGCCGACGGTGGCGGTCGCCGCCGACGCCACGCCGGCGCCGCCGACCAGGGTCGATGCCACCAACACGGGTAAGAGCAGGGCGCGGAGCAGTGTCACGGGAGCCTCCAGAGGGTTACCGGGCGGTCACCCGGGGTGTGAGCCGACCGTGCCGCCCGGGGTTCCGGGCCGGAGAGGGGCGACTTCGTGGTCGCGCAGCGGCTAGGCTCGCGATCATGACCGAGAGAATCGAGTCCTCCGCCCGCCGATGAGCGGGACGACCGGGGCGGGACCCCGGATCAGCCTGTACGAGCACGCCGTGCGGTTGCACGAGCAGCACCCCGACCGACCGCTGCCGAACGAGGGCCGACCGTTCCCCGGCGAGCCGCGCGCGAAGCGCCACTCCGGGCAGGGCGGTCGACGCCGGGTCGGGGCGGACGTCGCCAAGGCCCTGGACCGCCACTTCGCCGGTGACGACCCACCGCAGGCCCTCGCCGAAGCCGTCCGCGACCTCGACGTGCCGATCTTCCGCAACGACCGCATGACCGCCGCGGCGCGCCGGGCCGATCGGGAGCGCGTGCGGGAGACCGGCCGGTGGCTGGTCCGGCACGGCCCGGACCAGCCCGCCGTGGCGTTGGGCCTGGCGCTGCTGGCCACCGGCCGGGACGAGGACGACATCCCGCTGATCCGCACGATCGGCCTGCTGTCGAACTCGTTCGGGTGGTTGGCCGCCGACGCGCTGAAACGTCGGCGCGGCGGCGCGGAGGCCCTGGTGTGGTTGGGCGACCGGGTCGCCGGTTGGGGCCGCGTGTACGTGGTGGAGGCGTTGTGCCTGGTCGGCGGCACGGAGGAACGGGACTGGCTGCTGCGCCGGTCGTGCGACGGAGACTTCCTCAACTCCTACTTCGCGGCACGGGTGGCGACGGCCGCCCACCTGCACGAAGCCATCACCACCTGGTCGGATGACGATTTCGTGGACCACACCGGACTCCTGCTGGCCAGGATCGCGGGCGCGGAGGGCATGGGCGGGACCTTGGACCACTACCCGCACGCGCACGCCGTGCTGGACGCGTACGCCGACCACCTGGGTCGGCAGGCGCCCAGCGCGGGCCGGTACACCCGGGCGGCTGTCATCGCCCACCACCTGCGGGCTTCGGAGATCGGCACGGCCGAGCGGCGGGCACGGTCGGTCGACCGCTACCGGGCCGTGCTCGACCGGGACGAGTGGTGCGCGGTGGTCCGGGCGTTCGTCGACGACCCGGACCAGGACGACGACCTGCGGTGGTTCGAGGAGGCGTTCGCGGCCCCGTTGGGGTTGCGCGCGTTCGCGACCGGGGCGCAGAGTCCCCGGCCCGCCCGTGAGCGCGACGACCGAAAGGACTGACGAGGGCTGACGCGGCGCGGCCGACGGGTGCGGGGACAATGGACGGATGGATGGCTACCGTTCCGGGTTCGCGTGCTTCGTCGGCCGCCCCAACGCAGGCAAGTCGACGTTGACCAACGCGCTGGTCGGGACCAAGGTCGCGATCACGTCGAGCAAACCGCAGACCACCCGGCACACCATCCGGGGCATCGTGCACCGCGAGGACGGCCAGCTGGTCCTCGTGGACACCCCCGGCCTGCACCGCCCCCGCACGCTCCTCGGCCAGCGCCTCAACGACCTGGTGCGGGAGACGTGGAGCGAGGTGGACGTGGTCGGGTTCTGCGTGCCCGCGGACCAGAAGGTCGGCCCCGGCGACAAGTTCATCGCCGCCGAGCTGGAGAAGATCGCCAAGCGCACCCCGGTCATCGGCATCGTCACCAAGACCGACCTGGTCGGTCAGCAGCAGGTGGCCGAGCAGCTGCTCGCGCTGCAGAAGGTGATGGACTTCGCCGAGCTGATCCCGGTGTCCGCGGTGAACGGCTACCAGGTCGACGCCCTGGCCGACCTGGTGCTGGGCAAGCTCCCGGAGGGACCGGCGCTGTACCCGGACGGCGAGCTGACCGACGAGCCGGAGCTGACCCTGGTCGCCGAGCTGATCCGGGAGGCCGCGCTGGAGGGCGTGCGCGACGAGCTGCCGCACTCGATCGCGGTGGTGGTCGAGGAGATGCTGCCCCGCGAGGGGCGCGACGACCTGGTGGACATCCACGCCAACGTGTTCGTGGAGCGGCCGAGCCAGAAGGCGATCATCCTGGGCCACCGGGGCGAGCGCCTCAAACAGGTCGGCATCACCTCCCGCAGGCACATCGAGAAGCTGCTCGGCACCCGCGTGTACCTCGACCTGCACATCAAGATCGCCAAGGACTGGCAGCGCGACCCGAAGCAGCTGCGCAGACTGGGTTTCTAGGGACTGGCGAAGGTGGCGAACCTCTACCGCGACACCGGTGTGGTCCTGCGGGTGCAGAAGCTCGGCGAGGCCGACCGGATCATCACGCTGCTCACCCAGAGGCACGGCAAGCTGCGCGCGGTGGCCAAGGGCGTGCGCCGCACGTCGTCGCGGTTCGGCGCGCGGCTGGAGCCGTTCGGGCACGTCGACGTGCAGTTCTACCCGGGCCGGTCGCTGGACGTGATCACGCAGGTGGAGACGCTGGACGCGTTCGGCGTGGTGCTGGTGGACGACTACCAGCGCTACACGGCGGGGTGCGCGGTGCTGGAGACCGCCGACCGGCTCACCTCCGAGGAGGGCGAACCCGTCCTGCGGCTGTACCTGCTGGTCGCGGGCGCGTTGCGGGCGCTGGCGGCCAAGGAGCGGGACGCCTCGCTCATCCTCGACGCCTACCTGATGCGCGCGATGGCGTTCGCGGGCTGGGCGCCGGCGGTCGACGAGTGCGCCCGCTGCGCCGACCCCGGCCCGCACAAGGCGTTCAACGTGCACGCGGGCGGCATGGTGTGCCCGCGGTGCCGTCCGCCGGGCAGCGCCACGCCGTCCACCGACACGTTGCGCCTGCTCGCGGCGCTGCTGCACGGCCGGTGGGACGAGGTGGACGGCATTCCCGCCGTCGCCCGCCGCGACGCGAGCGGCCTGGTCGCCGCGCACCTGCAGTGGCACCTGGAGCGCCAGTTGCGGTCGCTGCCGTTGGTCGAGAGAAAGGCGCAGGCGACCGACGGTTAGAGTCGCCTGCCGCACGAGAAACCCCTCCGCAGCACACCCCCTGAGAGGACAGCCATGCTCCGCCGACGGCGGGTTGAGCGCGTCCAGCGCGTTCCCCGACCCCCGGAACCGCACCCCACCGGCGCCACGCCGCCGGTGCTGCCCGCGGACCTCGTGCCCAGGCACATCGCGATCGTGATGGACGGCAACGGCCGCTGGGCCAACCAGCGCGGCCTGTCCCGGATCGAGGGGCACAAGCGCGGCGAGGCCGTCGTGGTGGAGGCGGCCAAGGGCGCGATCGAGATGGGCGTGAAGTGGCTGTCGCTGTACGCGTTCTCCACCGAGAACTGGCGGCGCAGCCCGGAGGAGGTCCGCTTCCTCATGGGCTTCAGCCGCGACGTGATCCACCACCGCACCGACGAGCTGGACGAGCTCGGCGTGCGGGTGCGGTGGGCGGGCCGACGGCCAAGGCTGTGGCGCAGCGTCATCAAGGAGCTCGAGGTCGCCGAGGAGCGCACGAAGGACAACGACGTGCTGAACCTGGCGATGTGCATCAACTACGGCGGGCGGGCCGAGGTCGGCGACGCGGCGCGGGAGATCGCCCGGCTGGCCGCGGCGGGCAAGATCAACCCGGAGAAGGTCGACGAGCGGACCCTCGCCAAGCACATGTACCAGCCCGACATGCCGGACGTGGACCTGTTCATCCGGCCGTCCGGCGAGCAGCGCACGTCGAACTTCCTGCTGTGGCAGTCGGCGTACGCGGAGCTGGTGTTCCAGGACATCCTGTGGCCGGACTTCGACCGGCTCGACCTGTGGCGCGCCTGCGAGGCGTACGCCATGCGCGACCGGCGCTTCGGAGGCGCCGTGGACAAGCCCGACGTGGAGGATTCTTAAGTGACCGACGAGGACGCCAAGGTGACCGCGGAGCTGCTCACCGCGGCCCGCGAGGCGTTGGAGATGTTCCACGAGGTGCACGTCGACGACGACGGCGCGCTGAGCTTCCAGCACGCCGAGGTGCCGTGCGCGGTGCAGGCGATGCGGCTGGCCGACGGCCTGACCGTGCTCAGCCTGACCTGCGTGGTGGCGTGGGACCTGCCGAACGACCCCAGCCTGGCCGTGTCCGCCGCGGAACGCGCCGGTCAGGGCCTGTTCGGCACGCTCGGCGTGGTGAACACCGAGCGCGGGATGGACGTGACGTTGCGCTACGCGTTCCCGGCCGAAGGGCTCAAGCCGGAGCCGTTGAGCACGCTGCTGATGCTGGTCGTGTCCACTGCCTCGCAGCTGCGCAACGAGCTGCTGGCCGGAACCGGGGACGGTGCCTGATGGCCGGGGTGATCGTGTACGAGCCCGACGACGAGACGGACGTGGAGGGCCTGCCGTGGGCCATCACGTTCGAGGCGTCGGCGGGGGAGGAGTGGGCCTCGTTCGTGTGCGGGCCCTACGAGCGTGACGACGCCGTGCGGCTGGCCGAGGAAGTGCTGGCTGCGAGCCGCGGCGTGACCGCCGTGGTCGAGCCGCTGCTCCCGGTCACGGAGGCGGTGGACGTGCTGGCGACGATCGCCGAGCTGCGTGACGAGGAAGAGAACCCCGTGTAACGCTGCGTGACCGAACCGGTACGGTCGGCCCGACCGAGCGTCGACCGTACCGGGGGTGCAGTGGTGGGTTCGCTAACCGTCAGGGGTCTCGGAGCCGTGGACGGTGTGCTGGTGGAGGTCGCCGCCACCGACGATCCGTGGGACCTCGGGGTCGACGCCTTGGTCGTCTCCGTCGGCGGGAGCTTCGGCGAACTCGGCGCCGGGCTGGCGCAGCGGTTCCCTTCTTTCGCGGAAATGATCGAAGGGCTCGACCTGTCGCGCATTCCGTCGTCACGACCGCGGGTGGTCGAGCCTGCGGACCTCGGGTCGGTCCGCTTCGTGGTGCTTGCCTCGCCGCACGGCGCGGACGGTGGGGTGAGCGAGGACTCCGTAGCGGGCGCGACGGGGGCGGCCGTCCTCGCCGCCGCCCGCGCGGGCGCGACGGGTGTCGCGATCCCGCTGCTCGCCACCGGTGTCCTCGGACTCGACTTGGAGGACGTGGCAGCGGTCGCCGTGCCGGCGGTGGTGCGGGCCCTGCGGTCACCGGCCCGGCGGGGCCTGCGCCGGGTCGTGCTGTTCGCTCGTCGCGTGCACGTCGTGGAGGTGGTCGAGCGGCAGTGGTCCGCCGGCGATCACCCGGCAGGGTCCTTGGGGACCGTCGAGGTGTCCGACGAGTTGGCCGGTGGCGTGTCCAGCGACCTTGTCGACCCGTCGAAGCCGATCCCGCTGGAACGTGACCGGCTCGGCGTCGGCGCGTACGTGTCGATGTTGGCGACGGTGATCGCCGAACGCGCCACCCCGACGCCGTTGTCGATCGGCGTGTTCGGCGACTGGGGCGCGGGCAAGAGCTTCTTCATGGGCATGCTGCGCGGCCGGATCGAGGAGCTGGCAGGCTCCGGATCACCGAAGTACTGCCACCGCGTCGTGCAGATCGGGTTTAACGCCTGGCACTACGCGGACACCAACCTGTGGGCGAGCCTGGCCGACGTGATCTTCCGGGCGCTCGCCGAGCCCGACCCGGGACCGGAACGGCGGCGCAGCGAGCTGCAGCGCGTGCTGGCCGAGAAGCTCGACCGGCGGGTCGAGCTGGGCAAGGTCAACCAGCGGGCCGAGGCGGAGGTCGCCCGCCTCAAGGCCAAGGTGGACGAAGCCGACCAGGAACACGTCTCCGGCACACGTGACCTGATCACCGCCCTGCGCGAGTCGACCGCGCTCCAGGATCGGCTGGACCGGGTGTGGAAGCGGATCGGCGTCGCCGACGAGGTCGAGCAGGGCAGGCTGCTGTCCCGGCAGTTGCGGGAGAGCAAGTCCGACGTGGACGCGCTGAGCGAGCTGCCACGCGACCGCAGCGGCAAGATGGCGCTGGTGGCGGCGGCCGTGGTGCTCGGCGTCACGGCAGCAGCCGGGCTGGCCGTGCCGTTGATCACGTGGCTCGGCGGCGCGGTGAGCGCGCTCCTCGCCGCGTTGGGTGGTGGGCTGCTGTTGCGTGCCCGCAACGGGCTGGGCGAGCTGCGGACCTTGGCCGAGGACATCCGCGGCGGTCTGGACCGCGTGCACGAGGAACGCGTCCGCGAGCACGTCGCCGAGACCGTTGACCAGCTGCGCAAGGCGGAAGCCGACCACCTCGTCGCCCGGGCGCAGCTGGACGAGGTGGTGACCCAGGTCGGCGAGCTGGGCCGTGAGCTGGCCGACCTCGACCCGGCACGCCGGATGTCGGCGTTCGTCGCCGAGCGGGCCACGGGCGACACCTACACGCGCGACCTCGGTGTCGTGTCGACGCTGCGCAAGGACTTCGAGCAGCTCGTCGCGCTGCTGGCCGACTGGCGGGCGCACCCGGAGGCGGACCCGGAGACCCGGCCGGTCGACCGCGTGGTGCTGCACATCGACGACCTCGACCGGTGCGAGCCGCGGCAGGTGGTCCAGGTCATGGAGGCCGTGCACCTGCTGCTGGCCATGGACCTGTTCGTCGTGGTGGTCGGCGTGGACCCGCGGTGGCTCGTGGGTTCCCTGCGGGACCACTACGCGGGCGTCCTGCACGACGCCGACACCGCCGCGTCGCCGTGGCGGGTCCTGCCGGAGGACTACCTCGAGAAGATCATCAACATCCCGTTCACCCTGCCCGGCATGGCCCCGGGCAGCCTGGGCTCGGTCCTGCGCTCCATGGTGGAGACCGACAGCCCGCCAGTCGGTCCGACGACCCCACCGCCACCCACCGCGGACGGCGGCGCGCCGTCCGACGGGCTGACCGTCGAATCCGGCGCGCAGCTGGACGCACCGGGCTCGACGAAGCCCGCCCGGCCGCTGACCGCGCCGGAGCTGCGGTTCCTGGACGCGCTCGACCGCCTGGTGGACACCCCGCGCGCGGCGAAGCGACTCCTCAACGTCTACCGGATGATCCGCGCGACCCGCGACCTCGGCGACGCGGCGCGCTTCCTCGGCGACGACGACCGGCCGGGCGAGTTCCAGGCGGTGGTCGTGCTGCTCGGGATCACCGCCGCGGCGCCCACGCTGGCCGTCGACGTGCTCGGCGCGCCACCGGACTCGGCGGATGTGCGGGGCGGGCTCGTGCATCGCGACCCGGGCGGGACGTGGGCGGAGTTCGCGGGCGACCTCCTGCCGCGCGACGGGCGGTCACCGATCGTCGGCGCGGTCACGGCCGACGAGGCGGCCAACTGGCTGCGCCTGCACCGAGGGCTCCAGGCGATCACCGACCTGGTCACGCTGCCGGACCTCACCGTGTTCCGCGAGTGGGTGCCGCACGTCCGGCGGTTCTCCTACTTCAACCGCTGACCGTTCCGGCGTCCTTCTCGAGGACCTCGTACCCGACGAACGTGAACATCCGCACGCCCGCGGCCAGCGGTTGCGGTTCGGCGTGGAAGCGGTGGGCGCCGACGCCGAAGCCGGCGTCCGGGTCGGACAGCCAACGGCGGGCGAAGCCGCGCTCCTCGAACCACTCGCAGATCAGCGGCACGCGGTCCGGCGCGCCGCGGTGGCGGGTCCAGATGACCGTGCCGCCCGTCCGGCACAGCTGGGCGCAGTGGTCGACGGTCCGCTCGATGTCCTCGTCGGTGATGTTGCCGAACACGCCGCAGACCAGCACGAGGTCCGCCGGCGCGAGGTCGCGGTAGTGGTCGGTGAGCGAGGCGTCGGCCGTCCGCACCTCCACCCCGGTCAGGCCGGCCGCCCGGGCCGTCGCCTCGGCGACCGCCGCGTTCCGCGGGTCCAACTCGACCAGGCGCGCGCGGACGTCGTGCCGCCGGGGGTGGTCGGCGAGCACCTCCAGCAGGTCGCGCCCCTGCCCCGCGCACAGGCAGACCACCCGCAGCGGCCCGGGCGGGCTGTCGTCCAACGCGGCCCTGACCTGCGCTTGGACGGCCCGCAGTCGCCGGGCGAGCGCGGAGTCCGGGCGGTCGTAGTCGGCGTGCCACCCGTGCCAGTCCACACTCCGAACCTACCGCCCGTGACGGTCACGTGGCCGGCGGCTGAAGACCCGACGTAGGTCGGTGAGCCGTCGGCGGTGGTTCTGGCATCATCTCGAAAGTGACAATCACTGGCGAGATCCGGGGCGCGGGGCCGCGCCGTCCGCCGCCGCGCTGGAAGATCACTTCGCTGGAAGTGCTCTGCGTGCTGCTCGTGGCGGCGCTGCTGTTGCAGGACTGGCTGGTCGGCGTGCTCGACGTGCCGGTGCTGCGCACGGCGTCGACGGTGTTCGTCGCGGTGTGCGTGCAGGCGCTGCCGTTCCTCGTCCTCGGCGTGCTGATCAGCGGTGCGATCGCGGCGTTCATCCCGGCCACCGTGCTGCGCCGGGCGCTGCCGACGAGAACCGCGCTGGCCGTGCCCGTCGCCGGTGTCGCCGGGGTGGCCCTGCCCGGCTGCGAGTGCGCGGCCGTGCCCGTGTCCCGCCGCCTGATGCAGCAGGGCGTGGCGCCCGCCGTGGCGCTGACGTTCCTGCTCGCGGCGCCCGCGGTGAACCCGATCGTGCTCGTGTCCACGGCCGTGGCGTTCCCCAACGCGCCGATGATGGTGCCCGCGCGGTTCGTCGGCGCGCTGCTCACCGCCGTGGTCATGGGCTGGCTGTGGACCCGGTTCGGCAAGGCCGAGTGGATCGCCGAACGCGCGCTGCGCCGCCTGCCCGACCACGACGGGTCGTCCCGCTGGCTGGTGTTCGCCGAGACCGCGCGGCACGACCTGGTCGACGCGGGCGGGTTCCTGGTGCTCGGCGGCGTGTTCGCGGCGGCGTTCAACGTCCTCGTGCCGCAGGCGTGGCTGGAGACGTTGGGCGGTCAGATCGTGCTGGCCGTCGTGGTGCTGTCGCTGCTGGCCGTGGTGCTGGCGCTGTGCAGCGAGGCGGACGCGTTCGTGGCGGCCTCGATGTCGGCGCTGCCGCTGCTGCCCCGGCTGGTGTTCCTGGTGGTCGGCCCGGCGGTCGACGTCAAGCTCATCGCGCTGCAGGCGGGCGCGTTCGGCAAGTCCTTCGCGGCGCGCTTCGCACCGGCCACGTTCCTGGTCGCGATCGCGTCGGCCCTGGCGGCGGGAGCGGTGTTCCTGTGAGGCGGGAGAACCGAGGAGGCGTGGGGACCCATGAGGCGTGAGACGCAGAACATCCTGCTGGTCCTGCTCGGCGGCGCGCTGCTCAAGCTCGCGCTGACCGGCACGTACCTGCGGTACGTCAAGGAGTCGTTGCAGCCGTGGCTGGTCGTGACCGGCGGCGTCATGGTGGTGCTGGCCCTGGTGTCGATCGCCCGTGACATCCGCGCCGGGCAGTCCCGGGCAGGTCAGGCGGAGCCCAGCGGGATCGAGCACGCCGGGCACGAGCACGGCTCGTCGCGCAGCCCGTGGATGCTGCTGCTGCCGGTGCTCGCGGTGTTCCTGATCAGCCCGCCGGCGCTGGGCGCGGACACGGTCAACCGGTCCGACCGCAACGCCGCCCAGGAGGCCAAGGCGTCGAGCGGGTTCGCCCCGCTGCCGTCCGACGAGGTCGTGCCGCTCACCATCGGCGAGTTCGTCACCCGCACCGCGTGGGACGACTCCGGCTCGCTGGACGACCGCACGGTCAAGCTCACCGGGTTCGTGGTGCGCAAGGACGCCGACGTGTTCATCGCCCGGCTGACGATCTCGTGCTGCGCCGCCGACGCCTCGCCGGTCAAGGCGAAGATGGTCGGTCAGGACTTCGCCGCGCTGCCGACCGACCAGTGGGTCGAGGCCACCGGCCGGGTGGTGCCCGGCTCGGCGACCAAGGAGAGCGCGTTCGTGCCGACGTTCACGGTGTCGCAGGTCGTGCCGATCACCGCGCCCGAGGACACCTACGAGGGCTGAGCCACGAGGCCCGGGCTAGGAGTGCCGGGCCTCGGCTCGGCCGCCGTCGCAGCAGTCGCGGCACGTGCCGAAGATCTCCACGGTGTGGCTGACCTCGACGAACCCGTTCTCCGCCGCGATCCGGTCGGCCCACTTCTCCACCGCCGGGCCCTCGACCTCCACCGTGCGGCCGCACCCGCGGCACACCAGGTGGTGATGGTGGTGCTGGGAGCAGCGGCGGTAGATCGCCTCACCGGAGTCGGTGCGCAGCACGTCGACCTCGCCGGCGTCGGCCAGCGACTGCAACGTGCGGTAGACCGTGGTCAGGCCGATGCCCTCGCCGCGCTTGCGCAGCTCCTCGTGCAGCTCCTGGGCCGAGCGGAACTCGCCCAGCGAGTCGAGCAGCTTGGACACGGCGGTGCGCTGCTTGGTCGAGCGCAGCCCGGGCACCGCGGTGGTCGGGCGCTCGCTAGTGGTCACATCTCCTCCGTCCGGGGGGTCCGGTCGGTCTGGTTGATACCACGCGGCGGCCCCTCGTCCACATGGGTCACCGCGTCTACCACGATGTGCGCGAGGTGTTCGTCGACGAGCCGGTAGACGACCTCGCGGCCGTGCCGCTCGCCGTGCACCACGCCCGCGGCCTTGAGCACCCGCAGGTGCTGGCTGATCAGCGGCTGGGCCACGCCCAGCGCCTCGACCAACTCGTGCACGCACCGGTCCGCCTCGCGCAGTTGCAGCACGATCGCGATCCGCACCGGCGCGGCGAGCGCCCGCAGCAGCTCGCCGGCCGCGGACAGGGTCCGGGTCGGCTGCCGCGGCGCCGGTGGTGGCACCCGGCGTTCCGGGGAGTGCACGTGTTCGCCCCGCACTCCTGCCGTCACGGCGCCTCCCACGTGGTATGGATTTTCACCACCGATACTACGGCGCTAGAGCACGGACACCGTGACGAGCACCAGCACGGCCAGGACGAGCAGTCTCAACACGCGTGCGCTCGGCGTGAGCAGGGGCCACGTGGTGGCGAGCAGCGCCGCCACGCCGAGGGCCAGCAGGCCCAGCAGCAGCGCGCCCACCGTGCCCCGCAGCCACACGCCCGCCAGGAACAGCGCCAAGACCAGCAGGAACGCCGCCGGCGCGGGCACCCGCGAGAGCGGTCCGGCACCGGGGATCAGGGTCCGCTTCGAGTCACCAGCCACCGTGGCATCCTTGCACCGTGCTGCTCGTGTGCCGCTTCACCGTGGCGGAAACCGGGGTCGAGGCGTTCACCGGGCGCGTCGACCGGGCGTTGGCCCTGCTCACCGCCCAGCCCGGCTGCCGACGTGCCCAGCTGTCGCGGTCGACCGACGAGGCGGACCGCTTCGTGCTGACGGTCGAGTTCGACTCCGTGGTCGCCTACCGGCGGGCGTTGTCGCCGTTCGAGGTGCGCGAGCACGTCATCCCCCTGCTTTCGGAGGCGAGCACCGACGAGCCGGCCGCCTACGAACCGCTGCTGGTGGCCGCCGACGGCGCGGTCCGCCGCGAGGTGAGCCTGCTGGCGCACGACGCCGGCACCGTCCGCCTCGGCGAAGCCGCAGGTCCGACGACTCCGCGCTGAGCGGGCCGGTCCCGAGACCCCGCCTCCGGACGCCGCCGTCACCGGAACGTGCGCGCACGGGTGCGGCCCGGTCGCCCGAGGGCTGCCCGACGGCAAGGACTACCCTGGCAAGCCCGTTTCCGTCCCTTTCTGCATCTCCCGATGGAGTGTCCGTGGCAGCCGATCGCATCGAGACCGTCGTCAGCCTGTGCAAGCGTCGCGGGTTCGTCTACCCGTGCGGCGAGATCTACGGCGGCACCAGGTCGGCCTGGGACTACGGTCCGCTCGGCGTCGAGCTGAAGGACAACATCAAGCGCCAGTGGTGGAACTTCATGGTGCGCGGCCGCGAGGACGTGGTCGGCCTCGACTCGTCGGTGATCCTGCCGCGCGAGGTGTGGGCGGCGTCCGGTCACGTGGAGGCGTTCGTCGACCCGCTGGTCGAGTGCAACTCGTGCCACAAGCGGTTCCGGCAGGACACGCTGGTCGAGGAGTACGCCGAGCGCACCGGCAAGCAGGTCGCGGAGGGCGACGTCTCCGACGTGCCGTGCCCGAACTGCGGCACCCGCGGCCAGTACACCGAGCCGAAGATGTTCAACGGCCTGCTCAAGACCCACCTCGGCCCGGTGGAGACCGAGGAGGGCCTGCACTACCTGCGCCCGGAGACCGCGCAGGGCATCTTCACGAACTTCCTCAACGTGCAGACCACGTCGCGCCGCAAGCCGCCGTTCGGCATCGGCCAGATCGGCAAGAGCTTCCGCAACGAGATCACGCCGGGCAACTTCATCTTCCGCACGCGCGAGTTCGAGCAGATGGAGATGGAGTTCTTCGTCGAGCCGGGCACGGACGAGGAATGGCACCAGTACTGGATCGACGAGCGCACGCGTTGGTACAACGAGCTGGGCATCTCCAAGGAGAACCTGCGGCACTACGAGCACCCCAAGGAGAAGCTGTCGCACTACTCGAAGCGCACCGTCGACATCGAGTACCGGTTCCGGTTCGGTGGCCAGGAGTGGGGTGAGCTGGAAGGCATCGCCAACCGCACCGACTTCGACCTGACCACGCACTCGGAGCACTCGGGCGTCGACCTGTCGTACTTCGACCAGGCCACCAACTCGCGCTACCGGCCGTTCGTGATCGAGCCCGCCGCGGGTGTCGGCCGGCCGATGATGGCGTTCCTGCTGGAGGCCTACACCGAGGACGAGGCGCCGAACGCCAAGGGCGGGGTGGACAAGCGGGTCGTGCTGCGCCTGGACCGCAGGCTGGCGCCGGTGAAGGCCGCCGTGCTGCCGCTGTCGCGCAACGCCGACCTGTCGCCGAAGGCCAAGGACCTGGCCAACGCGCTGCGCAAGCACTGGAACATCGAGTTCGACGACGCGGGCGCCATCGGCCGCCGCTACCGCAGGCAGGACGAGATCGGCACGCCGTTCTGCGTGACGGTCGACTTCGACACCCTCACCGACCACGCCGTGACGGTGCGGGAGCGCGACACCATGTCGCAGGAGCGGGTGTCGATGGACCAGCTGGAGGGCTACCTCGCCGCCCGCCTGATCGGCGCCTAGCGGCTTCGCTCACGCGCCCGCGCGGTGCTCGGAGGGGCTCACGCCGCGTTCCCGCTTGAACGCCGTGCTCAGCGCGAACGCGGTGCTGTAGCCGACCTGGCGGGCCACCGCGGCGACGGTGGCGGACGGTTCGCGCAGCAGGTCGGCTGCCAGGGTGAGGCGCCAGTCCGTCAGGTAGGCCATCGGCGGTTCGCCGACCAGTTCGGTGAACCGCCTGGCCAGCGCGGCCCGGGACACGCCGACGGCGTCGGCCAGCGTCGCCACCGTCCACGGACGCGCCGGGTCGCCGTGCAGCAGCCGCAGCGCGCGCCCCACCACGGGGTCGGCGTGCGCCGAGTACCAGGTCGGCGTTTCCGCCTCCGGACGGCAGAACCACGACCGCAGCACGGAGATCAGCAGCAGGTCGAGCAGGCGGTCCAGCACCGCCTCCTGGCCCGGCTCGTCCCGGGTGATCTCGTCGGCCAGCAGCGGCACCAGCGGCAGTTCCGCGCGCGGCGCCACGAGGAACGGCGGCAGCACCGACAGCAGCCGTCGGCTCACCTCGCCGTCCAACTGGTACGTGCCGCTGAGCATCACCACCGACCCGTCGGGGTTCGCGCCCCACGTGCGCACGCCCAGGCCCCACTGCTCGCACAGCGCGGCGCCGTCCGGCGTGGTGGTGATCTCGCCGGGGTGGACCACCGCCTGCACGGGCGTGCCCGGGTCGTCGGCCAACGCGTACGGGTCGGGCCCGCGCAGCACGGCGACGTCACCGGCGCCCAGCGGCACGGGATCGCCGTCGTGCGGCAGCAACCACCCGCCGCCGCGCACCATCGCCACCACGGTCAACGGCGCGCGGTCCTCGATGCGCAGCGACCACGGCGGGTCCAGGACGGTGCGCATGAGGAACGCGCCACGGGCGCGCGGCCCGTCCAGCAGCCCGGCGAGAACGTCCACGGCCGCCAGCCTAAGACGCTCGCGTATGCGATCGAGGCGTCGAGCGATGGAAAGTCGAGGACCCGTCCACTTGACTGGGTCCATGTTCCCCACGGTGACGATCATCGCGGCCCTCGGCTGCGGGATGATGGCTGGAGTCTTCTTCGCGTTCTCCGCGATGGTCATGCCCGGGCTGCGGCGGGCCGAGCCGGCGGTCGGCGTCGCCGCCATGCGGGCGATCAACCTCGCCGTGGTGAACCCCGCGTTCATCGGCGTCTTCGTCGGCACGGCGGTGGTCGGTGTGGTCGCGGCGTTCGAGGGCGACCCCTGGGCGTGGGCGGGCGCGGCGCTCTACGTCCTCGGCGGGATCGTGCTCACGGGCGCGTTCCACATCCCGCGCAACAACGAGCTCGAACGGCTCGGCACGACCGAGTACTGGACCCGCTACCTCCGCGAGTGGGTGCCCATGAACCACGTCCGGGCGCTGCTCTCGGTCGCGGCTGCCGCCTCGTTCACCCTCGCAGCCCTCTCTTAGGCGTGGTTCACCGGCCTGGGCGGCCGCAGCACTTCTTGTACTTGGCGGCCGAACCGCACCAGCAGGGCGCGTTGCGGGCGAGCGGCCAGGCGACCGCGCCGCCCTCCTCGACGATCTCCGCCAGGCACGCCAGGCGGATCTGCTCGTCGGCGGGATCGCCACCCGTCCTGGCCGCGAAGTCCAAGAGCCGGTGGACGGTCAGCGGCACCATGGTGATCCGGGCGACGCCCGACTCGGACAGCTCGCGGTTGGCTGCCTCGCGGTCGGCGAGGACGGTCTCCTCGTCAGCGTGCTGCACCAGCTGCGGCCACGTCTCGTGCGCGCGGGAGATCTCGCCGCGAGGCCAGAACAGCACCCGCGCCTCCTTCGGCGACGCCCGCGGCGTCAGGGCGCGGGCGAACTCCTCCGCGTGGTCCTCCATGGACCGGACCGACTCGTCGAGCTCGTCCGGGGGCATCGCCAGGGCCTGGCGCACACGTCGCCGGCCGGCCAGGACGGTGTTGGCGTAGGAGGCGAACCCGAACTCGCCCGACCGCTGCGCCAGCTCCTCCTCGGTCAACCGGGACAGGGCCATGCCGTACCAGGTCAGCGCCTCGTCGAGGGAGCCGCGTTCCTCCAGCAGCTCGGCCGCCAGGTGGTACGGCGCCGGTGACGGCGGCCGTTCGCGCCGGAGGGTGTCGAGCTGGGCCTCGGCCTGCTCGACCCGGTCGAGGGCGAACAGCACGTCGGCCAGCGCCACGCGGGCCTCGTCGGCGTCCTCACCGCCCTCGGCGACGGCCTGCTCCAGCAGTGCGACGGCACGTTCGCCCTCGCCGGCCTGGCGCCACGTCTCGGCTGCCTCGATCAGGATCTGCGTCCGCTCGTCCGGGTACTGCTCCAGATCGGCTTGCAGTTGTGCGGCGATGTCCGCCGGCGTGCCAGTCTCCACCCCGCACAGGGTATTTCGATCACTCACAGTGATTGAAATACCCGGTAGATGATCTGCGTCACGAACCATCGAGTGAATATCGGGCGGAGTGGGCGTAGGCGGTTCCGGATTAACCGTCACGTCACCCGGATTTGTGACACTTGATCACAGGCGCGGCTCATCGGGGGGTGTCATGGCGCGTGTCGTCGTCGTCGCGATGGCCTTGGCGCTCGTCGCCGTGCTCGCACCCTCCCCGTTCGGCCACGTCGGCGTCGTGCGCGCCGCCCCGGTCGGGCACAGCGCGGCCGGCTCGGAGGAAGAACCCGCCCGCGAGTGCCGCCAGGGCCCCGAGCCGCGATCTTGGTCCACCCGATCGTGGCCGGCCAGACCGGCCGCGCGCTCTCACCGCGACGTTCCCGGCACGACCCGCCGCGCTACCGTGAGCACATCGCCGCCCGTAGGACGAGGCCGCGAAGAACACCTCCGTTCCTGGACCACGCCGTCGGCTTTACAGGTGTTCCGGAACTGATCGGCGCCCCACCGCCAGTAGATCGCATCGTCCGACCAACGACGAGTGGGGTAAACCGAATGGAATTCCGTCAACGGCTCCGGCCCGCCCGTGCGCATTCACCTCGCGTTTCCCGGAAAATGGGACGCGGGCCCGCCGGCGAGCCCGAACCCTTCACCCGCACGACATCACGCACCGTGAACGATCCGGGGGTCGGCGCGTGAGCACCCGGACCGAACGACCGGCGCCGCCGACCTTCTGGCCCGACGTCGGCGCCTCGCTGGTGGTCTTCCTGGTGGCGCTCCCGCTGTGCGTGGGCATCGCCGTCGCCTCCGGCGTGCCGGCGGAACTGGGCATCATCACCGGCGTGGTGGGCGGCCTCGTGGTCGGCCTGCTGCCCGGCAGCACCATGCAGGTCAGCGGCCCGGCGGCGGGCCTGACCGTGCTGGTCGCGGACACCGTCGCGGAGCACGGGTTGGCGGCGCTCGGCCTCATCGTGCTCGGCGCGGGACTGCTCCAGATCTCCCTGGGCCTGCTGCGGCTGGGCCGCTGGTTCCGCGCCATCTCGCCGGCCGTGGTCCAGGGCATGCTCGCGGGCATCGGCCTGGTGCTCGTGCTCGGCCAGCTCTACCCGTTCGGCGGGCAGGATCAGCCCGCCACGACCGGCGAGAAGTTCGCGGGCCTGGCCGACCTCGCGCGGACCGCGGTGACGACGCCGGTCGGCTTGAGCGGCTTGGCCGTCGGCGTGCTGACGCTGGTCGTGGCGTGGCTGTGGAAGCGCACGCCGTGGCGCGCCGTGCCGGGGATGCTGGTGGCCGTCGTGGTCGCCTCGGCGGTGGGCGCGCTGCTCCCGCTGCCGCGCATCTCGGTCGGCCCGCTGACCGACGTGGTGTCCCTGGTCGACTTCTCCCCGCTGGACGCGGGCGTGCTGGGCGCGATGCTGACGTTCGCCCTGGTGGCGTCGGCGGAGAGCCTGTTCAGCGCGGCGGCCGTGGACCGCATGCACAGCGGGCCGCGCACGCGGTACAACCGGGAGCTGGTGGCGCAGGGCGTCGGCAACGCGGTGTGCGGTGTGCTCGGCGCGTTGCCGATGACCGCCGTGATCGTGCGCAGCGCGACCAATGTGGACGCAGGCGCCCGCACCCGGCTGTCCCGCGTGCTGCACGGCGTGTGGCTGCTGGTGTTCGTCGTGCTGCTGCCGGGCGTGCTGTCCTACGTGCCGCTGGCGGTCCTGGCCGCGCTGCTGGTGCAGGCGGGGTGGAAGCTCCTGGCGCTCGGACAGGTCCTGGCCCTGGCCCGCGCGCACCGGGCGGAAGCCGCCGTCCTGGTGCTCACCGCGGGCCTGATCGTGGTGACGGACCTGCTCACCGGCACCCTGGCGGGCCTGCTCGCGGCGGTGGTCAAGACGGCCTGGGACATGTCCCGCCTGACCGTCACGGTGACCGCGCACGGCGAGGACCACCACCACGTGGCGGTGCGCGGCAACGCGACGTTCCTCAAGTTGCCGGGCCTGCTGGAGACCCTGGAGGCCGTGCCGGACAGCAAGCACGTCCGCGTCGACCTGACCGGCGTCCGCCACCTCGACCAGGCGTGCGGACAGGCGATCGACCACTGGGCCGCGAGACGCGGCAGCGTGGAGCTGATCCACCCGGTGTCCGACTGAGCCGGGCCCCCGGCGCGGCGATCCCGCGCCGGGGGCCTCAGGACCCGGTCCGCCGGGCGTGGTTGGCGTGCTTGCGCGCCGCGAACGCGTGCGCCTCGGCGAGCAGCGGCCGGACGGCGTCGAGCGTCGCCTCGCCCGGCGACACCACGCAGACCCAGTGCTGCGACGCGTAGACCGGGTGCGGCATCACGCGATCCCGTTCCGCGTAGTCGAACCCGGTCTCCAGCACGCCCTCCTCGTCGCGCTCGGTCGGCACGGCGCCGAACATCGCGGTGTAAGTCGCTTTGGTGAGCCCGATGTTGAGCCGGTAGGCCCCCGGCTCGCTCAACCGGGACACCCGCTCGTAGTTGTCGCCGGTCACGATCGTCGCGAACGGCAGCCGGCGCTCCGGCGGGAGGTCGCCGTCGGGGTCGTAGAGGAAGAACGTGTCGCCGTACGCCTCCATCACGCGGGTACCGGCATAGGACTTGAGGTGCTCCGTCATCTCCTCGGCATTCACACCTTCAAGCGTATCTTTGAAGTCCTTGTTGAAGCTTGAGCGGAGAATCTCCTGGAATCTGCGAGAAAACCTTCAACTCTTGGTTACGCCGAGGCATGGACTTCCGGCCTGGCTGTACGAGACCCGAACGGCGTCTCGGGCGCGAGTCGCGGCAACGAACAGCAGACAGCGCTCTCTGAGCACGTCGTGCCCATGAGCGACGGTGTCCTCGGTTTCCGGTGTGATGGCGACGCGGAGAGGTACGACCTCCTGTTCGACACCGACCAACGCCACGCAGCGGAACCCTCGCCGGAGGCGGACCCGTTCACGCCGGAGTGGTTGGTCTACTCGTGCGAGGACACGCCGGTCCGCACGATCCGGGAAGTGCTGACCATCCCGCCGCCCGGCGACCCGGGGCTGCTCGCGTGGAATCACACCGATAAATGCCGTTGTTCGCCGCCGCCTCGAATGATCAATGCGAGCCGATCTGGAATAACTCAAAGATGTTGTCAGGTGTCGCTGTGCGCTGCTAGCTTCGCGGTCGTGCAGGGGAGGCACATTGCTGGACGGGGGTCCTGCGTGATTTGAGCGCGGTAACGCGCTGGGGGGATTTACTGTTCGCTGCCTCTCAAGCCGTTGTTCTCACGACAACGAAGGCGAGCGATGAAAAATCATTCAACGCGTTCACGCGGGTGGATTCGTGTCCTGCTGGCGGGACTGATCGCATCGGTCACGGTGGCGGGTGGTGCACTGCCGGCTTCGGCTGCCCCCGATTCCATTCCGCCCGATCTACTGTCGAAGGGCACGGTGGTGTCCTCGGAGCTGAAGTTCTACCCGGCGAACGAAGTCGGGGCGACCGGTGACACGGGGGCGCGCACCGGTCCGCGGCCCACCCTGGAGCAACTGCGCCAGGAGGACCGCGACGCCAAGGCGACCTACCGGTCGGACTACGGCCCGCCGCAGCTCACCGCGCAGGGCTGGTCACCACCGCCGTTCGAGTACGACTACATCACCGGCCCGGACGAGTGCCACGAGCACGCGGACGTCGCCGGCTCGGACGACGGGTGGATCAAGAACCACTACGCCTTCTGCCGCATCATGAAGGGCGAGAAGGGCGACCGGATCTGCGTGCTCAACCAGTGCGTCACCGTGAAGTCGACCTTCCGCGTCACGATCCTGGGCTTCGGGTCGGAGCGCGACCGGGCGGTCCGGTTCGTCACGTTCGTCGACGACATCGTCTCGAACACCCCGGCGCTCAAGGAAGCGACGTTCCTCAAGCTCGACCTGGAGTGCGTCGCGCTGCTGAACGGCGACGAGTGCACCGAGGACCCACGACAGCCGACGGACCTGGAGAAGTCGCTCGCGGAGTGGGAGCGCGTGCCGGCCTACGCCACGCGCTTCACGTCCACGGCGCCTGCGCTGACGCCGGAGAACCCCAACCGGCTCGGCTACATGGACTTCTGGTCCCGCGCGACGGCGAGGGTGGTCGGGCTGCCCGGCTCGCAGCCCCAGACGAAGGACAGCCCGCCGCAGAAGGTCCGGTACGACACCGTCAACTACCTGAACCTCAACGGCAACAACGCCGCGATCTTCAGCAGGGTCAAGGCCGTCATGCACATCCCGGTGAGCCGGCCGGAATTCGCGGCGATGACCGAGTCGGCGGCGCACTACCGGCTCGCCCAGCAGTCACCGCAGCTCACCATCCCGCGCATAGACGGCAAGACGATCCCCGGTGCGGTGAATGGCGAATCGCTCACCCGCTGGTACTTCAACAACACGAACCAGAACCGCGCGGAGGCGGTGAAGGCGTGCGTCGCCGAATGGGGCTCCGGTTACGCCGAGGGCGGGAAGTACCAGTGTGACGAATACCCGTTCAACACCACCCACCAGGGAGCGGCCCGCGGGGATGGGAGGTTCTCGGTGAGCCGCATCTCCGGCCCGGACAACGAGGCCGCCGGCACCTGGCTGGGAGCGTGGTACTCCTACGACCGCATCCTGGACAGCGACGCGTTCCACGTCGACCCGACGCCGTGACGGTGGGCGGGACGGGCGGTCGACCCGTCCGTCCCGCCGCTCACCGGGGCCAGAACTGCATGACCCAGTGCTCGACGACCTCTTCCGTGTAAGGCAGGGAACCCACTTCGGCGGCGGCTTCGCGGCCGCGGCAGTGCACCCGCATCGCGTGGACACCGGGACCGCTCAGCCGCAGGGTCCCCTCCGGCGCCCAGGTCGTCACGGTGACCAGTCGCAGCACCCCGGAGGTGAGGGGGATCTCGTCCTCCCACACCACGTCCCACCGCCCCTCGGGCGAGTCCGCCGGCCCGTCCCACGACTCCAGCCGCACGGCCGCCAGGTGCATGGCACCGCCACTGCGGAAGACGGCGCCGTTCTTGCCGGTCAGCATCGTCTCCGGTGAGCCCAGCGCGGACCAGCCCGGCTCGCCGGGCTCCACCCGGTCGTCGTCGATGAGGCCGAACTTGCCCCACTCGACGGTGACGTGCTCGTCCAACGCGGCCAGCAGCCTCGCCATCCCCGCCCCCTCTGGGAGTTCGCGGTCCGTGGTGTACCAGCATCCCCGTCCCCGTCACCACCGCGAGCGGGTGCAGGATGGCCGCGTCCGCGTACGGGGCGGGCACGACGATCTATCGTCCTGCCGGTGACGTCGCACAGCGACCCCGAGCGGACCCGGTCACGCATCGCCGAGCTGGACCGGTACATGAGTGTCCACGTGCTGGGTGACGGCGGGTTCACGTGTGACAAGGAGACCGTCTGTCGGGCGTCGGCGTTGCGGCGCCGGGGCACGTCGTTCTGGCGCGGCCGGCTGTCGCACGTCGGCCACCACTACGACATCGTGGAGGACGGCCGACCGTGGCGCGTCCTCGTGCTGGGCATGGAGACCGGCAGGGAACGCGAGCACGTCACTCTGGCGGAGCGGCGGGCCGAGCAGCAGCCGGTGATCGACGGCGACCCGCGCAGCCGGAAGCCGCACATGAAGGGCACCGCGAGCGCGTTGCGACTGGCGTTCGGCCGCGAACCGGGGCCGGACCGGCGTGGCGAGCTGCTCGACCTGGCGAACACCCCGAGCCCCGTGCACGTCATGGACGCCTACGCGCTGGTCAACGTCCGGCTGTGCTCGGCGGTCGCCACCGGGACCACCACCTCGCGGGGGACGCCGGTGATGACCGCGAACTGCCTGCCGCACCTGGCGGCCACGGTGCGGGTGCTGGAGCCGACGCTGTGCGTCCTGCAGAGCCGGCCCGCCCGCGCCGGGATCGACTCCATCGTGACGCGGGCGCGCACCCTCGCGCCGAACCTCGAACACGTCCACCTGGCCGGCGTACCCGTCTACCTGGCGTCGTTCGGCCACCCGCACCAGATGGGGCCGCACTCGTCGCTGAACTGGGGCAGGTCGTTCTCGACGCCCTACCTCGACGGCGTCGTGGCCCCGGCCATCCGAACGGCCCGCGAGCTGTATCAGAGGGCCTGACCCGAGTCGTCGGCCCGCGTGTCGCTCAAGGGCCTCCGCAGGCGGAACATGGAGAGGTCGAAGCCGTTGGCGCTGCCGGTGATCGGCTCGCCGTCCTCGGTGGCGTACCGGAGTGACTTGAGGTGGTCCTTGGACAGGAACGCGGCCCGAGGCCAGGTGCTTCGCCCGCTTGGAGCCATGAGCGCGCTGATCGTCCACGTGGACGACGACGTCTGCGGTCAGGTGCGCCCCGTCCTCCGGCGTCGTCCCACCTCCGCGCGGTCCGTTTCACAACCGCCTGACGTCGAGCGATTCCTCCTGTGCGGTTCCTGAAGATTCGTCACGTCGGACTACGTACGCGCCGCCGGTGCGCCGTTCGGACACGGCCTCCACGAGTTCGGCGCCGTGGTAGACGAGCCCGGCGCCGTCGTCGGTGCAGTGCGTCTCCGGCAGCACGCCCGCCGCCACCGCCGCGTGGATCGTCGGCCGCCGCGCCGCCTCGCTGTCGTAGTGGACCCCGTTGCCGTAGGGCAGGAAACCGAGGCCGTTCGTGATCACGCGCAGCTCCGGGCCGAACGAGTCCGTCGAGCCGCCGAGGAACCAGCAGATCGACCCGGCGGACACGCCACCGAGCACGACGCCGTCCTGCCACGCGCCGCGCAGCGCCGACCCGAGGTCGTGCACCGCCCACACCGCCAGCAGGTTCGCCACCGAACCACCGCCGACCCACACGACGTCGTGCGAACCGAGGAAGCCCGCGACGTCGGTCGTCGGCGGCATGGTGAACAGGTTCAGGTGCGACACCTCCCACCCCGCCAGCTGCCCGGCTTCGGAGATGTCCGCGTTGAACCACCGCTGGTCACCCAACGCGGTGCCGATGTGGCACACCCGCGGTGTCCGGCCGTGCACGCCGGACAGGTCCACGGCGTGGTGCGCGAGTCGGTGGAACTCCAGGTTGGTGCGTCGCCCGGCGCGGAAACCACCTGAGGTGGCCACGATCGTCGGCTGGTCTGCTGCCATGTCGGCGATCCTGGCAGCCCTCACGCCCGCGCGGGTGTGGGATCATCCCCGGCGTGACGTTCCTGCCGAGACTCCGCAGGCTGGCCACGCGCGTCGTCCTCGGCGGCCTCGTGATCGGGCTCCTCGTCGTCGGCGGCACGGCGTTCCGCGTGTGGCAGGTGGCCCGCGAGGACGACCGGGCCCACGCCGACATGGCCGTGGTCCTCGGTGCGGCCCAGTTCAACGGCGTGCCCTCCGACGTCCTGGAGGCACGGCTGGAGCACGCGCGCCGGCTGTACGAGCAGGGCGTGGTCAACTACATCGCCACCACCGGCGGCAGGCAGCCCGGCGACAACTTCACCGAGGGCGAGGCCGGCCGGATGTGGTTGGAGGCGCACGACGTGCCCACCGACCGGATCCTCGAAGTCGGCGAGGGCACCGACACCCTGGGCAGCATCCGGGCGCTCGCCGCCGCCGCCCGCGAGAAGTCGCTCACCACGGCCGTGATCGTCAGCGACCCGTGGCACTCGCTGCGGGCGCGCACGATGGCCGAGGACGAGGGCCTGTCCGCGTGGACCTCGCCGACCCGCAGCGGGCCGAACGTGCAGACCCGCCAGACCCAGCTGTTCTACATCCGCCGCGAGACCGGCGCGCTGCTCTACTACCACCTGATGAAGGCGCCGGCTGGCGCGTTCGACGGCATCCTGCTGTAGGTCGCCGCTTACCCTGAGCGGATGAGCCAGGGCTACACCGGACACGACTCCGCGCGGCTGCTCCCCGAGCCGCCCAAGGGAGCGGTGCTGCCCGGAGCGCGCACCGAGAGCCGCTCGCCGTTCTCCCGGGACCGGGCCCGCGTGCTGCACTCGGCGGCGCTGCGCCGGCTCGCGGGCAAGACCCAGGTCGTCGGCCCGGGCGAGGGCGCGGAGGTGACCGGCGTGCCCCGCACCCGGCTCACCCACTCGCTGGAGGTCGCCCAGATCGGCCGCGGCATCGGCGAGGAGCTCGGCTGCGACCCGGACGTGGTCGACACCGCCGGCCTCGCGCACGACATCGGGCACCCGCCGTTCGGCCACAACGGTGAACGCGCGCTCGACGAGCTGGCCGGTCCGTGCGGCGGCTTCGAGGGCAACGCCCAGACCCTGCGCATCCTGACCCGGCTCGAACCCAAGACCGCCAAGGGCCTCAACCTGACCCGGGCGTGCCTCGACGCGGCCACCAAGTACCCGTGGACCCGCCGTCCCGGGATGGTGAAGTTCGGCGCCTACGACGACGACCTCGACGTGTTCACGTGGGTCCGCGAAGGCGCGCCCGATCGACGGCGGTGCCTGGAAGCGCAGGTCATGGACTGGGCCGACGACGTCGCGTACTCCGTGCACGACGTGGAGGACGGCGTGCTGGCGCACCGGATCAGCCTGGCCGCCCTCGGCGACCCGGCCGAGCGCGCCGCCATCGCGGGCCTCGCCGCCAAGCACTTCTCCGACGAGCCGACCTCCGCGCTCGAAGCCGCCGCCACCGAGCTGCTCGCCCTGCCGGTGATCGCCGAACTGGCCGAGTACGACGGCTCGCTGCGCGCGCAGGTCGCGTTGAAGCGGCTCACCAGCGAGCTGGTCGGCCGGTTCGCCTCCGCCGCCGTCGGCGCGACCCGCGAGGTGCACGGCGACGGTCCGCTGAGCCGCTACCGGGCCGACCTGGTCGTGCCGCCCCTGGTCGCGGCCGAGGTGGCGCTGCTCAAGGCGGTCGCGGTCCGGTACGTGATGAGCGACCCGTCCCGGCTGGCCATGCAGGCCCGGCAACGCGAGCTGGTCGCCGAACTGGTCCACCTCCTGCTGATGCGCGCCCCGGACACGCTCGACCCCGCGTTCCACCCCTCCTGGGCCGCCGCCGGCACCGACGCCGAACGGCTGCGCGTCGTGGTCGACCAGGTCGCCTCGCTCACCGACGCCCAGGCCGTGGCGTGGCGGCGGGCGCTCGCCGGTCCCGCCCCCGAACCCCTGTGACCGGTGGCACACTCGACCCCATGGCCGATGAGTCCACCAGACCGCCAGGCCGTCCTTGGCCGTGGCGCAGACCGACCCGCGACCCGGTGCACGTCGGCGCCGAGCTCCCGTACGACGGGTGGGACGACGAGCCCGGCGACGACGGCTCCGCCGGGGTGCGCGAACCACGCCACCCCCGGCCGCTCGGACCCACGAGCGGCGCGGGCGAACGTCCGATCCCGGACGACCCCATAGCGGTTAAGGAGACCCAGTGCCTGATCGAGCGCACCTGACGTTCGCCCTCACCCTCCACGACGCCGTCGCGCCCGACCGCACGCGCAACGCCTGCTGGTCGCCGTACTCGGTGGCCAGCGCGCTCGGCATGACGGCGCAGGCGGCGCGCGGCGAGACGGAGGCCGAACTGGTCGCGCTGCTCGGCGCGGACCACGCCAAGGTGCTCAAGGGCGCGGTGGTGGGCGACGACGCCGAGTTCGCCGTCGCCAACACGCTGTGGGCGTGGGACGAACTGCCGCTCAACGAGGGTTTCCTCACCGACCTGGCCGGGTGGCCGGGCGCGAAGGCCCGCTCCGCGCCGTTCGCCGGCGACCCGGAGGGCGCCCGCAAGCTCATCAACGCCGACGTGGCGGAGACGACCCGCGGGCTGGTCCCCGAGCTGCTCGCCGCCGGCGCGATCACGTCCGACACGGTCGCGACGCTGGTCAACGCGCTGTACCTGAAGTGCGCGTGGAGCGAGGAGTTCCCCGAGCACGACACGGCCGACCTGCCGTTCCGCGGCGCCGGGACCGTGGCCACCATGCGCCGCGAGGGCTCCATGCGGTACGCGCGACGTGACGGGTGGGAGGCCGTGGCGCTGGCCGCGCGCGGCGGCGTGGAGGCGGTCGTGCTGCTGCCCGAGGGCGACCTCGGCGGCACCGAAGGCGTGCCCGAGGTGCTGGAGGCGTTGGACCACGACCGGATCGAGCTGTTCCTGCCGAAGCTGGCGTTGTCGGTGAACGTCTCGCTCGCCGAGTCGTTGCAGCAGGTCGGCGTGCGCACCATGTTCGCCCGCGGTGCCGACCTCACGGGCCTGAGCCCCGACCCGCGGCTCTACGTGGACGACGTGGTGCACGAAGCCGTGCTGCGGCTGGACGAGCAGGGCTTCGAGGGCGCGGCGGCGACCGCCGTGATGATGCGCCTGACCTCGTTCATCCCGGCCGAACCGGCCCGCACGGTCCGCGTCGACCGGCCCTACCTCCTGCTCGTCCGGCACGCCGACACGGGCGCGATCTTCTTCCTCGCCCAGGTGGCCAAGCCCTGACCGTCACGTTCCGCAGCCCTTCCTCGTCCACCGGGTGAAGACCCGAAACGAGGAGGGGAACATGGCACCCAGGATCCCGGTCGTCACGACCAAGCAGGCCAACCCGCTGGTGCGCTTCGCCTACCGGTTCGCCAAGAAGCGGTTCGGGGCGGTGCCGGAGCCGTTCACGGTGACGGCGCACCACCGGCGGCTCTTCGTCGCGGGCGCGCGGCACGAGATGGCAGTGGAGAAGGCCGCCAAGACGCTGCCCGTGTCGTTGCGGGAGCTGGTCGTCTACCTCACCGCGGTGAAGCTCGGCTGCTCGTGGTGCGTCGACTTCGGCACCATGCTGATCAAGCACGAGGGCCTGGACGTCGACCGGCTCAAGGAGATCCACGACTACCGCACCTCGGACAAGTACACGGAGCTGGAGAAGCTGGCCCTCGCCTACGCCGACGCGATGACCGAGACCCCGACCGCCGTCACCGACGAGCAGGTCGCCGAACTCGACCGGCGGCTGGGCCACCAAGGGCTGGTCGAGCTGACCTACCTGATCGCGCTGGAGAACCAGCGCGGCCGGTTCAACTCGGCGTTCGGCATCACCGACCAGGGGTTCACCTCGGGTGACGCCTGCCGGGTGCCGATGCCGTAACCGGTCTCAGGAGGCCTCGGGGAACGGCACGTGGCCGAGCTTGTCCGGGTTCGACATGTCGTACACGCCGGCCACCTTGCCGTCCCGCACCACGACCGCCTCGACGCGCGGCGTGAGCTCGCCCTGGGCGCCGAACACCAGCCCGACGTCGCCGTTGACCAGCGCGGGCCGCCCCTCGACGTCGCCGTACCGGCGCAGCAGGCCGAGGATGAAGCGCGCCACCTTGTCCGCGCCGTCGATGACGCGGGCCGCGGTCTTGGCCTTGCCGCCGCCGTCGCCGACGAGCACCACGTCCGGGTGCAGCAGGCCGATCACCGCGTCGACGTCGCCGGTGGCCAGGGCCCGGAGGAACCGCTCCAGCACCTCGCGCTGCTCCTCCAGCGCCACCCGCGGCGGCGGGTCGGCGTCGGCCGCCGCCTTGCGACCGCGCGAGGCGTGCTGACGGGCGGTCGCGACCGTGCAGCCCAACGCGTCGGCGATCTCCGCGAACGGCACGCTGAACGCGTCGTGCAGCACGAACGCCACCCGCTGCTCGGGCGTGAGGCGGTCGAGCACCACCAGCGCCGCCAGCCGCACGCCGTCGTCGCGCACCACCGCGTCCAACGGGTCGTCCTCGCCGGAGGTGACCAACGGCTCGGGCAGCCACTGCCCGACGTAGCGCTCCCGCCGCACCGCCGCCGACCGCAGCCGGTCCAGGCAGATCCGGCCCACCACGGTCGTCAGCCAGCCGCGCAGGTCCCTGATGTCCGCCCGGGCCTCCCGGCTCAGCCCGGTCAGCCGCAGCCACGCCTCCTGCACCGCGTCCTCGGCGTCCGCGACGCTGCCGGTGAGCCGGTAGGCCACGCCGACCAGGTGGGCGCGGTGCCCGGTGAAGGTCGAGGCCAGGGTCTGCTCGGCCGCCAAGGTCTCCTCACCGGTGGTCACGGGCACCAGTCTGCCAGCACTAGACTCGCTCGACGTGGCAGGACGCATCCGGGAGAGCGACGTCGCACTGGTGCGTGACCGGAGCCGGATCGACGAGGTCGTGGGAGACCACGTCTCCCTGCGCGGTGCCGGCGCCGGCGCGTTGAAGGGCCTGTGCCCGTTCCACGACGAGAAGTCGCCGTCGTTCAACGTCCGCCCCTCGCACGGCACGTTCCACTGCTTCGGCTGCGGCGAGGGCGGCGACGTCATCGCGTTCGTGATGAAGATCGAGCACCTCGGGTTCGTCGAGGCCGTCGAGCGGCTGGCCGACCGGGCGGGCATCCAGCTCACCTACGAGGGCGGCGGCGCGACCGTCCAGCGCGACCGCGGCACCCGCAGCAGGCTCATCGAGGCGCACCGGGTCGCCGCCGAGTTCTACGCCGAGCAGTTGGCCACGCCGGACGCGTTGGCCGCACGGGAGTTCCTCGCCCAACGCGGTTTCGACGAGGCCGCGGCCCGGCAGTTCGGCTGCGGTTTCGCGCCGGGCGGCTGGGACAAGCTCACCAAGCACCTCCTCGGGCGCGGGTTCGAGCTCACCGAGCTGCTCAAGGCCCAGTTGACCAAGGAGGGCAGGCAGGGACCGATCGACCGGTTCCACCGCCGGCTGCTGTGGCCGATCCGGGACATGGGCGGCGACGTCGTCGGCTTCGGCGCCCGCCGGATCTTCGACGACGACCCGATCCAGGCCAAGTACCTCAACACCAGCGAGAGCCCGATCTACAAGAAGTCGCAGGTGCTGTTCGGGCTGGACCTGGCCAAGCGGGAGATCGCCAAGCGCAGGCAGGCCGTGGTCGTCGAGGGCTACACCGACGTGATGGCCATGCACCTGGCGGGCGTGCCGACGGCGGTCGCGTCCTGCGGCACGGCGTTCGGCGCGGACCACATGAACGTGCTGCGCCGGCTGCTCATCGACGACTCGATGAACGGCGAGGTCATCTTCACCTTCGACGGCGACGCGGCCGGGCAGAAGGCGGCGCTGAAGGCGTTCGAGGGCGAGCAGGCGTTCTCCGCGCAGACCTACATCGCGATCGCGCCCGACGGCATGGACCCGTGCGAGCTGCGGCAGGAGAAGGGCGACGTGGCCGTGCGCGACCTGGTGGCCCGCCGCACGCCGCTGTTCGAGTTCGCCATCAAGACGCGGTTGAAGGACTACGACCTCGACTCGGTGGACGGCCGGGTCGAGGCGCTCAAGGTCATGGTGCCGTTCGTGGCCCAGATCAAGGACCGGGCCAAGCGGGACGGCTACGCGACCCGGCTGGCCTGGTGGGTCGGCTGGGAGGACGAGTCGGCCGTGGTGCGCCGGGTGCGTGAGACGGCGACCGGCCGGGCGCCCGCGCCGTCACGTCGTGCCGCCGCGCCGGTCGACCCGAACCAGGGCGCGCTGGCCGTGGACGTCGACGGTCCGTCGCGCCCCGACCCGCGCGACCCGGCGCTGTGGGCGCAGCGGGAGGCGCTGAAGGCGGCGTTGCAGCTGCCCGAGATGGCCGGGCCGTACTACGACTCGCTGCCCGACGAGGCGTTCACGCACCCCGCGTACCTGGCGTTGCACCAGGCGATCCGGGAGGCGGGCGGCGCGTCGTCCGGGCTGTCGGGTCCGGCGTTCCTGGACGCGGTGTCGCAGGCGTGCCGGCACCAGGCCGTGCGGTCGGTGCTGACCGAGCTGTCCGTGGAGCAGCTCCGGGTCAAGGCGGACGACGAGTACCGGTACGTGCAGGGCGTGCTGGCGCGGTTGCAGCAGATCCTGGTGGCGGGGCAGATCACCGAGATCAAGTCCCGGCTGCGGCGCGTGTCGCCGGTGGAGGAGCCCGACGAGTACCGGGCGCTGTTCGGCGACCTCATCGCGCTGGAGGACTACCACAAGGCGTTGGGCCAACAAGCGGCGGGCGGGCTGTGATGGGGCTGTTCCGGAGGGTTTTCGGCTCGGGCGCGCCCGAGGGGTTCACCGGGGTGCTGGAGGCCGACGAGAACGTGCTCGCGTCGGCCGCCGTGGGCTCCGAGTGGCTCGTGGCGACGTCGTACGGGCTGTGGGTCCCCGGCCCCCGGAGGGTCGGGTGGCACCTGATCAGCAAGGCCACGTGGAGCGGGAACGCGTTGGCGGTGGTCGAGGCGGTCGAGGACGGCACCGCGGGCGCGGCCGTGGTGCTGCGCGACCTGCCGCCGCGGCGGTTCCCGCTGGAGTCGCCGGGCAAGGTGCCCGAGGTCGTGCACGAGCGGGTGACCGGGTCGATCAGGTCGCGGGAGCACAACGAGACGGTCGGCGCGTGGTTCGTGCAGCGCAAGGTGACCGGGCAGGACGGCGTGGTGCTGCAGGTGCGGCCCGATCCGGGCGTGGACGTCGAGCGGGTCCGCGAGGTCGCGGCGTCGGTGGCGGCGAAGATCGCCAAGCTGCGCGGGTGAGCGTGGTCGGCGTACGGTAGCAGTACAGTCGTACTGTTACTGGGGGTGCACGCATGTGGGATCCGGGCAAGTACCTCGCGTTCGCCGACCACCGGTCGCGGCCGTTCCACGAGCTGGTGGCGCGGGTCGGGGCCACCTCGCCGCGCCGGGTGGTCGACCTCGGCTGCGGTCCGGGGAACCTGACCGCCTCGCTGGCCGAGCGGTGGCCGTCGGCCGTGGTGGAGGCGCTGGACTCGTCACCGGAGATGGTCTCGGCCGCGCGAGCCCGCGGGGTCGACGCGCGGGTCGGTGACGTGGCGGCGTGGGAGCCCGAGCCGGACACCGACGTGGTGGTGACCAACGCGGTGCTGCAGTGGGTGCCCGGGCACGAGGACCTGCTGCGGCAGTGGGTGCGGGCGCTGCCGTCCGGCGCGTGGCTGGCGATGCAGGTGCCGGGCAACTTCTCCGGGCCGTCGCACGAGCTGGTGCGGTCGCTGGTCGACGCGTCGTGGCCCGCGTTGCGCGGCCTGCTGCGGCCGTCGCCGGTGCTCGACCCCGTGGGGTACGCCGAGGTGCTCGACGGCTGCGCGGTGGACGCGTGGGAGACGACGTACCTGCAGCGGCTGGAAGGGGAGGACGCCGTGCTGGAGTGGATCACCGGGACGGCGCTGCGGCCGATCCGGGCGGCGCTGGACGACGGCGAGTGGGCCGCGTTCCGCGGTCGGTTGGTGCCGCTGCTGCGCGAGGCGTACCCGAGGCGGGCGGACGGCACGACGTGGTTCCCGTTCCGCCGGGTCTTCGCCGTGGCCCGGGTGCCGTAGCCGCACCGAGGCCGCCCCCGGTGCGAGGGCGGCCTCGGCGTTGCTCAGTTGGCGCGCGGGATGACGGGGTCGCGGCGGTGGCCGTTAGCGTTGGGCTGGTGCCGGCCGAAGCCGGTCTTCTCGCCCACCTTGGCGCGCACGATGCCCGCAGCGCCCTGGACGGCCGGGTGGTCGGCCAAGGAGCGGTAGGCGCGCACGATCTGGTCGTAGCGCTGGCGTCCGGCGCGCGCCCCTAGGACGTAGCCGACGGCGGCGCCGAGCAGGATGCCCTTCATGAGGTGGTCCTCTCCTGGAGATCGTGCCTGGTCACACCCTTCCTACCGCACGAGGAGGGGGGTGTGCGCGAGCACTGTTCCGGATGCGCTAGAGTTGTCGCTGTCGGGCCGCGAGGCCCGGCCCACAACAGAACATTCCCCCTTAGCTCAATGGCAGAGCATTCGACTGTTAATCGAAGGGTTACTGGTTCGAATCCAGTAGGGGGAGCGCGATGGCAGCCCCAGGTCCACCGGCCTGGGGTTTTGTCGTGTCATGGGGTCCGGGTACCCCCGAGTCACCCGATTGTCACCCCGCTCGGGTGGTTTCTTGAGGCAGGCTGATCCGCATGGCCGACCGCTTCGCCAACCGTCGCCGGATCACCTCGCTGGACCCGGAGCGGGACCACGTCGAGATCATGCGCATCTCGTCCGGGTACGAGTTCCCGTGGGACTACGTGCGGTCGCTGGAGTTCGCCCTGTTCCGGACCTACTGCGTGCCGTCGATCTCGGCGCTGCTGGCCAAGACCGGCGAGTTCGAGCGCCGACCGCAGCAGCGGTACGACGACACGGCGCTGCTGATGGCCGAGTTGGTGGAGCACGGGTACGACTCGCCGCGCGGGCGTGAGGCGTTGCGGGTGGTGAACCGGCTGCACGGGCGGTACGACATCTCGAACGACGACATGCTGTACGTGCTGTCGACGTTCGTCTACGACCCGATCGAGTGGATCACCCGGTACGGCTGGCGGCCCCTGACCGACCACGAGCGGCTGGCCGCGTTCCACTTCTACCGCGCCGTGGGCGCCCGGATGGGCGTCAAGGACGTGCCGCCGACCTACTCCGCCTACGCGGCGTTCAAGCGCGCGTACGAGGAGGAGCACTTCACCTACAGCGACACGAACCGCGTGATCGGCCAGTACACGCTGGACCTGTTCTGCTCCTGGTACCCGGTGCCACCTGCGCTGACGTCCCGCGCGGTGCTGGCGATGCTCGACGAGCCGATGCTGACCGCCTTCGGCTTCCCCGCGCAGCCGGGCTGGCTCGTCAAAGCCGCCAAGACGGCCCTGCGGGTGCGCGCGACCACCGTCCTCCTCCTCCCGCAACGGAGGACGCCACGCCTGACCAACAACCCGAAGAACCGGACCTACCCGGGCTACCCGACGGGCTACCGGCCGACCGACCTCGGAGCCCCGTAGTCCGCCAGTGCACAGCTTGGTCACGCCGCCCGGGTTGTCGAGACGCGGGGGAACCTCCCTCTGTACCCTCCGGAACCGCACGTCAGCGGGGCGGTAGCTCAGCCGGTCAGAGCAGCGGACTCATAATCCGTCAGGTCGTGGGTTCGAACCCCACCCGCCCCACCGTTTCGCCCGGTGAAGTGTGGTGACGATGATGTCTCTCGTGATCGTCACCACACTAAACCCCCACCTTATGAGCGGAACCCCTTAACCGCCTCCAGCGCGTCGGCGGCTTTTCGGCTGGTGACCTTGCGCGCCATGTAGACGTCCTCGTGGGTTCGAAGTCGGCGCTGTTGATGCTGGTCAGGTGGTGCGGTTGACTGGGCACGGTCAACGTTGCCCCTTGCCCGGCTGAGCGCGCGCCGCGTGCGGGCGGGCTTGAGGTGGTCGACCCGCCTGCCACGCGGAGGTCCTTGGCCTGCCTCCGAGAGTCCGGCCCGGCCCGGCGCGGACGACACCGAAGGACGAATGGATGACCCTGCCCTCCATCAACCCGGCACTGGGCATGGACCTGGTCACGCGGAGAACACTTGAACGTCGGGTCGCGTCGATCAGCGTGGTGATCCCGGCGCACAACGAGGAAGCCACGATCGACGAGGTCGTGTCCGAGTCGTCACGTGGGCTTTCCCTGCTCGGCACGAGTGGCGAAGTGATCGTCAGCGCCAGCGGCTGCACGGATCGGACGGCCGACGTGGCGCGGGAGGCCGGTGCGACGGTGGTCGACGCGGAACTCGGCAAAGGGGCGGCGATCGCACGAGGTGTGTCGGCGAGCAAGGGGGACATCGTCTGCCTCGTGGACGGCGACCTGCGCTACTTCGGCGACCCTCCCTTGGTGGCGCTGCTCGTCGAGCCGATCCTGAACGGCACCGCGGACGCCACGGTGTCGGATCTCTACTGGCGTCCGCTCTACCCGCAGCTCTGGCTGCACGGGTTCTTCGCGCCCCTCGCGGGCACCTTGTTCCCCGAGCTGCTGCCGAAGGTCGGTTCGACGCCGTGGTCCGGCCAACGCGCCGCCGTGCGCGAACTCTGGCCCGAGTCGCTGCCCGGCGGGTTCACGGCGGACCTCGCGCTGCTGCTCCACTGGAACGCCAACGCGGTGCGCATGCGGCCCGTGCTCGCGGACGACTGGACGAACCCGCAGCGGCCGAAGCCGGAGTTGATGGAAGAGGAGTTCGGACTCCTCGTCGAGAGCGCGGTCGCCCGTGGCCGGATCGAACGGCAAACGGTTGCCCGGCTGCGCGGGTGGTTCGAGCAGACCTACGCCCTCATGGCCGAGTACGACCCGGAACGGCACGATCCCCAGCAGTTCGAGGCTCGGATCCTCGACCGGTCCCTCGCGGAACTCCGCGCCCGGCTCCACGCGGCCTAGCTGCCGGCCGGTTCGGCTTCGAAAGGGGAAACCGGAGGCGCGAGGACCGACCAGTTCCCGGCTCCGGCGGTGTCCACCCATCCGAGAGCGCGTTCCGGCCACCGGCGCACGGCAGACCTGCCGCACCGAACGCGGGTGGGCGGTGGTCACGGCAGAGGAGGAGTCACGCATGCGAGGGACGGCCAAGGCAAGCGGCGCCGCGGAACTGCTCGCGTTGGCGCGCGGCGGTGACGGTGAGGCGTTCCGCGGGCTCGTGGAGCCGTACCGACGGGAGCTCCAGGTCCACTGCTACCGCATCCTCGGCTCGGTGCAGGACGCGGAGGACCTCGTGCAGGAGACGCTGCTGGCGGCGTGGCGCGGCATCGGCGGGTACGAGGAGCGGGCTTCGGTGCGGACCTGGCTCTACCGGATCGCCACCAACCGCTGCCTCAACGCGCTGCGGGCCGGCGCCCGTCGTCCGAACGACCAGGCGGCCTACCGATCGGAGGCCGGGTTGCCCGAGCCGTCCCACCGCCCTGCGGAGCCCAGCTGGCTGGAGCCCTACCCCGACTCGCTGCTGGACGGGATCGCCGACCACGCGCCGGGGCCGGAGGCGCGCTACGAGATCAGGGAATCGGTGTCGCTGGCGTTCCTGACCGCCCTGCAACAACTGCCGCCGAAGCAGCGGGCCGTGCTGGTCCTGCGGGACGTGCTCGGCTTCCGCGCGGCCGAGGCCGCGACCATCCTCGACACCTCCGAGAATGCGGTCACCAGCGCGTTGAAGCGGGCCCGCGGCGCGCTGGACCTCGACCGGGAGAGCGCACCGCTGCCGAACTCGCCGCTGGAGCGCCGGATCGTGGACGACTTCGCCCGCGCGTTCCAGGACGGTGACGTGGACGCGGTCGTGGCCCTGCTGACCAACGACGCGCGGCTCTCCATGCCGCCGATGCCGCTGGAGTACCAGGGCCCGGCCGACATCGGGCACTTCCTGACGACGGTGGCGCTGCGCGACGGGTTGCGGTACGCGTTGATCCCGACCCGCGCGAACGGCCAACCGGCCTTCGGCTGCTACGTGCGCGACCCCCGCACGCCGATCCTGCACGCGCACGGCGTGCTGGTGCTGTCGCTGACCGGCGACCGGATCACCGCCCTCACCCGGTTCCACGACAACTGCTTCCTGCCCCGCTTCGGACTACCGCGATCGCTGCGCGCCTCCATCGGCAGCGCCTGACCACGAGCCCGAGTCGCGAACGAACCGGAGGAGAACGGTGAGCACCGCAGTGGAGCGGATGACGTCCAAGCAGGCGTGGACCTTGGGTCTCGCCTCGCTGGCCTCGTTCATGATGGCCCTGGACAGCATGGTCGTGACCACCGCGCTGAGCACGATCCGCGCGGATCTCACGGCGTCGGTCGAACAACTGGAATGGGTCGTCAACGCCTACAACCTGACGTTCGCGGTCCTGCTGCTCACCGGCGCGGCGCTCGGCGACCGGATCGGCCGGCGCAAGGTGTTCAACGCGGGCCTGGCGTTGTTCACCGTCGCGTCGGTGGCGTGCGCGCTGGCGCCGGACGTCGTCTTCCTGATCGTCTCCCGGGCGTTGCAGGGCGCGGGCGCCGCGATGGTGCTGCCGCTGTCGCTCACGCTGATCACCGCGGTCTTCCCGCCGCGGACGCGCGGCAAGGCGATGGGCCTCTACCTGGGCCTCACCGGGCTGGCCACGTTGAGCGGCCCGTTCATCGGCGGCGCGATCGCCCAGGGCCTGGCCTGGCAGTGGATCTTCTGGCTGAACCTGCCGATCGGCGTCGTCGCGATCCTGCTCACCACGCGGCAGGTGGACGAGAGCACCGGCCCGAACGACAAGCTCGACCTCGGCGGTCTGGGCCTGGTGACGCTGGGCGCGTTCGGCGTCATCTGGGCGTTGGTGCGCGGCAACGCGGCGGGCTGGGGCAGCGCGGAGGTCGTCGCCTCGTTCGCGGTCGGCGTGGCGCTGGTGGTCGCGTTCGTGCTCTACGAGAAGCGCACGCCGCGACCGATGGTCCCGATGACCTTCTTCAAGCTGCGGGCGTTCGCCACCGCCAACCCGGCGAACTTCCTGGTGTTCGCCTCGCTGTACGGCACGATGTTCTTCCTCGCGCAGTACTTCCAGGTCGTCAAGGGCCACGGTCCGCTCGTCACCGGCCTCATGCTGATGCCGTGGACCGGCACGCTCATGGTGTGCGCGCCGATCGCCGGTCGCCTGGTCGACAAGGTCGGCGAGCGGAGGTTCGTCGTCGGCGGCCTGTTCCTGCAGGCGGTCGGCATGGGGTGGATCGCCTTCGCGGTCGACACCGACACGTCCTACCTGGAGGTCCTGCCCGCGCTGGTCCTCGGTTCGGCCGGCATCACGGCGGCGATGCCCGCCGCGCAGAAGGCGGTAGTGGGCGCGGTGGAGCCGCAGCGGATCGGCCAGGCGTCCGGCGTCTTCATGATGCTGCGCATGTTCGGCGGCGTGTTCGGCACCACGGTGGCGGTCGCCGTCTTCGGCGCCGTCGGCGGCTACGCGACGGCCGCGGAGTTCAGCGACGGCTTCTCGGCCTCGATGGTCGCGGTCGCCGTGCTGGCCTCCCTCGGCGTGCTGGTGGGGCTCGCCATGCCGAGTTCCTACCGGGTAGCACCGGAGGTAGCATCGAAGGTATGAAAATCAGTGTGAGCCTCCCCGAGGAGGACGTAGAGTTCGTTGATCACTACCTGCGGCAACACCGGAGCGCTTCTCGATCGTCGGTGATCCACCAGGCGATCACGCTCCTGCGCGAGGCGGGTCTGGAGAACGCCTACGCGAGCGCGTGGGAAGAGTGGGAAGCCGGAGGGGACGCCGACATGTGGGACGTGACCGCGCCAGACGGTGTCCACGATGCGGCGAGGTGACATCTACTGGGTGGACCTGGAGCCGGCGCAGGGCGCCGAGGCCAACAAGATCCGCCCGGCCGTGGTCGTCAGCAACGACGCGGCGAACCGGGCCGCCGGACGGGGCGGCCGGGGTGTGGTGACCGTGGTCCCGATCACCTCGAACACCGCCAAGGTGTACCCGTTCCAGGTGCTGCTGCCCGCCAAGGACTGCGGGCTCGGCGCGGACTCGAAGGCCCAGGCCGAGCAGGTGCGCACGGTCGCCGCGGCCCGGCTCCGCGCCAGGATCGGCGGCCTGCCGCCCGCGGTGCTCAAGCAGCTCGACGACGCCCTGCGCGTGCACCTGTCGCTCTGAGCCGCCGCGCACCGCCGGGACCGCCCGGAGGCGGCCCCGGCAGCCCACGTCACTCCACGATGCGGATGGCGCCGGCCGGGCAGAGGTGCGCCGCTTCCCGCGCCGCCTTCTCGTGCTCGCCCGTCGGGGACGGCTGGAGCAGCACGACCGTCCCGTCCACCTCGTCCTGGTCGAACACCGCGGAGTCGGTCAACGCGCACATCCCGGCCCCCGCGCACACGTCCGGATCGACTTCCACCTTCACGAGAACTCCACTGGCAGCTCGTGCACACCGTAGATCGCCATGTCGGTGCGCATCCTGACATCCTCGGCGGGCACCCCGAGCCGCAGGTCCGGGAACTCCCGGAACAGCGCGGCGAAGCCGACCCTCATCTCGATGCGGGCCAGCTGCTGCCCGAGGCACTGGTGCACGCCGTGGCCGAACGCGAGGTGCCCGGCCGCGGACCGGCGGACGTCGAACTCGTCCGGCCGCTCGAACCGAGCCGGGTCCCGGTTGGCGGCGGCCACCGAGATCGAGACCGACTCGCCGGCCCGGACCACCACGCCGCCGATCTCCACGTCCTCCAACGCCGTGCGCAGCGTGCCGAACTGGATGATCGTCAGGTACCGCATCAGCTCCTCGACCGCGTTGTCCACCAACGACGGGTCGGCTTGCAGCGCCGCCAGCTGCTCGGGGTGCTGCAACAGCAACAACGTGCCGAGGCCCAGCATGTTCGCCGTGGTCTCGTGACCGGCGACGAGCAGCAGCAGCCCCATGTTGGCCACTTCTTCGTCGGTCAGCTCGCCGGTGGCGATCAACCCGGTCAGCATGTCGTCGCCCGGCTCGACGTGCTTGCGCTTGGCCAGCTGGAGCACGAAGTCCTCCAGCCGCTCGAACGCCTCCATGATCTCCTCGAACGAGGAGTCGAGCCGCAGCGCCTTGGCGGTGTCCTCCTGGAACTTCGCCCGGTCCTCGTAGGGCACGCCGAGCAGCTCGCAGATCACCATCGACGGCACCGGCAGCGCGAACTCCGCCACCAGGTCCGCCGACGTGCCGGACGCGCGCATCGCGGCCAGGTGGTCGGCCACGATCTGCTCGATGCGCGGCATCAGCTGGTTCATCCGCCGCACGGTGAACTGCCCGGTCAGCAGCTTGCGGTAGCGGGTGTGGTCGGGCGCGTCCATCCCGATGAACATGCCCGGCTTGGCCGCCGGCCGCTTCGGCACCGGCTTGCCGGCCACCGTGCGCGGTGAGTGCTGGAGCTCGGCCCGGCTGCTGAACCGGCGGTCCGCGTGCACCTCGCGAGCCAGCTCGTAGCTGGTCACGAGCCACCCCAGGTGCCCGTCGGGGAACTTCATCCGGGTGATCGGGGCCCGTTCGCGGAGCAACCCCAACTCCGCGGGCGGGTCGAACGCCGTCGTGCGTCGGCTCGGCAGCTCTGAGTACAGCGTTTCGGTCATCTCGCACACCTCCCAGTGCGTAAAGGGACCTACTTCGCAACGTACAGAAGTTTCACGAAGCCGTGAAGTAAATAAGCCGTAAGGGAACGGCAGTAGTACGGGTGATAGCAGGTGTGCTACAAAATGCTCGAGAACTCCGACAAGGGGGAGGTGAGGGGTCCTTGGTCATCGAGGTGCGCGATCTGCGGATGCGCTACGGCACGACGGACGTGCTGCACGGGGTCGACTTCACCGCGGGCCCGGGTGAGGTGCTGGCCCTGCTCGGGCCGAACGGCGCGGGCAAGACCACGACGATCGAGATCCTGGAGGGCTTCCGGCTGCCCTCCGACGGCCACGTCCGCGTGCTGGGCGTCGACCCGGCCGTCGGCGACGAGGCCTGGCGCGCCCGGCTCGGCGTGGTGCTCCAGTCGTGGCGCGACCACGGCCGCTGGAGGGTGCGCGAACTGCTGCACCACCTGGGCCGCTACTACGCGCCCTACGCCACGCCGCACCAGCCGCGGCCGTTCGACACCGACGAGCTGATCGAGACCGTCGGCCTGGCCGAGCACGCGCACAAGAAGATCAGCAGCCTCTCCGGTGGCCAGCGGCGGCGGCTGGACGTGGCGATCGGCATCGTCGGCAAGCCGGACCTGCTGTTCCTGGACGAGCCGACGGCCGGGTTCGACCCGCACGCGCGCCGGGACTTCCACGACCTGGTGCACCGGCTGTCCGACCTGGAGGGCATGACGATCCTGCTGACCACGCACGACCTGGCCGAGGCGGAGAAGCTGGCCGACCGGATCCTGGTGCTCGCGGGCGGGCGGATCATCGCCGACGGCAGCCCGGACCAGCTCAGCCGCGAGGTGGCGGGCAAGTCCGAGGTCCGCTGGACGCACGACGGCCTGCGGCACGTGCACACCGCGGAGGACGCGACGGCGTTCGTGCGCGACCTGTTCCGCCAGCACGCGACGGGCATCTCCGAGCTGGAGGTGCGCCGCAGCACGTTGGAGGACACCTACATGGCACTCGTGCAGCGGCACGAGAGCGGCCAGGCGACGGACGAGGAGGTGGCGATCCGGTGAACACCAAGGCACAGGCCATCCGGCTCGGCGTGGACCGCGGGGTGCGCGAGTTCCGCCACTCCATGGGCAGCTCCGACCAGGCCTACAACGTCTTCACCGGGCTCGCCGCGCTGACCGTGCTGTGGTTCCAGCGCGACTCGTCCGTCGAGGGCTCCGGCCTCTCGCTCGCCGCGCTCACCCTGCCCGGCCTGCTCGGCATGGGGATGGTGTTCGGCTCCCTGGTCGGGCCCGCGGGCCAGCTCTCGATGAACCGGGAGGACGGCACGCTGCTGCGCGCCAAGGCGGTGCCGCACGGGATGGTCGGCTACCTGGTCGGCCGGACCGTGCAGACGTCGCTGGACTCCCTGACCGGTCTGCTGATCGTGCTGGTGCCGGGCCTGTTCCTGGTGAACGTGCTGGCGGACGCGGGTGTGGGCGGCGTGCTCGGCCTGCTCGCCGTGCTGGCGCTCGGCATGGTGTCGATGCTGCCCTGGGGCGCGGTCGCCGGGTCGGTCACCAAGAGCCCCGGCGGCGCGATGGGCATCACCATGCTGCCGATGATGGGCCTGATCGCCATCTCGGGCATCTTCTACCCGATCACCGCGATGCCCGGCTGGCTGCAGGGCGTGGCCCAGGTGTTCCCGGTGTACTGGGCGGGGCACGGCGCCAGGGCGGCGCTGCTGCCGGACGCGGCCGCGGTCGCGGAGATCGGCGGCACCTGGCGGATCCTGGAGATGACGGGCGTGCTCGGCGTGTGGGCGGTGGTCGGCTTCCTGCTTGCGCCTACGATCCTGCGTCGGATGGCTCGCCGTGAGTCCGGAGCGGAGATGGAGCAACGCCGACAGGCGGCGTTGCAGAGGGTGCGATGAGCGAAAGCGTCTACAACCGGATCGCGATGCTGCGCGCGGAACGGGGAGTGTCACGCCGGCAGCTCTCCGAGGCGTTGGGCATCCACTACCAGACCGTGGGCTACCTGGAGCGGGGCGAGTACAGCCCCAGCCTGTACCTGGCGCTGCGCATCGCGCAGTACTTCGAGGTGCCGGTGGAGGTCGTGTTCTCGACCGACCCGTTCCCCAGGTTGGGCAGCTCGGAGCGATCCGCGTAGACGGGGAGGGGGCGGCGTAGAAGGCGCCGCCCCCTCTGAGCTACTCCGACTCCGCCTCGATCACGTCGGCCGCCGCGGCCGTGCCGCCCGCCGCCCGGGTCTCGGCCTTGAGCACGGCCAGCCGCCGGGCCACCTCCGGGTCGTCCGCCAGCTCCAGCACGGCGGACCGCAGCCCTTCGGCGGTGACCTCCTCGCGCGGGATGTGCCTGCCGACGCCCAGGTCGACCAGGCGCATCGCGTTCATGGCCTGCTCGCCGAGCATGGGCAGGCCCACCATCGGCACGCCGTGGTAGAGCCCTTCCATCGTGCCGCCCATGCCGCAGTGCGTGATGAACACCTTGGCGTGCGAGAGGATCTCCAGCTGCGGCACCCACCGGTGCAGCTCCACGTTCGACGGCGGCTCGCCGAGCGAGGCCGGGTCGACGTGCTTGCCGACGGCCATCACCACGTGCCAGTCGAGGTCGCCGAACGCCTCGAAGCACCGCCGGTAGATCCCCGGCTCGTTGGTGTAGGCCGACCCGAGCGAGATCAGCAGCACCGGGCGGTCGTCCGCGGGCCGTTCCCACGTGCCCTGGAACGCCGACCGGTCGCTCAGGCACGGTCCCACGAACGTGTACTTCGGGTGCACCGACTCGTGGTTCGGCTGGAACGACCGCGCGATGCTCACCACCGCGCGGTCCGGGTCGCCGACGTACGCCGGGCCGGGCAGCGCCACGCCCTCGGCGACCAGCCACTGCTCCAGCTCGGCGTAGAACTCGGTCACCTCGGGCTGGTCGACCATGTCGCCCAGCTCCTCCTCCCAGCCCTCGTACGTGACGAAGGTGGGGGAGAACTGGACGGCGGGCACGCCCCAGCGCCCCGCCAGCAGGCGCGCCGTCCACGCGCCGATGTCGTACACGACGACGTCCGGCCGGTCGGCCCCGAAGGCCGCCTCCAGCACCGGCAGCACCGACTTGGCCTCGGCCAGGAACAGGCGCATGGCCGGCGCCGCTTCGGTCGGCCACTCCTGGTCTTCGGTGGGCAGGGTCGTGGGGTGCACGACCGGCGTCGCGCCGGCCCGCTCGACGACGTCCGCGAATCCGGGGTCGACCGCGTAGCTGACCCGGTGGCCCCGGTTCACCAGCTCGGTGACGACGGGCAGCGTCGGGTTGACGTGGCCGTGGCCGGGGATGTTGAGAAAAGCGATGTGCGACATGAGGGACTCTCCGCCTGGGATGGGGGTTGGCTCGAAGACCCCGTCACGCGTGGCGCGTGGGGGTGGACGGCAGCCCCGAACTCAGAGGTAGAAGATCCCGAAGGCCCACATGCGATTGACGATAGCGCCGGGCGCCACTCATTTCCCGAGCACGCCGCGCAGCGCCGTGCGGATCGCCGCGGCCAGTTCGGCGCGGCTCTCCGGGGTCCCGGGTGGAGGCGCCCCGAGCGTGCCCGGGCCGGCCAGCCGGTCGAACACGAGGCCGTCGAGGAACGCCACCAGGTCCCGGCCCTGGCGCTCCGGGTCCTCCGCGCCCAACGCCGCCAGCAGCTGCCGCATCCGTGCGCGCGGCCGTTCGCCGTGGGCCAGGATGCCGCGCAGCTCGGGGTGGTGGGTGGCCTCCAGCAGGCACGCGTACCGGGCCAGCGTGCGTTCGCGGGCCGTGGTCATCCACTGGTCGAACACGTGCGCGACGCCCTCGGCCAGCAGGTCGAGGTCCCGGGTGACGTCCGTGCTCACGTCGACCACCTCGGCGTTGTCCAGTTCGGCGAGCCGCTGCACGACGCCTTCGACGAGCGCTTTCCGGGTGCGGAAGTAGGCCGAGGTCGAGCCGGTGGGCACACCCGCCTGCCTGTCCACCGCGCGGTGGGTCAGCCCCCGCATGCCTTTCGTGGCCACCACGTGGATCGCCGCGTCGGCGAGGGCGGCCATGCGCTCGGTCACGTTGCATCCTCCTTCTACAGCTGTAGAGTACGGGCATCTACAGCTGTAGAAGGAGCGGGCATGAGAGCGGTCGTGGTGGGCGGTGGCCTCGGCGGTGTCACGGCGGCGGTGGCGTTGCGGCGGGTCGGGTGGGAGGTCGCGGTGCTGGAGCGCGCGGCGGAGTTCGGCGAGGTCGGCGCGGGCGTCGGCGTGATGCCGAACGCCATGCGGGCGCTGGCGGCGCTGGGGCTGGCCGACGACGTGCGGCGGATCGGCACGCCCCGCGTGCCGGGCGGCATCCGCGACCGGAAGGGGCGGACGCTGGCGCACGTCGAGACGCCGCACCAGGACCACGTGGTCGCCGTGCACCGGGCGGACCTGCACCGGGTGCTGCGGTCGGCGTTGCCGCCGGAGTGCCTGGTCACGGACACCGAGGTGCACGACCTGGACGACCTGGACGCGGACCTGGTGGTCGCGGCGGACGGCATCCGCAGCCGCGCCCGGCAGGCGCTGTTCCCCACATTGCCCCAGCCGGTGTACGCGGGCACCACGGCGTGGCGCAGCGTGACGACCGCTCGGTTCCCGCGCGACCTCGGTGTCAGCCAGACCCTCGGTCCCGGCACCGAGTTCGGCGTCCTCCCACTGGGTGACGGCCGGGTCTGCTGGTACGCGGCCACCGTCGCGCCCGCCGGTGGCCGCTCGGCCGACGAGCTGGGCGAGGTGCGCCGCCTCGTCGCCGGCTGGCACGACCCCATCCCGGACCTGCTGGACGCCACGCCGCCCGACACCGTGCTGCGGCACGACATCCACGAACTCGCCACGCCGCTGCCGACCTTCGTGCGCGGCCGGGTGGCGCTGCTCGGCGACGCCGCCCACGCGATGACGCCCTACCTGGGGCAAGGCGCGTGCATGGCGATCGAGGACGCGGTGGTGCTGGCCGCCGCGTGTGCCCGCGCCGACGACGTGCCGACCGCGCTCGCCGACTACGACCGCCAACGCCGGCCGCGCACGCAGCGGATGGCGAAGGCGTCGCGGGTGCTCGGGCGGGTGGGGCACAAGGTGCGCAACCCGGTGGCCGTGACGATGCGCGACGCCGCGATGCGCGCGGTCCCGGCGTCGGTGGGTTCGGCGAGGGCGACGAAGTTCCTGGCGTGGACACCGCCGTCGTTGTCACCCGATAGGGGACAACGAGGCTGTGATGTAAATCACAGGTAACCGCCGTGATTCGAGCGGATAACGATCGAATATCACTCGTTTTCCCAGGATGTGTCACACTTCTGCGCGATCAAGCACTCACTCTGTGGCATCAACGGTCCGTTGTCGCACCCCCTCGGTGCCCGGCACGGCGGTGCGACAACCACGAAAGGGCAACTACGGTGTCCCGCCATGGCCCCCGTCCCCTCGTGTCCGGCTGAAGCCATTCCCCTGCACGACGCCACCGCCTTCACCGTCGACCTCGCCGAGGCCGACGAGTTCATCCGACTGCACCACGCGGAGCACCCCGAGCTCGGCCCGGTCGAGCACCGCCTCGCCGAGGTGCACGCCGAGGTCGCCGCCACCGGCACGTACCGCCACACCCCCGACGAGCTGACGTTCGGCGCACGGGTGGCGTGGCGCAACAGCGCGCGCTGCATCGGCCGCCTGTACTGGCGCAGCCTCAAGGTCCGCGACCTGCGGGAGCTGCGCGACCCCAAGGAGATCGCGGACGAGTGCGTCGAGCACCTCAAGCTCGCCGCCAACGGCGGCAAGGTCCGCCCGGTGATCACCGTGTTCGCGCCGGACGACCCCGGCCAGCCCGCGCCGAGGATCCGCAACGAGCAGCTGGTCCGCTACGCGGGCTACGTCGGCTCGGACGGCGGCGTCCTGGGTGACCGGCGCAACGCCGAGCTGACCGAGCAGGCGATCGGCATGGGCTGGCGCCCGCCCACCCGGCGGGGGCCGTTCGACGTGCTGCCGCTGATCGTGGAACGGGAGGACGCCGAGCCGGCCTTGGTCGAACTGCCGCCCGACGCGGTGCTGGAGGTGCCTATCGGGCACCCCGAGCTGCCGTGGCTGGCCGACCTGGGGCTGCGCTGGCACGCCGTGCCCGCGATCAGCAACATGCGGTTGCGCATCGGCGGGATCGACTACCCGGCCGCGCCGTTCAACGGCTGGTACATGGGCACCGAGATCGGCGCGCGCAACTTCGCCGACGCCGACCGGTACGACCTGCTGCCGTACCTGGGCAAGCGGATGGGCCTGGACACCTCGTCGGTGCGGACGCTGTGGCAGGACCGGGTGCTGGTCGAGCTGAACCGCGCGGTGCTGCACTCGTTCGCGGCGGCGGGGGTGACCATCACCGACCACCACACCGAGTCGGACCGGTTCCTCACGCACATCAAGAAGGAGGAAGAGGCGGGCCGCTCGTGCCCGGCGGACTGGACGTGGATCGTGCCGCCGATGTCGAGCGGGATCACCAGTGTCTTCCACCGGTACTACGACAAGCGCGAGCTGGTGCCGAACTTCTTCCCCGGCGACACCAAGGGCGTCTGCCCGGTGATCCACTGAGAGCGGCCGGAAGTCTCAGCAAGACGTATGTACGGTTAACGTTGAAGTTCACCTGTGGCGTAGATCACCAACACCGGTCTAGGGTGACTCTCCGTGAGAGTGGGCATACCCGTCGAGGCGCGGCCCGCCGAGCGCCGCGTAGCCGGTCTACCGGAAACGGTGACCACGCTGATCGGTGCCGGACTCACGGTGGACGTGCAAGCCGGAGCGGGCAGACACGCCCACGCCTCGGACGCCGCCTACCGCGCAGCCGGTGCGAACGTCATCGCCGACCACCCGGCCGGGCAGTCAGACGTGATCGTCTCCGTCCAACCGCCGACACCAGAGCAGGCCGCCGCCCTCCGCGAGGGCGACATCACGATCAGCTTCCTGCAGCCCAACAGCGAGCCAGAGCTGATCGAGGTGCTCAAGGCCAACAAGGTCACCGCGTTCAGCCTCGACCTGCTACCCCGCGTGACCAGGGCGCAGTCCGCCGACGCCCTGTCGTCGCAGGCCCTGGTCGCGGGCTACCGCGCGGTGATGGAGGCCGCCAACCGGCTGCCCAGGTTCCTGCCCATGTTCACCACGGCGGCGGGCACCATCCCGCCCGCCAAGGTGCTCGTCCTGGGCGCGGGCGTGGCCGGGTTGCAGGCCATCGCCACCGCACGGCGCCTCGGCGCCGTGGTCGAGGCCTACGACGTGCGCGCGGCGGCCAAGGACGAGGTCAAGAGCCTCGGCGCGCGGTTCCTCGAACTGGACCTCGAAACGCAGCAGGGCGTCTACGCCGAGGCGCAGTCGGAGACGTTCCTGGAACGCCAGCGCGAGCTGATCGCGGAACGGGTCGCCGCCTCCGACGTGGTGATCTCCACCGCCGCCATCCCCGGCCGCAAGGCGCCCGTGCTGGTCACCAACGACATGCTCAAGGCGATGGCGCCCGGCTCGGTGGTGGTCGACCTGGCCGCCGAGTCCGGCGGCAACGTCACCGCCAGCAGCCCGGGTGAGGAGACCTGGGTCGGCGAGGTGCTGGTCTACGGCGCGAGGAACATGCCCAGCGGCATGCCCGTGCACGCCAGCAGGCTCTACGCGCGCAACGTGGCCAACCTGCTGCTGATGATGACCAAGGACGGCCAGGTCGTGCCGGACCTCACCGACGAGGTGCTGGCCGGCTGCTGCCTCACGCACGCGGGCGAGCTGAGGAGGGAGCTGCCGTGATCGACCTGTTGACGATCTTCGTGCTGGCCGTGTTCGTCGGCTTCGAGGTCGTGTCGAAGGTGTCCACGATCCTGCACACGCCGCTGATGTCGGGCGCGAACGCGATCCACGGCGTGATCCTCGTCGGCGCGATCCTGATCACCGGCCGCGCCGAGCACGCGCTGGAGATCACGCTCGGCCTGGCCGCGGTGTTCCTGGCCACGGTCAACGTGGTCGGCGGCTTCGTGGTGACCGACCGGATGCTGGAGATGTTCAAGGGCCACAAGGCGGACAGGCCGGTCAAGAGCGCGGCCAACGGCCACAAGGAGGTGGGCGGGTGAGCCCCACCTGGGTCCAGCTCGCGTACCTGGTCGCCGCGCTGTGCTTCGTGCTGGCGCTCAAGGGCCTGAGCACGCCGAAGTACGCCCGCGCGGGCAACCTCGTCGGCGCGGCGGGCATGGCGCTGGCCGTGGTCACGGCGTACGCGCACGGCGCGGTGCACAACGGGCTGCTGATCGTGATCGCCGTGGTCGCGGGCGTCGTGGTGGGCATCCCGGCGGCGCGGTCGGTGAAGATGACCGCCATCCCGCAGATGGTGGCGCTGTTCAACGGCGTAGGCGGCGCGGCGGCGGCACTGGTGGCGCTGACGGAGTTCCTGGCCGTGCCGCACGGCTCGGTGCTGTTCCAGGTCTTCACCGTGCTCACCGTGCTGATCGGCTCGGTCAGCTTCTCCGGCAGCGTGGTCACGTTCCTCAAGCTCCAGGAGATCATGACCACCCGGCCCGTGCTGCTGCCCGCGGGTCAGCTGCTCGGCATCGGCGCGGCGGCGGTGAGCGCGCTGCTCGCGCTGTCGGTCGTGCTGACCGGGAACGGCCTGCTGCTGGTGCTGCTGGCGCTGGCGGGTCTCGCGCTCGGCGTGCTGTTCGTGCTGCCGGTGGGCGGCGCGGACGTGCCGATCGCGATCTCGCTGCTCAACGCGTTCACCGGCCTGGCCGTCGCCGCGTCCGGCTACGTGCTCGCCAACACCCTGCTGATCGTCGCGGGCACCCTCGTCGGCGCGTCCGGCACGATCCTGACCCGGCTGATGGCCCAGGCCATGGGCAGGCCGCTGACCAACATCCTGTTCGGCGCCTTCAAGCCGACCTCGACGGCGGCGGCGACGGACGAGCAGCGCACCGTGCGCTCCGGCACGGTGGACGACGTGGCCATCATGCTCGGCTACGCGCACTCGGTGCTGGTGGTCCCCGGTTACGGCCTGGCCGTGGCGCAGGGCCAGCACGCGGCGCGGGAGCTGGCGCAGGTGCTGGAGCAGCGCGGCGTCACCGTGCACTACGGCATCCACCCGGTCGCGGGCCGGATGCCGGGCCACATGAACGTGCTGCTCGCCGAGGCGGACGTGCCGTACGAGCACCTCAAGGAGCTCGACGACGTCAACCCCGGCATCGGCAGCGTCGACGTGGTGCTGGTGGTCGGCGCGAACGACGTGGTCAACCCCGGCGCGCGGGACGAGCCGAGCAGCCCGATCTACGGCATGCCGATCTTCGACGTGGACCGGGCGAAGGCCGTGGTGTTCATGAAGCGCTCGATGCGGCCCGGCTTCGCGGGCGTGGACAACAGCCTGCTGTACAACCCGAAGACCACCATGCTGTTCGGCGACGCCAAGGAGTCGCTGACCAAGCTGCTGGCCGCGGTGAAGCACGTCTAGCGCCTGTTTCACAAGTCCGTGTTCGCGATAGTCGGGCCTGAGGCGGCTCCCGGGGGCACGGCCGAATGGGCCACATACAACAGCGGTATGC